>CANIHR010000190.1 GCA_947467185.1 Bryobacterales bacterium
ACCCCACTTGAGCTCTTCGGCCAAAGGGACCCTCTCCCTTTACTGAAGGAGGCAAGGGCCTGACTCAGCAGGCCCCAACCTGAGCGGGGATGCGGAGGACGCCCCCGCTCAGGCCCGCCTTTTCACTTCACAAACCGAAAACTCTTCAGTCTGCCATCTGCTCAATCGTCCATTATTTGATCTTTCGCGCACGGTCGTGAGTGAATAGAGAGAGCAATGGGCAGAGCTAAAGAGTGGATGCTTGAACAGGAAGAGCGCGGCTGGTACGAGGGACCGGACTCTTCAGTATGTCCCGATTGCTTTGATGATGACGTGTTAAGCAGCTTCGTCCGCGAGCACGCCGATGCATTCGAGTGCGACTACTGCGGAAATACCTCACAGGACAACGGCGAGGATCCCGGTCCCATCGCAGCACCGTTCAATGCAGTAATGGAAGTCATCGCGGAGGGCTTGTTCAAAGAGTGGAATTACGCTGACGACGAGGGCATCCCGTACGAGTCGGCCGAGGGCGGTTACCTGGCTGAGACGGTAGACAGATGGGACCTCGTCTATGACTGGGTTCCAGTCAGCAACGAAAAGCTTCAGCGTGATATCGCCAAACGTTTGCCGGATCAGCAGTTCTGTGAACGGGACTTCGGGAGCCTCGGCCCCGCACAATCCATGGCGGTCGATTGGGAATCGTTTTGCCACGTCGTCAAGCACCGGAATCGGTTTGTCTTCATTCGCCCGCAGAGCCGGATGACTGCCTCACCCCCCGAACAGACCAACGAAGCAGAACCCGGTGTTCTTGATTCTTTCGGTCCCTCTGAGCTGGAACTGGCCCCAGAAGAGATCCTCGACACGATCGGGCACATCGTGGAATCAGCGAGCTTAGTACGCCGAGTCCCGGCAGGAACCATTTTCAAGCGAGCTCGCGTGCACAGCAGGAAGCGGATGTACCGCTCAGCAGAGACATTGGGAACGCCGCCTGAAAATAAGGTAAGGTATCCCAATCGGATGAGTCCGTCCGGAATCGCCATGTTCTACGGTGCGCTCGATGGGTACACGGCAGTAGCGGAGACAAAGACTCGTAGGCTAACACCGGAGGAGATCGTGACCGTCGCCGAGTTTGTCTCCACGAAGGATTTTTCCGCCATCGATTTTTCGAACCTCCCCCGGGTACCGAGCCTGTTTAGCAACTCGTCTCGGAGGGAACGTGGAGCGATATCGTTCCTGCACGATTTCGTGCAGGAACTCTCAAAACCTATTCGACGTAACAGCCGAGAGCACACGGAGTACGTGCCTACACAAGTCGTCACGGAGTACTTTCGGTACGCGTTCCGTCCGAGTTCCGGTGAGCCGGTTAGAGGTATTTACTATCCAAGTTCCCGCGTGCCGAACGGCGTCGCTTGCGTCCTGTTCTTTGACCGCGAAGCATGTGGTGTCGCTCCCGAGTCAGCGTGGACAAGGCCGGAGCAATTCCTCAAACTGGACGTGAAGAGCATCGCGCGCATGAGACGACGTCCGGCGCGGGAAAAGCCACCGCCTCCTGCGAGCCAGGGAAGCCTGTTCTCGTGACAGCTTTCATAGTCGTCCCATGCGAACTCAACGGAGGATCCACACTGCCTTGAGTTCAACAGCCTCCTGTGGTAACGTCTAGTTCAATGCGAATCATCGTCGTGGCGATTCTTCTTAACAGCGCATTTCTCCTTGGCGCTGAAAGAGTTCAAGTGAAAATTGTCGACCGACACGACAGCGAGCAGGGATATAGCTATACAATTCCAGCTCAAATCGAAAGCACCGCGCGTACAAATATCGATTGCTCTGCTTATCCGAACTCCGCAAGTTGCACCGGTACCACCAGAACGAACGGGACCATAACGCCACCGCGCCACATCTCCTATTCCGTTCGTGGGGCAACCTTTACGCTACTGTTACCCGATAACAAGGTAATCGTAGTCAACTGTGAGAGCAAATACACGCCCCGTGGCGACCATATCAATCGCCGTAGTTGCCGCATGCCCATCGTCGACAATATTGAGGCTGAGTTTAATAAGGACAATGCGAAACTATTTTGGCCAGTAAGCCTTGATGGCAAGAAAATCGAGTCCGAAACTTACAAAATTATCGGCATACTCGACAAGTAAGAAATACGCTTTAGCTTCACCAGCCGCCTCACCTCTAATTCACCACCTCGTAATTCAAATTCGGACCCAGCCACCGCTCCGCTTCCGACACACTCATTCCCTTGCGCCCGGCGTAATCCACAACCTGATCCCGATCAATCTTCCCCAAACTGAAATACCCCGACTCCGGATGCGCGAAATAAAGCCCGCTCACACTCGATCCCGGCCACATCGCGAACGACTCCGTAATCTGCATGCCCGTGTTCTTCTGAACATCCAGCAACTGCCAAAGCGGCCCCTTCTCCGTGTGATCCGGACACGCCGGGTACCCCGCCGCCGGCCGAATCCCGCGGTACTTCTCGTGGATCAGTTCTTCCGGCGTCAAACCCTCCGCCAGCCCATAGCCCCACTCATCCCGAACCCGCTTATGCAGACACTCCGCAAACGCCTCCGCCAGTCGGTCCGCCAAAGCCTCCGCCATGATGGCGTTGTAATCGTCGTTCTCCGCCCGGAACCGCTCGCACAGTTCCTTCAGCCCGATTCCCGTCGTGACCGCAAACGCGCCCACATGATCCGCCAGCCCGGTCTCTCTCGGAGCCACAAAATCCACAAGCGACCGGCACGGCTTGCTGCCTTCCCGCACCTGCTGCCGCAGGAAATGGAACTTCTCCAGCACGCCGTCACGAGCTTCCGACGTATATAACTCGACGTCCTGACCCACCGCGTTCGCCGGGAACAAACCATACACCCCGCGCGCCGTCAGCAGTTTTTCCGCAATAATCCGGTCCAGCAGCGCATTGCCTTCCGCAAACAACTGCCGCGCCTGCGAACCATGCCCCTCATGATCCAGAATCCGCGGATAAATCCCCTTCAGACCCCACGTATGGAAGAACGGCGACCAGTCGATAAACTCGCGCAGAGTCTCCAGGGGGAAGTTCTCCAGCACCCGCACGCCCGTAAACGAAGGCACCGGCAAATCTTCCGCACGCCACTGAATTGGCACCCGCCGCTCACACGCCGAGGCAAACGGAACAGCCTTCAGACGAGGCGCCGAGTGCGACTTCCGCACCGCTTCATACTCCGCCCTGTGCTGCGCGACAAACGCATCTTTGCCGTCTTCACTCAGCAGGCTCGTTGTCACCGGAACCGCCCGGCTCGCGTCCAGAACATGCACCACCGGCTGGCTGTAGTGCGGAGCAATCTTGATGGCCGTATGCGCCCGGCTGGTGGTCGCCCCACCGATCAGCAGCGGCAGTTTGAAACCCTGCCGCTCCATCTCCTTCGCCACATTCACCATCTCGTCCAGCGACGGCGTAATCAGGCCGCTCAGGCCGATCATATCCGCCTTCTCGGTCTTCGCCCGCTCCAGAATCTTCTCGCACGGGACCATCACGCCCATGTCGATCACTTCGTAGTTATTGCACGCCAGCACCACGCCAACGATGTTTTTGCCGATGTCGTGGACATCGCCCTTCACCGTGGCCAGCACGATCTTCCCCTGCGCCTTCACCACTTCGCCGGCCGCCTCCTGTGCCGCCTTCTCGGCTTCCATGAAAGGCGTCAGATGCGCGACAGCTTTCTTCATCACACGCGCCGACTTCACCACCTGCGGCAGGAACATTTTGCCCGCGCCGAACAGATCCCCGACCACGCTCATGCCTGCCATCAGCGGCCCTTCAATCACCAGCAGCGGCCGACCCAGCTTGACGCGCGCTTCTTCGGCATCGATCTCAATGTAGGTATCAAGACCCTTCACCAGCGCATGGCAAATCCGCTCTTCCACCGTGCCGTTGCGCCACTCTTCCGTCTTCTTTTCGGCCGTAACGGGACCGCTGCCGGCCGCCTTCAGAGCCTCACCAAAGTCCACCAGGCGCTCGGTCGCATCGGGCCGCCGATTGAGCAGAACATCCTCAACCAGAACCTTCAGCTCCGGCTCAATCTCCTCGTAAACCTCCAGCATCCCGGCGTTCACGATGCCCATGTCCATACCCGCAGCAATCGCGTGATACAGGAACGCCGAATGCATCGCCTCACGCACTTTGTTGTTGCCCCGAAAGCTGAACGAGATGTTCGAAACGCCGCCACTCACCTTCGCGTGCGGCAGGTTTTCTTTGATCCACCGCGTCGCATTGATGAAGTCAACAGCGTAGTTGTTGTGCTCCTCCATGCCCGTGGCGACGGTAAGAATATTCGGATCGAAGATGATGTCTTCCGGCGGCAGCCCGATCTCATCCACAAGAATCCGGTAAGCCCGCTCGCAGATTCGGATCTTCTCTTCGTAAGTCGCCGCCTGGCCGTTCTCATCGAACGCCATCACCACCACTGCCGCGCCATACTTCAGCACCTTCGCGGCGTTCTCGCGGAACTTCTCTTCGCCTTCTTTCAGCGAAATGGAATTAACGATCCCCTTGCCCTGCAGACACTTCAGCCCCGCTTCAATCACCTCCCAGTTCGAGGAGTCCACCATGAACGGAACCTTCGCGACTTCCGGTTCACTCGCCAGCAACTGCAGGTAGCGGGTCATCGCGGCCACGCCGTCGATCATGCCCTCGTCCATGCAGATATCGATGACGTTCGCGCCATTCTCCACCTGCTGCCGCGCGATGCTGACCGCTTCCTCGTACTTGCCTTCTTTGATCAGCTTCGCGAACTTGGGCGACCCCGCCACGTTCGTCCGCTCGCCCAGCATGATGTAGACACCCTGCTGCTGCGTGAACGGCTGCGAACCCGAAAGCCGCAGAGGCCGCGGACCGATATCTTCCGGCACCGTCACACTGACCGCCGACGTCTTTGGCAGATCCCGCGGATGCCGTCCATCCAGGGCCTTCGCGATCGCCGCAATATGCTCCGGAGTATTCCCGCAGCAACCGCCCGCGATGTTGATCAAACCGCCCTGAGCGAACTCACCGAGGTACCGCCCCATGTCGGCCGGTCCCAGATCGAAGCCAGTCTCCGACAGCGGGTTCGGCAGCCCGGCATTCGGATAGCACGAAACCGCCACATCCGACTTCGCCGAAAGCTGACTCAGAAACGGGTACATCAGATCCGGCCCCAGCGAGCAATTCAGACCTACCGACAGCGGCTTCACATGCTGCACCGCGTTCCAGAACGCCTCAATCGTCTGTGCAGAGATCATCGTCTCGCCACCACGACCCACCGCCGCCGAGATCATGATCGGCAGCTCTTTGCCGTCCTGATCGAACACCTCGCGAATCGCCACCAGTGCGGCCTTGGCATTCAGCGAGTCAAATATGGTCTCTACCAGCAGCAGATCCACACCACCCGCCATCAGCGCCCGAATCTGCTCGATGTAAGCGGTCTTGACCTGGTCGAACGTGATCACGCGGAAGCCCGCATCATCGGCATCCGGCGAATTCGACAGCGACACCGTCAGCGGCCCGATCGCCCCCGCCACAAACCGCTGCCGCGATGTCGCATTACCAACCCGGTCCGCCCACTCCCGACACTGCCGCGCCGACTGTTCGTTGATCTCCCAAGCCAGCCCACTCAGGAACGGATCTTCGATAATCCCCTGGTAAAACGCCGGGTCTTTCCGGCCACCGTGTTCGCGAGGATCATCCACGAAGAACTCACTCTGCGTGATGCTCGTCGCCCCGAAAGTATTAGTTTCAATGATGTCCGCCCCGGCTTCCAGAAACCGCCGGTGGATGTCGCAGATCATGTCCGCCTGCGTCAGCGAGAAAATATCCCCGTTGTTGAGCAGATCCTTCTTCGAATTCAGGAACCGTTCGCCACGGATATGCGCTTCCGTCATCCCGTAGGTGCGGATCGTCGTCCCCATAGCGCCATCGATGATGGCAATACGGTTTTCCAGAATTTTACGAAGGGGATGCGAATCAGATGGGTTCATTTGGACGGGCTACTATCTCAATGATAGCGACCATACCCAAATGAAAATGGCGGTGAGGGTGAGATTCGAACTCACGGAACCCGTGAAGGTTCAACGGTTTTCGAGACCGCCGCATTCGACCACTCTGCCACCTCACCGCGCGGGTTAGATTTCATTTTCCCACACGCCCCCTCGTCTTGTCACGGCGACCGCACTATCCTTAGATTTCATGCCCCCAACCCCGTCCAGCAGGCTCGCCGAACTCCGCCGCCGCCACCAGGCCGCCGAAGATGGCGGTGGCCCCGAACGCCGCGAGCGCCAGCACAAAGAAGGCAAACTCGCCGCCCGCGAACGCATCGACCTCCTCCTCGACGAAGGCACCTTCGAAGAACTCGACAAGCTCGTTCAGCACCGTTGCCGCGACTTCGGCATGGAAACGCAGGTCACGCCAGGCGACGGCTTCGTCACCGGCCACGGCCGCATCCACGGCCGCCTCGTCTACGTCTTCGCCCAGGACTTCACCGTCTTCGGCGGCTCCCTCTCCGAAACCAACGCCCGCAAAATCTGCAAGGTGATGGACCTCGCCGTCAAAACCGGAGCCCCTGTCATCGGCCTCAACGACTCCGGCGGTGCCCGCATCCAGGAAGGCGTCGTCTCGCTCGGCGGCTATGCCGACATCTTCCTCCGCAACACCCTCGCCAGCGGCGTCGTCCCCCAAATCTCGGCCATCATGGGCCCGTGTGCCGGCGGAGCCGTCTACTCGCCCGCCATCACCGACTTCACCTTCATGGTCGCGAACACCAGCTACATGTTCGTCACCGGCCCCGACGTCATCAAAACCGTCACCCACGAAGAAGTCACCAAGGAAGAACTTGGCGGCTCCATGACCCACAACTCGGTCTCGGGCGTCGGCCACTTCATCTCCACCGATGACGCCGACTGCGTCCGCATGATCCGCGAACTGCTCACCTACATCCCGCAGAATAACCGCGACGACGTCCCCCGCAAGCCCACCACCGACCCCATCGACCGTGCCGACCCCGAACTCGACACCCTCGTCCCCGCCGAATCCAACCAGCCTTACGACATCAAGGATGTGATCCACCGCGTCGTTGACGATGCCGAGTTCTTCGAAGTCCACGAGCACTACGCGCGCAATATCGTTGTTGGCTTCGCCCGCCTCGATGGCCGCTCGGTCGGCGTCGTCGCCAACCAACCCGCGTTCCTTGCCGGTTGCCTCGACATCAACTCGTCCGTGAAAGGCGCGCGTTTCGTGCGCTTCTGTGACGCCTTCAACATCCCGATCATCACCTTCGAGGATGTCCCCGGCTTCCTCCCCGGCACCGAACAGGAGTTCGGCGGCATCATCCGCCACGGCGCGAAACTGCTCTACGCCTACGCGGAAGCGACGGTCCCGAAGATCACGGTCATCACCCGCAAAGCCTACGGCGGGGCCTACTGCGTCATGGGTTCCAAGCACATCCGCACCGACGTAAACTTAGCCTGGCCCAGTGCCGAAATCGCGGTCATGGGTGCCGAAGGCGCGGTCAACATCATCTTCCGCCGCGAACTCGCCGGTGCCGGACCCGAAGCCCGAGCCGCCAAAATCGTGGAGTTCAACGAGCGGTTCGCCAGCCCCTTCATCGCTGCCGAACACGGCTACATCGACGACGTCATCGAACCCCGCGAAACGCGCGCGCGCCTCATCAGTTCCCTGCGAATGCTGGAAAACAAAGTGGATACCATGCCGCGCCGGAAGCACGGCAACATCCCGCTCTGATTTACATCAAAAAGAGCTACGGCTTTTCCGGCAAAGCCCAGGCGAACAGAACCCCGCCCATACCCGTCACGACGTACTGCCGGCCATCCAGCATGTACGTGACCGGCTGACTCTGCATGCTCCCGCCACCACCCGCGTGCCACAGCGTCTTCCCGTCGCTCGTCCGCAGCGCCAGAACATTGCCCTGCACGTCACCGGTAAACAACACGCCCGATTCCGTCGTCAGTACGCCGCCGCCCGGAGTCCCGGGTCCCAGATCATGGCTCCAGCGAATCTCGCCGGTCTGGTAATCGATGGCCTTCAGCACCCCAATGCCCCAAACGCTGTAATCCGCGCCCGCCCAGCCAAATGCGCCGTCCGCCGGCTTGTTGAAGTAGATCGCATAGCTCGGGTGCGAGCTCACAATAAACAGCCCCGTCTTCGGATCAAAACTCGGCGACCGGTAATTCGTCAAACCCGCTTCATCCGGAGCGATAATGCGTCCATCCGGAGCCGGATCCTTGGCCGGATCGGGAATCGGCTGGCCCTTTTTATCCAAACCCTTCGCCCAGTTCACCGGACCAAACGGCTTCGTCAGCAGATTCTCCCCCGTCAACCGGTCCAGCACAAAGAAATACCCATTCCGCGACGCCTGCATCAGCATCTTGCGCGGCTTGCCCTTGAAAGGCGCATCCACCAGCACCGGCATTTCCACCGCGTCCCAGTCATGCGTGTCGTGCGGTGAAGGCTGGAAAGCCCACTTCAGCTTGCCCGTCTCCGGGTCCAGCGCCACAATGCTGCACGTGTACAGGTTGTCGTCCGGACGAACCGCGCCGTTCAGCACCGGAGTCGGGTTGCCCGTCCCCCAGTACAGCAGCTTCGCTTCCGGGTCATACGTCCCCGTCATCCACGTCATTCCGCCCGTGGTCGCATTCGGCGTCCCCGCCGGAGGCGTGCTGTCCCAGCGCCACTGCGTCTTGCCCGTCTCCGGGTCAATCGACTTCAGAAACCCCGTCAGATTGTCGAAATCGCCCGACACGCCAACCAGCACGTGATTCCCCACTACCAGCGGTGCCAGCGTGGTCCAGTAGCCGCGATTCGCATCCGCCACCGCCACATTCCAGCGCACCGTGCCGTCCTTCGCATTCAGACAAACCAGATGCGAGTCGGGTGACATGAAGAACAGCCAGTCCTTATACATAGAAACGCCACGCGAACCAATATGGAAGCCCTTGTTCGCCGGATACTGATACTTCCAGATCTGCCGCCCCGACCACGCATCCACCGCCCAAACCACGTCCGGAACGCTGAAGTAAATCACGCCGTCCACAACCAGCGGAGACGCCTTGATCTGCGTCGCGGTCCCCGTCTGGAAGGCCCACGCCAGCGACAACCCACCCACATTCGCCGGCGTAATCTGCGTCAGCGGGCTGTGCCGCCGACCCGAATAGTCACCGTGATACGACGGCCACGAATCGGCTGGGGGCTTCAGCAGCATCTCCGGGGTGATTCCCTGCCCGAAAACAGCTCCGGCGAGCACAGCGGCCACTGCAAACGGCCTGGTGAAGGTATTAAGGAAGCTCATGGATCTTGTCTCGTCTCCGGTTTACTGCAGCGACAGCAGGTAGGTCATCAGGTTGTGCAGATCGTCATCCGTGTACTTCGGCAGCAGTTCCACATGCGCCTCGGCCGGAGCGTCCACCTTGATCTTCACTTTGGAAGCCGCGAACGAACGGAAGTGCCCCTCGGCGTCCTTCAAAGCCACCGTGAACTCGTCCTGATACGCCCTCTCGCCCGTCACTGTCGCCCCCGATGGGAGCGTCACCGTCACTTTGGCCTTCGCATTCCGGGGGTACAGCGTCCGCTGCATCAACTGCAGCCCCTCATACTTCTTGCCGATCCCCGCCAGGTCGCCCGTCGCCGAGTGGCACTTCGAGCACGTCCCGGCACCATTGAAGAACGCCTTGCCCTTCTCCGCATTGCCGGTCTTCAAATCTGCCGTATCCACACCCTTGCGGCCACCAGTCTGCGACTCCGCGATCCGCTTCTGGTCATGGATAAACGCCACCAGAGCCGCCAGTTCCGAATCCGGAACCGCGAACTTCGGCATCGCCCCCTGGCCATTCCGAACCACCGGGCCAATCTTCGACCCGTCCACGTCTTCCGTAACCAGCTTCGACCGCGTCAAATCCGGCCCCGACTCGCCGCCGCCCGTATCTTTCCCATGGCAGAACGCGCAGTTCTGAATAAACGCACCCTGGCCGGCACTCAACAGGGCAGCCGGATAGGTCTTAACCGGAGCCACAGACTTCGGAACAGGGATATCGGCCTGAGCGGCCAGAAACGAAGCCGCCGACAAAAGCGAAATCGCCAGGAAGCCAGGTCGGAGGAAAACACGGGAGTATGACATGTGGATCGCAACCAGATTATCACTACACCAGCGCGCACCTATTTCAGGGAACGCCATTCATCCAGTTGGGCAGCGCCTTCAAACAACACATAGGTCCCAGCCACTTCCGGAGACTCATTGATCGGTCGGCCTTGATATTCCAGCCAGGCGTGTCCTTCCATACGGTCCGCCATCTTTCGGACGCCCACTCGCAAGTGGGTGACCAACCCTCGTCGTTCCAGGATAGCTTGCAAGACTAACGAACGGACCAGACACGCCCCCC
>CANIHR010000191.1 GCA_947467185.1 Bryobacterales bacterium
GTTGCGAAAGTTGAGTTGGTACAGCCCGACGGCTCCGGGAGTTACTCCGGCGTAGAGGATTTCGGCCTCTGTGTCAGCGATCGAGAGGCGACAGGGCAGCGTAAGGCGGGAAGCTATGGTGGGCGGTTCGTTCAGGCGGATGGTGGGCGTCACAGGACCGAAGCCTGTTCCGTACAGGACGTAGATACGGTTGGAGTTCATCCCCTCGGCGGCGGTCACCAACTGGCCGAATTCATCCTGAATGATGGCGAAGCCGCCGCTGAGGAAGACACCTGGTACGGCGTCGTCAACCTGAATTACGACGGGGTCGCTCTGTCGGCCTGTGATCAGATTCTTCACGAGCAAGGTGGTGGACCCGGCGTTCACGGTGGGCATGAGGAAGTTGATTTGGGTGGGAGAGACGTACCAGAGGGGCGCGGGAGTAGAACCGACCAGCACCTGTACGCCAGCCAGAGTTTCCGGAAAGGGTGCGCCGGAAGCGACCGCGGTCTCGGTCGCGAGACTCTCGCCAAACGAGGTCATCCAGGAGTTCACCGCGCCCACACCCTGCTGGCCGGAAGCCGCGTTCAGGAACGCGGCGATGCGCGGGGCGGCGCTGGTTTCCGCGACGATAACAGAGGTGAGGTACGCGGTGTTCACTTGCGCCTGGCTCTGCGTTGGGACCGGTTGCAGGGAAGCGCTGTACGCGGCGGCCCAGTCCTTTTCAGGCCCCCACGCGATCTCGTTCACCTGCATTGGCCCCTGGGGGATGACGGTGGTCGCTGAACCCAGCAGCGTGCCATCGACGAGATAGTCGACGCGGGTACGAGACCAGCGGATGGTCCAGTCGTGAGCGGCGAGGGGATCAAACTTTGCCGGCAGGTTGACGAGGCCACCGTGGCCAGCGCCGAGAGGCTCATCAGCGAAGCGATTCAGTTGTACCTGCAAGGGAGCCCCGGGTTGCAGTGAGTTAGTGAGGATCTCGATATCCAGTTCATCGTGGCGTGTGGCGCAGGGGCCGGGGCAGCCATACAGATAGATTCCGTAAACCAGGCCGGGCCGTAGTGAAGTTAATTGCAGACGGCTGGTGAATTCGATAGAAGTACTGGCGGCGGGCTGAAAAGCGGCAAGGGTCTTGGCGTGGGTGCCATAAAGTGAGAGACCGGTTGGGTTGTAAGTACTAAGAGTTAGTTGGGCACCGCGCGGGCCGACGATGAACTGCCCGGTAGCGCCGGAGCTGACCCAGTCCGCCAACTGAGTTCGGCCGAGGTAAGACGGAGACCCAACCTCGGTGGTCCAGACCTTTGTATCCAGGCGGGTGCCCTGCGTGATGAAGTTTTCCTGAAAGAGAATGGCAGCGCTGGCGAGAGCGGAGCCGGCGAATAACAGAATGAGGCTACGAACCGTGGGGGCCGACTTCATGGCTCAATTCTACGCCCGGCGCTTCCATCACTCCAGGCAATGACTCCAATAGAAAGTATGAATTTGGTCCCGCCCGATTCGGAATACATAATGAAACTTCCACTGAAGCATGACGCGGCTATTCTCAAAATCGGTGTGGGCGAAACGGCATCTGGCGCTGGCCATATTGCTGTGTCTGCTGCCGACGTGCCTGCTGTCGGCGGACCTTCCGACTGTTGTTAAGGCGTCCACGCAACATCGTGTTTTGGCCACCGGGCACAGCGGTAATTTGAGTTCCCGCGCACCGCGAAAGGTCCGGGCTTCGGCCTCTCCGCAGCGCCGGGTTCAGTGGCTGCTGAGCACTCCGCCTGTTGTTCCATCCCCCGCGGGCGCGAGCAGCATGGTGGAAGTAAATATTAGCTCTGCGGGTCCCGTGGCGGGTAGTATTTGCTGCTCGGGCCGCGCCCCTCCCACTACCCTTCTGTAACACCCCACAACAGTGACGTGTGCCATTTCGGCTGAAGGCCGCAAGTGTGCCTGCGCGTCTCTGTGGTTCTCTGATACCCCAACAAAACAACTGAAAAGAGGAACTGGTATGGCAACAGGAAAGTGTTGCGCGCCGGAACGGCGCGGAACTGTGTCCACGGGAGTCCCCTCCCGCTACAAGAGAGTCATTGCTATCGTCGCCGGGTTGCTGGCCATGGCTACAGGCGCTTACGCTCAGGCCGATCCGGCCGCGCGGCTGGCGGCTCTGGAGGCAGCGGCGAAGTCGGCGCAATCGGCGGGTGATAACGCGTGGATGCTGGTGAGCGCGGCGCTTGTCCTGATGATGACCGGCCCGGGCCTGGCCCTCTTTTATGGAGGCCTGGTCCGGCGCAAGAATGTGCTGAGCACGATGATGCACAGCTTCATCATGATGGCCCTGGTGACGGTGATCTGGGCGATTGCGGGTTACAGCCTGGTGTTTTCGGAAGGGTCACCGTTTATTGGTGGTCTGAAGTATCTGTTCCTGGATGGCGTGGGCAAAGAACCGAATACGGACTATGCCGCGACGATTCCGCAGGGCACGTTCATGATCTATCAGATGATGTTCGCGATCATCACGCCGGGTCTGATTTCCGGCGCTTACGCGGAACGGATTAAGTTCAGCGCGATGGCCCTGTTTACGACTCTCTGGGTTTTTGTTGTTTACTTCCCGATGGCGCACATGGTGTGGGGCAAGGGTGGTCTGCTAAATGCTTATCTGGGTGGCTCGATCCGCACTTTCGACTTCGCGGGCGGCACGGTGGTCCACATTACTTCCGGCGTTTCGGCTCTGGTCTGCGCACTGTATCTGGGTAAACGCGTTGGGTTCCCGAAAGAACCGATCAAGCCGCATAGCCTGGTGCTTTCCACCATCGGCGCGTGCCTGTTGTGGGTCGGCTGGTTCGGCTTTAACGCCGGTTCGGCGCTGGGCGCTTCTGGTCTGGCGACGGCCGCTTTTGTGGCCACGCACCTGGCCGCTGCCGCTGCCGCGCTGACCTGGATGGCCGCGGAATGGCTGCACTCCGGCAAGCCGAGCATGCTGGGCGGAATCTCCGGCGCGGTTGCCGGGCTGGTGGCGATCACGCCCGCGTCCGGTTTCGTGAAGCCGATGCCGGCGCTGCTGATTGGCGCGATTGCCGGTGTCTTCTGCTTCTGGATGGTGGCGAAAGTGAAGAGTATGTTCGGCTATGACGACAGCCTGGACGCTTTCGGTGTTCACGGTGCCGGTGGGACGCTGGGCGCGATTCTGACCGGCGTATTCGCAACCAACGCAATCAACGACACGCAGATTGACGGCAAGGTTGTGGCTCTGGGTCTGGTGGACGGCAATGCCGGTCAGATTCTGAATCAGGCAATTGGCGTGGGCATCGCGGTAGTGCTGGCAGTAGTGGGCACATGGATCATTTTGAAGATCTGCGACGTGCTGCTCGGTATGCGCGTGGATCGCGACGACGAAATTCAGGGTCTTGACGTCACGCAGCACGGCGAAGAAGGCTACAACCTGGAAGCGTAATCAGGAGAGAACCCATGAAAAAGATCGAAGCGATTATCCAGCCTTTCAAGCTTGAAGATGTGAAAGAAGCCCTGAAGAACATCGGCGTGGATGGGATGACCATCACCGAAGTTCGCGGCCACGGCCGACAAAAGGGACACAAGGAGGTCTACCGCGGGCAGGAATACAACGTGGACCTTCTGCCTAAGGTGAAGTTCGAAATGATTGTCAACGATACGCGTCTGGACGAAGTTCTCGACACCATCACGAGCGCTGCGCGCAGCGGCAAGATTGGTGACGGCAAGATCTTTGTTTGCGAAGTGGGCGAGGCGATTCGAATTCGCAACGGGGACAGGGGAGAGGCCGCTCTCTAGCCCCACGCACTGGCCGGGATGCGGGGCGGATCTCTATGGTTGGGCGGGAGCTTGCCTCCCGCCCGCGTCCGCCTCCTGGGCTGGTGCATCGATAAGAAAAAGGAGAAAACCAAGTTGCTCGACCTTCATCATCTGGAAACCTTCCGCGTCGTAGGCAAGACGATGAACTTCACGAAAGCGGCCATGATTCTGGGCTATTCGCAGTCCTCAGTTACGAGCCATATTCAGGCTCTGGAAAAGGAACTGGGGACTACACTGCTGGAACGAGACCGTTTTTCAAAATCGATAACTCTGACCGAGGCGGGACGTTCGGCTCTGGAGTACGCAAACCGGCTGATTGGCATGGCCAATGAGCTGATCACGAGTGTTCGCAGGGGCACCAGATCGCGGAACTGAACATGACATACTGGCAAGACGTCTCACGCCATGCAGCGCCGAGTTGCCCGCTTCCCTGCCCGAACAATTTCAGACACTGAGGCCGCCAGCCTGGTGCAATCGGGCATGTGGCTGGACTATGCGGGGTCGATTTCTCAACCCGACGTTTTCGATAAAGCCCTGGCCGTACGACGGCATTCACTGGAAAACGTCAAGATCCGCGCGACGATGTCGTTAAAGCCCCGGGCAGTACTGGAGCAGGACCCGGAAGGTAAACATTTCTACTGGCTCAACTGGCACTTTTCGGGGTACGACCGAAAGATGCATGATGCGGGACGCTGCAGCTACATCCCGCTTCATTTAGGCGAGGTGCCAGATTACTACCGCCGCTTCCTCGACCCGGTCGATATCGTCATTCTGAAGACCTGCCCGCTGGACGAGAACGGCTATTTCAATTTTGGTCCCACGAATGTCTGGTTACGCGCATTGATTGAGCGGGCCCGGATGGTGATTGTGGAAGTGACGGAAGGACTCCCGTGGGTCTACGGGGAACAGACGGGCGTTCATGTAAGTGAAGTCGATTACATTATTGCCGGAGACAATGAGCCTGCACCGGAACTGCCGAATCCTCCGGCCAACGATATCGACCGGGCGGTGGCAAGGCAGATTGCACAGGAAATCAGCGATGGTGATTGCCTGCAAATCGGCATTGGCGGCATGCCGAACGCCGTTTGCAGCCTGTTGCTGGAGAGTGGAGTGCGCGACCTGGGCGTCCACACCGAAATGATGATCGATGGGCTGATCGATCTTTATAAAGCGGGGCGCGTAACGGGGGCGAGGAAGAGCCTGGACCGGGGCAAGCTGACTTACACGTTTGCAGCGGGGTCGCGAAAGCTATACGAAACCTTGCACCGGAACCCGGACTTTCACTGTTGCCCGGTGGACTACACCAATATGCCGCACCGGATCATGCAGAACGATCAGGTGGTCTCGATCAATAACACAACGCAGATTGACCTGCAGGGGCAACTGGCTTCGGAATCGGACGGGCACCGGCACATCAGCGGGTCGGGTGGACAGGCGCAGTTCGTGCGAGGAGCGTATGCCTCTAAGGGCGGGAAGTCGTTCATCTGCCTGGCTTCCACCTATGAAAAACGCGGAAGTCGGCGCAGTCGGATCGTGCTGGATCTGACTCCGGGGAATATTGTGACCACGCCCCGCTCCGATGTGATGTACGTGGTGACGGAGTACGGCATGGTGAATCTGAAAGGGAAGTCAGTGCCGGAACGGGCCCGAGCGCTGATATCTTTGGCGCACCCGGATTTCCGAGAGGAACTGGAGCGTGGCGCGTGGGAGCACCGGCTGATTCCGCGGGGTTTTACGTTTTAGTCAAACGGGGGCGGTGTTCGAAAGCAGTTCGATGCCGGGTGCTACGGTCGCACGTGCGGTGGCCAGCAGACCGGGCTTGCCTCGAACATTAAAAAACGAACCCAACGGGATCATGGTTTCGACCCATTCGCCAGGGGCGATTTCCGCTTCGATGTGAGATCGGCGCGATGGATCGAGAGCGGTTTTGCCGAAGGGTGCCATGGGGACTTCGGTCCCGTTCGTTTCGTGCAGTTCCACGGCGTAGAAATGCATCCAGCCAGGAACGGTAAGGGTCTGTTTGGCGGTGCCGACGTTGCGGATGACGATAGAAAGCGTGGGCGGGTCGTCTTTTTCTGTGCCGGGTGTGGATTCCACGGAAAGCGCCCAACCGGCTTTGGCCTCACCCCACTGTCGGGCGGCGCAGTCGATGACCTTGGGAGGATCATCCCGAATCATCAGGCCCATTTTGGCCATGAAATCGACGAAGCCTTTAAGTCCCACTACTGCCACATCTCCTGCAGGACACGGCCCACGCTGCCGGAAGGTTCCTGCACTCCAACAATAGCGGAGACGGTGGGCGCGATGTCGTTGACGGCGACGCGCTGGTAGTAGTGGCCGGGCTTGAGGCCGAAGCCCATGAAGATCATGGGAACGTGATTGTCGTAGTTGAAGGGCGAGCCGTGGGACGTGCCGCTGGTGCCTTCAAAGAGGTAGAACGGGTCCTGGAGCACGATGAGATCGGGCGAGCGGCCGTTGAAGAAGCCTGCCTGCACACCGTCGGCGACGCGGGTGGACGGCAGCGGGCCGTTCAGCAATTGCTGGCCCGTGAACACAGCGAAAACGTGGGGGATCTTGCGGGCGATGTTGGCGGCGGTGCGCTGCACTTCGGCTTCATCGAGCTTCTTTGAGGCGATCAGGTCGAGGTTGAAATAGGGCTGCCAGCCTTCTTTGCCGACGATCCACTTGCCACCGCCGTACTTTGCGGAGAGTCCGTCTTCGAGGGCCTTCGCAAGAGCAGCGGAATCGGCGCGGCCACCGGGCATGTGGCGGGCGGCGTTAACTTCCGGAACGGGGTTCACGCCGTGGTCGGCGGTAAGGACGACGACGACATTCGCCATACCGACGGACTTCTCAATGGCGGCGAAGAGCTTGCCGAGAACGAGGTCGGTGCGGAGGGAGATGTCATGGACTTCAGGAGAATCGGGGCCCATGGCGTGGCCGACGTAATCATTGGAGGAGAAGCTGACGGTAAAGAGGTCGGTGCCTTTGTGCTGACCGAGCTTTTCGTTCACGAGGGCCTGTTCGGCGAACTCTTCGATCATTTCGTTGCCCCAGGGGCTGGCTTCGAGTGAACGGCACTTGGGGATATCGCCCTTCACTTCGAACATATTGCAGAAGGGCTTCGCGCCGGGCTTCGCGCCGAGGGGGAGCCAGTCGGATTTTTCGGATTTCGCAGACGGCTTCGCGTCGTTGATCTTGTTGACCCAGGCGGGGAGAGCGTCCTTGTAGTAGGTGCTGGTGACCCAGTGGCCGGATTTGTTATCGAACCAATATGCGCCATCGGCCATGTGACCGGCGGGGAGAATCGCGGAACGATCCTTAATGGAGACACCGACGACCTTCGATTCCTGGCCGCTCATCTTGATCTCATCGCCGACGGTGGAGACGAGCATGCGCCGGGGGGAGGAACCTTCGGTATCGGGGGCCGCGCCGAGCAGTTTGGTGGAGTAGTCGATGACGGAGGTTACGTTTTTGCCGAGGGCGCGGTCGTACCACTCGTTCGCGATGATGCCGCTCATAGCCGGGGTAGCGCCGCTCATCACCGTGGAATGGCCGACGGCGGTGACGGTGGGGACGTGGATGTAGTGGGCGTCGTCAAACACTGAGCCCTGGTCGAGGAGCCGCTTCAGGCCGGAGGTGTACTCCGAGCGGAAACGGAGCAGGTAGTCGTAGCGGAACTGGTCGACGACGATGGCGAGGACAAGTTTCGGCTTGCGGGGCGGAGGAAGCGGCGCGGCGAGGGTGGTCGCGACAAAGGCCAGGGAAACGCAAACGGCAGAGAGGGAAAGCAGGCGACGTTGCATCGGTATCTGTTTCCATTATCGCCGAGGGTATCAAACTTTCTGAACCTGTGCTTTCGGATGGTTACGCTTACGCGGGTGGATAGATATAATCATTGGCATCAGTCTTAAGATGTCCACCCTGCGTCCACATGGAAACTCAATGATCTGGAAAAAGTGGGCGGTTACGCCCTGTCTTGCGCTGGCGTCCGCTGTAAACGCTTTCACTGCGCCTCCCAAACCGGCCCCTGTGGATGCCGCCGGGTTCAGCCGCGATGTCGCTCCCATCATTAAGAACAACTGCACGGGCTGCCACAACGCTTCGATGATGTCGGGCGGCGTGAACCTGCTGCCGTATCTGGACGCGAACAGCCTGCAGACGGACCGCGAAGCGTGGAACGCGATCGTCCGCAAGATTGAGTCGGGCGAAATGCCGCCGAAGGGGATGCTCCGCCCCGCGCAGCCGGTGATGAATGCGCTGGTGACATTCGCGAAGGGTGAGTTCACGAAGGCGGATGCGTCGGTGAAGCCGGATCCGGGCCGCGTAACTGCCCGCCGGCTGAATCGCAATGAGTATCGCAATACGGTGCGCGATCTGCTGGCTGTGGATTTCCGCGCGGACAAAGATTTTCCGACCGACGACTCGGGCTATGGGTTCGACAACATTGGCGACATTCTGACGGTGTCTCCAATCCTGATGGAGAAGTACCTGAATGCCGCTGAAGCGATTGCTTCGCGCGCGCTGGGCGCCGATCCGCTGCCGAAAAAGCCGATTGAATTCTCGTATGACCTGAAGAATCGCAATATTCGGCGACTGGATCCTTCCACGGTGGAGGCGTCGCACCGCGTGGATTTCGACGGGGAATACACGGTTCGCTTTGGCTTCCCGGGCGAACGTACCGCTGATGCGAAGGCAGTGAAGATGGCCTTCTATATGGATGGTGTGCTGCTGAAGACCATCGATGTGGAGACGAAGCCCTCGGGTCTGGTGTACTTTAATCCGTTTTCCGATGCCGAGTTCCGCGCTTACCTGCCGGAAGGCGACCATGTGTTCCGCGCCGCGTTCCTGAACGATGATTTCGTGAAGACGCTGGACGCGAAGGACATCTACAGCGACAAGAAGAACAAATTCATTGGCTCCATGACGTTCGTCGGGCCGTACGCCTCGAAGGTGGAGAAGGCCAGCCGCAAGAAGGTTCTGATCTGCGATGTGAAGACGGGCCAGGCGTGTGTTGAGAAGATTGTGGCGAATCTGGCGCGGCATGCGTATCGCCGTCCGGTGAAGCCCGCTGAAGTGACCGCGCTGATGAAGTTTGTGGCGATGGCAAAGGCGCAGGGACAATCGACCGAGCAGGGCATTCAGCTGGCGCTCGAAGCGATGCTGGTCTCGCCCGAATTCCTGTTCCGCGTGGAGCGCGACCCGAACCCGACGGACCCGGAGAAGATCCACCGCATTACCGATCTGGAACTGGCGTCGCGCCTGAGCTACTTCCTGTGGAGCTCGATGCCGGACGATGAACTGATGACGCTGGCCGAAGCGGGCAAGCTGAGCGTTCCGGCCACGCTGGACGCCCAGGTGAAGCGCATGATGACGGATAAGAAGGCTGGTGCCTTCGCCGATAACTTCGCCGGGCAGTGGCTGGAAGTGCGGAATCTGGATTCGATCAAGCCCGATCCACAGAAATTCCCGCTCTGGACCCCGGAGCTGAAGGAATCGATGCGGCAGGAGACCAGCCTGTTCTTCCAGCATGTGCTGGCGGAAAACAAGCCGATTTCGGACTTCCTGAACGCGAAGTACACCTTCCTGAACGAGCCGCTGGCGAAGTTCTACGGCATCGACACTGTGAAGGGACCGGACTTCCGCAAGGTGGATCTGACGACCGATCAGCGTGGCGGTGTTCTGAGCCAGGCGAGCGTGCTGGCCGTTTCCAGCTACCCCAGCCGGACGTCCCCCACGATTCGCGGCAAGTATGTGCTGAACAACATTCTGGGGACTCCCCCGCCCCCGCCTCCGCCCGACGTTCCGGCGCTGGATGATTCCAAGGTGGGCAGTGATGTTTCCCTGCGCAAGCAACTGGAAGCGCACCGGTCGAACCCGGTTTGCGCGTCGTGCCACAACCGCATGGACGTGCTGGGCTTTGGCCTGGAAAACTACGATGCAATTGGCAAGTGGCGCACGGTGGACGGGAAGTTCCCGATCGACGTGGGTGGCACGATGCCGAATGGCAAGAGCTTCGCGACGGCCGCCGAGATGCGGACCGTGCTGATGGAGAGTCTGCCGCTGGTATCTCGGTGCCTGGTCGAGAAGATTATGACGTACTCGATGGGACGCGGTATGCAGGTTTATGACAACCGCACCATTGATGAAATTAACAAGCGCGTCCAGGCCGATGGCTACAAGTTCCAGACGCTGATTTACGAAGTGGTCCGTTCCCTGCCGTTCCAGTCACGGCGTGGTGAAATGGTTACGTCGCAGAAGAATACGAAGCCGGTCAGCCCCATTAAGCCCAACAGCAGCAAACCGAAGGAGATCGCCGCAAAATGATCATAAAAAAAGCTCTTCCGAGAAGAGCGTTCCTGCGCGGGGTAGGCACCGCGGCTATCGGACTTCCGTTCCTGGAAGCGATGGCACCGGCCATGACGCCGGCAGCCAAAGCGCCGGTTCGCATGGCGTTCTTCTACGTGCCGAACGGCATGATGATGGACGCCTGGAATCCGACGTATGAGGGCAAGCTGGGCGAGATGCCCCGGACGCTGAAGCCGCTGGAGCCCTTCAAGGACGACATTA
>CANIHR010000192.1 GCA_947467185.1 Bryobacterales bacterium
CCCACCCCCTGCCTCCCACCGCGAGCGAACTGCGCGGTCGCCTCATCTACAGCCGCGAAGGTTGCGCCTACTGCCACACCCAGCAAATCCGCTATGTGGAGAACGACGTCCGCCGTTTCGGCAAAGCCACCCTCGCCTGGGAAACCATCTTCGAATTCCCCCATCTCTGGGGTACCCGCCGCGTCGGCCCTGACCTATCCCGCGAAGCCGGAGTCCGCTCCCCCGACTGGCAGTTCTCCCACCTCTACGCCCCGCAGGCGCTGGTGGAAGATTCCGTCATGCCCGCCTTCCCCTGGCTCTTCGATGGCGCCCCCGATCGCCCTCGCCAGGAAGCTCGTGACCTGCTGGACTACCTGGAAACCCTCGGCCGAAACCGCGCCCTAGCCGGCCCCGAAGGCGATAAACATGCCCGCGACGCCAGCGACTGGTCAGACGACGAACGCCGCTACGCCTTCGGCAAAGGCGACCTGAACGCCAGCCCCGCCATGGCCCGTCGCACCGGCCAGTTCCCCAAACTGGAACCGGTCAATGACGCCGCCCGGGGCCGGGACATCTACTTCCGCAACTGCTCTGGCTGCCACGGCCCTCGTGGGGAAGGCAATGGCAAAGGGGCTGCCGGCCTCAGTCCGAAACCGACCAACTTCGCCGAACAGGAATACTCGCAGCAACGCCTCAGTCAGGCCTTGTGGAATGGAGTTGCCGGTACCGCCATGCCAGCCTGGCGCGACCTCCCCCTCGCCGACCTCGCGGCCGTCGCACAGGTCGTCCGCGGCTTCCACACACCTCAGCCCGAACCCGCCATCCCGCAGGCGGTCCTCGACCTCGGTGCCCGCGTCTACACCGCCCGCTGCGCACAGTGCCACGGCGCCGAAGGCGCAGGCAACGGCACAGCCGCCAGCCAGTTCGCCGTCGCCCCCACCAACTTCCGAAGGCAACGCCCCAGCCTCGCCGCCAGCCTCCGCACCCTGCGCAACGGCATCGAAGGCAGCCCCATGGCCCCGTGGCCCGGCGAACTCTCCGAAGCGGAACTCTCCGCCGTCGCGTATTACGTCCGGAACTTCTATCGCGGAGACGCCAAATGAACCACCACAGTGAGATGGCCGGAATGGACGTTATCGTCGGCCTGGTCCTGTTGTTCTGCGTGGTCCTCGTAGCCGCCTGGTTCTTCTCTCCCCGGCTCCGCGCGTGGATCGAAAAACCGAACTACGAATTCCAGCGCGGCGCGCAGGCCTTTGACCAGGCTCTGCAAACCAGTACCATGGCGAAAGGAGGGAAGACGCGGTGAAGCCTGATTCGATGCGCGGCATGAAACTCGTGATGGCCCTCTGCGCCCTCGTCGGCCTCGTGACCGTTGCCGTCACTCTGGCCTTCGGCCGCGCCAGCGTTCCCGCCCCGCGCACCGCCGCCGCGACCTCCCCCGGCGGCCCCGGCGCCACCGAAGAATACGGTAAGCGCCTCATCGCGCAAACTTCCGAATACCTCGGCCCGGATGTCCCCAACGCATCCATGCGGTCGATGGACAGCCGCCTCGCCTGCGCCTCCTGCCACATCGGAGCAGGCCTCGAACCCGGCAATCTGAGCCTTGCCACAGCCTTCACGCGTTACCCCCGCATTTCCCCGCGCAGCGGGGGGAACGAAACCATTCAGGACCGCATCAACGGCTGCATGATGCGCAGCATGAACGGCCGCGCCCTGGCGGAGGACAGCCCGGAAATGGTCGCCATGGTCGCTTACCTCCGTTTCCTCTCCAGTCAGGACGCCGAAACCGGAGCCGCGCAGAAGAAAGCCCACGAACCAGCCGCGTTCAAAACTCCGAACCGGGCTGCTCATCTGAAGAATGGCGAGCAGGTGTTTAGCCAGCGCTGTGCCGCGTGCCATGGCGCCGAAGGTGCCGGTCTGGCCGCCGCCCGCGACCTTATCCACGGCTTCGTCTTCCCCCCTCTCTGGGGCCCCAACAGCTTCAATGATGGAGCCGGAATGCACCGCGTCCTCACCGCCGCCAAATTCGTCAAAGCCCGCATGCCCCTCGGCAATCCCGATCTGAATGACGACCAGGCCTTCGATGTGGCCGCTTATCTCAACTCCCGGCCGCGCCCTCACAAAGAGGGTCTGGAGCAGGACTTCCCCGACCGCGCCAAAAAGCCCATCGACACCGGCTACGGTCCCTACGCCGACCCGTTCTCCGTGGAACAACACACGTTCGGCCCCTTCGCCCCTATCGAAGCGTTTTATAAAAATGCCCAAAAGCCCGCAAAATAGCAACTACACTCGGAGGTTATGCTGACCGTGAAATTTCTCCTCTGCCTGCTGGCCGCCACCGCTCTGGCCTCCGCCGCCACCCGCCCCGGCATGCTGGTCACCACCGACTGGCTCGCGCAGCATGCCACCGACGCCAACGTCGTCGTTCTCCACATCGCAGCGAACCGGACCATCTACGACAACGGCCATATCCCCGGTGCCCGCTTCGTCCCTCTCGGGGAACTCGCCATCACCGTCAACGGCGTACACAACGAACTGCCCCCTGTCGCCGACCTGAAGAAGCTATTCGAAACCGCCGGCGTCTCCGACACCACGCGCATCATCCTCTACTCCGATGCCGCTGTCCTTCCCGCCACCCGTACATATTTCACGCTCGACTACCTCGGCCACGCCGACCAGGCTTCCCTGCTTGATGGTGGCCTCGAAAAGTGGCGCAGTGAAGGCCGGACTCTCAGCAAAGATGCCCCCGCCGTCACACCCGGCACCCTCACCCCACGCGTAAAGCAGAACGTTCTGGTTCCCATGGACACCGTCACGCAACTCTCCTCCAAACCCGCCGTTGCCACGTCACCCCTTCTGGTCGATGTTCGTTCCCCCGCCGACTTTCACGGCGAAAAAGGCGCACACATCCCGAATGCGATGAATGCCTTCTGGATGGAGCAGCAGGTCAGCCGCGAGAATCAGACTTTGAAGCCCGAAGCCGCCCTCCGCAGCCAGCTCGAAGCCCTCGGCATCACCCCCGGCAAGAGCGTCGTCACCTACTGCAACAGCGGCATGCAGGCCACCCAGACATACTTCACCCTGAAATACCTCGGCTACGATGTCCGCATGTATGACGGGTCGCTCTCGGAATGGAATCTCCGGGGCGGACAGGTCGAAAAATGAGCACCCAACTCACCCCCAAAAGACGTTCCTTTCTGCTCGGTTTGAACCACCGCGTAACCGCGCTCACCGCCCTTGCCTTTGGTGGGGTCGCGGCCGCTCAGGCAAAAACGAAGCCAGCCCCGCCCTGGGCGCCCACGCTCCACGAAAAGGACGCGTGGCTCGACAAACCCCAGGCCAAACATCGCCTGGTTTTTGACACCACCAATGGCCAGGGCTTCGGGGAGGCACTCGCCTTCGCCGGCAATTACATGCGGGTCAACGGCGTCGATTACGGCCTGCAGGACAGCGACCTTTCCGTGGTGATCGTCGCGCGCCACCACTCCACTGCCTTCGCGTATACCGACGCGATGTGGGCCAAATACGGAGCGCCGCTCGCCACCCAGGCCGGTTTTGAGGATCCGAAAACCAAACAGGCACCCACCCTGAACGTCTACAACTCGCCTGACTACGGCCGTGTCTCGCCGAACCGCGGCACCACTATCGATTCGCTCGTGAAACGAGGGGTCCAGTTCGCCGTCTGCTCCACGGCCACCCGAGCCTTCGCCGGTGCGATCGCCGCGAAAGTGGGCAGTACCCCGGACGCCATCTTTAACGAACTGATCGCCAACCTGGTGCCCAACGCCCGCATGGTCCCGGCAGGAATTGTCGCCATCAGCCGGGCGCAGGAACGCACCTACACGCTGGTGACCGCTTAATACCCAATCGAATGAGGGAGCCGATATGAAAAAAGTATTTTTGAGTCTTGCCGCAGCAGCGTTTTGCGTCGCCACCGTCCAGGCCCAGGTGACGAAGTCCACCGTCGAAGGCATCATGAACTTCGCCCAGGTGGAGACCACCGTCGCCTGCACAGGTGCCATCAAACCGACCTCCGTCGCAGGAATCAAGAAGATGGGCTTCGCATCGATCATCAACCTGCGGGTAGCGACCGAAACAGGAGCGGACATCGACGCCGAAGCCGCCGCCGCGAAGGATGCCGGCATCAACTTCATCCACATCCCCTTCGCCGGAGCCTCGCCCGATCCTGCCGTAGCCGACCGTTTCCTCGAGACCATCCAGACCGCTGGCAACCAGCCTGCTTTCATCCACTGCGCCACCGGCAACCGCGCTGCCGTCCTCTGGATGATCAAGCGGGTCCTCGTCGACAAATGGACCACCGAAAAGGCCACCGAAGAAGCCACCCAGTTAGGCCTGACCAACGCCCCGCTAAAAAAATTCGCCCTCGACTACATCGAGGCTCACAAGAAGTAGCGGCCAACAGCCATGAACGACACAACCCTGCTCGTGCTCCTCGGCCTGATCGCCGGGACTTTCAGCGGCCTGATCGGTGTGGGCGGCGGCGTCATCATCGTCCCCGCCCTCGTTTTTTTCTTTAAGTTCACCCAGCACCGGACCGAAGGCACAACCCTGGCGCTTCTCATTCCGCCCATCGGGATCCTCGCGGTTCTGCCCTATTTCCGCGAGGGCAACGTGGATATCCGGGCAGCAGCATGGATCTGCGTCGGCTTCGTCTTCGGAGGTCTTGTCGGTGGCCACCTCGCCAACGGGCTTTCGAATATCACCCTGCAAAGAGTCTTCGGCGCCGTCCTCCTTGTGATCGGCCTCCGCATGCTCTGGGGCCGCTAAACGCCAGAAGTTCGACCACCCCGAATTGCCGTTATTTCCACGGTATTCCTCGCCGTTGCACCCAAGATTAGGTGGCAACGCCGCGATATCCTGAAACAGACGGGAGAGACCGACGGCCGTTGAAGTACATCGAGGCACGCAAAAAAGTGATCACGGTTCACACGTAGTGATCCACAGTCCCAACGCAGAGGCTGACCGCGCCTTCTTCCGCGACATCCTCGGATTTCCGTCCGTTGACGCCGGTCGCGGATGGTTGATCTTCGCGCTCCCGAGGGCAGAAGCCGCATTCCACCCCGCCGAGGCAAATGGTCGGCACGACCTTTACCTGATGTGCGACGACCTCAGGAGCGAGATCGAGTCCCTCCGCGCCAAAGGCTTCGAATGCTCGGAAGTGACGGAAGCAAGATGGGGTTCCATCACCAGCATCCCTCTACCGGGCGGAGGTCGAGTCGGCCTGTACCAGCCGAAGCACCCAAGACCGTAGAGCGGCGTGAGCAAAATTCGCCCGGCGTTCATCCCGGCAGAAGCACTTCTACCGACGGAGAAGGCCACCCAGCTCGGCCTCGCCAGCGCCCCACAAAGAAGTTTGCTTTGGATTACATCGAAGACCACAAGCAGTAGCCGTCACGCCAACCGTCAGAAACCACGGATCCAAAGAGAACCTCGGACGGCCTGGTTCAACCTCCAGTACACAGCCTTGACCGGGGCGCTTTGCTCAACCAGTCGCGCCACTCGCCGACCGACTTTGTCCTGTCAGCGTTAGTAGCGTGGCCGTAGGGAATGTTGCCCCCGTACCCTGTAAGTTGGTTGAGGATAGCATCCAGCGCATCTACGATCTGTTCCGGGCGATAAAATCGCCTGGCTTCCCATGCGTCCCTTGCCTTGTTCGTTAGGGAGATTTGGGGGTCAGGCAATTTGCGCCTGTCGTCCATTTGCGCAATGATGGCGGGAACCGCCGCGCATCCCAAAGCTTCGAGATCAGCAAATGCTTTCTGTTCGGTCTTGTGTTTCAACATCTTTTTGATCAAGCTTGCGACACGTCTGTCAATGACCGCTGACTCTCCAGAGAATGGGGCAGCAGTCGCCGAGGGAGGGGAGATCGTTGGGTCCTGATCGCTGGCTTGAGAGAGTGCGGGGCTTCCCCACAGGGGTACGACGACCATCAGCGTGATTGCGACGAGCCATGCGTCCCAATTCACACCATTGTGAACCCGTTTCGCGGTCACAGACTTCGCCGCAGCCTTCGAGGACACTCCAGCTTGTTCCACGGTTCCCCTCATATTCGCAGCTTAGCGCGAAATCTCCCGGTCCGCCCACCCACCACCACCGCACCCAACGCGATATCCTGAAACAGACGGGAGAGACCAGCCTCATCGCTGGCGCCGAAGGAGCAACCGCCCCGGAAACTCTCAGGCAAAAGGACCGTCACACATCAACATCTGGAGAGTAGCGGGCCTCAAAAACCCGTTCGCCGACGGAATAACGTTCTCAGGCACAAGCGACAGATGGGGCGAAAGGTACTTCCATGTCCTCCGCCCGCGCTGCTGAAGCCGCCGTCACCTTTGAGCGCCGCCATATCGGCCCGTCCCCTTCCGACATTGAAGCCATGCTCCAGGTCGTAGGAGCCTCTTCCCTCGAAGACCTGATGAGCCAGACCCTGCCCGCCTCCATCCGGCAGAAATCCCCGCTCGCCACCGGCGCGCCCCTCTCCGAAACCGAAGCCCTCGACTTCCTCCGCACCATCGCCGCCCGCAACGAAGTCCGCACCTCCCTCATCGGTCAGGGCTACTACGGCACCCTCGTCCCCGGCGTTATCCAGCGCAACATCCTCGAAAACCCCGCCTGGTACACCGCCTACACGCCCTACCAACCCGAAATCAGCCAGGGCCGCCTCGAAGCCCTCCTCAACTACCAGACAATGATCTGCGACCTGACCGGTCTCGACGTCGCCAACGCCTCCATGCTCGACGAAGGCACCGCCGCCGCCGAAGCTATGGCCGTCGCCCAGCGTTCCGCGAAATCGAAATCCACCCGGTTCTTCGTTGACAGCGCTATCCACCCGCAGACCCTGGCCGTCCTCGAAACCCGAGCCGAACCCCTCGGCTGGACGGTCGTCACGGGCGACACCCTCCCCGAAGGCGACTTCTTCGGTGCTCTCTTCCAATATCCCGACACCTTCGGCGATATCCGCGACTTCCGCGCCGCCATCCAGTGGATTCAGGCCAAAGGTGGCCTCGCCATCCTCGCCGCCGATCCCCTCGCCCTCACCCTCCTCACATCCCCCGGCGAACTCGGCGCCGACATCGCCCTCGGTTCCGCCCAGCGCTTCGGTGTCCCCATGGGCTACGGTGGCCCGCACGCAGCATACCTCGCCGTGAAGGACGCCTACAAACGTTCCCTGCCCGGCCGCCTCGTTGGCGTCTCCATCGACTCTAAAGGCAAGCCCGCTTACCGCCTCGCCCTCCAGACCCGCGAACAGCACATCCGCCGCGAAAAGGCGACCTCCAACATCTGCACGGCGCAGGTTCTGCTCGCTGTCATGGCCTCCATGTACGCCGTTTACCACGGTCCCGAAGGCCTGGTTTACATCGCGCAGCAGATCCGCCGCCGCACCGCCACCCTCGCCACCGGACTCCAGGCTCTCGGCTTCACCCTCCGGAACGCCGCCTTCTTCGACACGCTGACCGTCAACGTGGACGCACAGCAGGCAGCCATCCTCGCCCGCGCCGACGCCTCGAAGCTCAACCTCCGCATCATCGACGCCGAAACTCTCGGCATCGCCCTCGACGAAACCACCACTCCCGCCACCGTCGCGGCCATCCTCACCGCCTTCGGAGCCACCGCTGCCACGCCGGAAACCGAAGCCCCGGCGCTGCCCGAAGGCC
The DNA here is from genome assembly GCA_947467185.1 of Bryobacterales bacterium. Taxonomy (GTDB): domain Bacteria; phylum Acidobacteriota; class Terriglobia; order Bryobacterales; family Bryobacteraceae; genus BOG-234. Next base: position 7,653 of record CANIHR010000192.1, read on the forward strand.
TCACCCGCACGTCCGACTTCCTCACCCACCCGGTCTTCCACAAGTACCGCTCAGAAACCGAAATGCTGCGCTACCTGCGCAAGCTGAGTGACCGCGACCTCGCGCTCGACCGCGCCATGATCCCGCTCGGCTCCTGCACCATGAAGCTCAACGCCACCTCGGAAATGCTGCCCGTTACCTGGCCCGAGTTCGGCAACCTGCACCCCTTCGCTCCCGAAGAACAGGCCGCTGGCTACCACGCCATGTTCCAGGACCTGGAAGAAAAGCTCTGTCAGATCACCGGCTACGACGCCATCCTGCTCCAGCCAAACTCCGGCGCGCAGGGTGAATACGCCGGCCTTCTCGCCATCCGCGCATACCACCGGAGCCGCAATGACGGCCACCGCAACATCTGCCTCATTCCTTCCTCCGCGCACGGCACCAACCCCGCCTCCGCCCACATGGTCGGCATGGACGTAGTCGTCGTCGCCTGTGACGCCAAAGGCAACGTGGACCTCGCCGATCTGAAAGCCAAAGCTGCTCAGTACGCCGACAAGCTCGCCGCGCTGATGGTCACCTACCCCTCCACCCACGGCGTGTTCGAAAACGAGATCAGCGAAATCTGCGCCACCATCCACCAGTACGGTGGTCAGGTTTACCTCGACGGCGCGAACCTCAACGCCCAGGTCGGCCTCTCACAGCCCGGCAAATACGGCGCCGACGTCTCGCACCTCAACCTCCACAAGACCTTCTGCATCCCCCACGGCGGCGGCGGCCCCGGCATGGGCCCCATCGGCGTCCGCGCACATCTTGCCCCGTTCCTGCCGCAGCATGTTTCGGCCGCGCCGTTCGGTTCCGCCTCCATCCTGCCCATCTCGTACATGTACATCCTGATGATGGGCGGCGAGGGTCTGACGCGGGCCACCGAAGTTGCCATCCTCTCGGCCAACTACATTGCTGCCCGTCTCGACTCGTCCTTCCCCCTGCTCTACAAGAACGACAACGGCCGCATCGCCCACGAATGCATCGTCGACCCACGTCCCCTGAAGGACATCTGCGGCGTCAGCGTGGACGACATCGCGAAGCGCCTGATCGACTACGGCTTCCACGCCCCCACCATGAGCTTCCCGGTCCCCGGCACCCTCATGATCGAACCGACCGAATCGGAATCCAAAGCCGAACTCGACCGCTTCTGCGACGCCATGATCGCCATCCGCAAAGAAATCGCCGACGTGGAAAACGGCCGCTTCGCCATCGCCGATTCCCCCCTCCGCCACGCGCCCCACACGGTCTACGATCTGGTGGAAGACTGGACCCGCCCGTACCCGAAGGAAGAAGGCTGCTTCCCCGCCGGGTCAGCAAAGATGGACAAATACTGGTCCCCCGTCGGCCGCATCGACAACGCATACGGAGACCGCAACCTCGTCTGCAGCTGCCCGCCGCTCGAAGAGTACAAGTAACTACTCAGCCTTCTTCCGCCGGATCCAGGGAGTCAACACCGTATACACCGGCACCGAAGTAGGCCGCGCCTTGTGGCACCGGACCAGCTTCCTGTCAATCAGGTGGCCGGTCGCGGTCTGCACACTCCGTTTTGAAATACCGATCAACTCCGCGAGCACGCTGTGGCTCATCGCTACGGAGTTCCGGCCAACTCCGTGCGTCAAACAATAGAGCTGAAAGTAGACCAGGAATGCCGCAGCCGATCGGCTGTGCGCCACCAGGTCGCGCATCAGGACATCCTTCTGGTAGGGGTCAATCGTCATCGCTATAGCAGCCGTTACTATAGCAATCACTGCAGCCAATCGTGCCCGGTTCGTTGCTTTCCGCCCGAACAAACTGACATCCTGAGCGTATGATCAAACGCATCAAGTTCATCGGCATCCCGGTTGCCGATCAGGATCGCGCCCTCGATTTCTACACAGAAAAACTGGGCTTCCGCATCCTGACCGACCAGCAATTCACCCCCACCCAGCGCTGGATCGAACTATCCATACCGGGAGCCGACACCGGAGTTGCTCTCTTCACACCCCCCGGTCACGAATCCCGCGTCGGCACCTTTGTGAATACCTCGTGGGAAGTCGACAACGTCGAGAACGCTTACGCAACCCTCCTGGCAAAAGGCGTCGAATTCACCGCGCCGCCAGTGAAGCAGCCCTGGGGCACGTCCGTAGTCATGAAGGACTCCGAAGGCAATACCCTGGTTCTCGCGTCCCGGTAATCAATCTACCGGTTCCTCCAGCGGCCCTTCATCCAGCAGTGCAATCGCCTCCGCCGCATCCTCCGGCGAGACCTGCAGGCGGATCCCCCGCGAAAGCGGCCAGTCCACCCGCGCGATATTCAGGTCCGCCAGAAAGCACTCGATCCCATTCGCCTGCAGGCAGCCCTCGGCCATCAATGCCTCGGAGATATCGCCGAACTGACGAATCGTCACCAGTTCCGGCTCGTTAGTTTGCACTGAATTGTCTACGCCACTACTCTCGCAGAAATTCAGCCTCGCCGCCGAAGCAGTATCGCCATCCACGCGCCGGCCACCAAATCAAACATCATGCAGAACCCCGGCCACCAGACCGGCACCCCGGGGTTCGCCACAAGCCCCCCGTGGAAGAAATCCAGCACCCCGTGCCCGGCCAGCATCACCGCTACCAGCCACTCACTTTTCTTGAACCCCACAATCGCCAGCACCGA
>CANIHR010000193.1 GCA_947467185.1 Bryobacterales bacterium
CATCCGACCCATACAAAGTCGAACCCGACCCCTTCAGCACCTCAACACTCGAAATCAACTCCAGCGGCAAAGGAAGGTCCAGATTGAAATGCCCCGTCTGCGCATCATTTACGCGCATCCCATCCACCAGCACCAGTGTCTGACCATAACTCGCCCCGCGAATCGACAAATCCGCAATAAACCCACCCGGCGATCTCTGCAGTAAGTTCAGCGCCGGTTCCAGTTGCAGCAGGCTGTACCAGGAGTCATACAATGCCCGCTCCGTACGCGGCAACTCCAGCACCCGTACCGACCGATCCGCCTCATCCAGAGGCGTCGGAGCCGCCGAACCGGTCACCACAACACTCTCATGAACCGGGGCAACCTGGCCCTGCAAAAACCGGGCGAAGCCCAGACACACTACGACACACACGTTTTGCAATTTCATCGGAACTTACTATTGTGACCGACTCCCACCACGCCACCGTTACACTGGTCTACTGACATGGCACTTGTCCCGGTCGATATCTGGACCATCTCCCTTACCGCCCCCCGCCCCGCCATTCTCACGTCGGACGAACTCGCATGCGCTGCCCGCTTCCACTTCCTACAGGACCGCGAACATTGGACCGCTGCCCACACAGCTCTCCGTGTCATCCTCGCCCGCTACCTGAAGACCCTGCCCCTCGACCTCGTCTTCACCAACGGCCCCCATGGCAAACCCGCCCTCTCCGGCCACCAACTCGAATTCAATCTCTCCCATTCCCGAGGCTGGGCCATGGTCGCCGTCTGTCCCACAACGCCAGTCGGCATCGACCTCGAAGCCATCCGCGAAAAAGTCGACATAGCGAAACTCCTCGCCCGCACCGGAGAAACCAACCTCCCCGCCGGCCAACAGGCCCTCTTCCAGCGCTGGACTGAACGCGAGGCCCGTACCAAAGCCGCCGGTTCCCCTCTGCTGCAGCAGCCCGACGCCAGCATCCTGGCCGTCCCCATCACCGCCCCCCAGGGCTTCGCGGCCTCCGTCGCGCTCGTCGGAGCCACGCCCCAACCGAACTACTGCGGCAGCGTGTAAAAACTCCCGCCCACCGACCGCATCACCGCACCCCACAACGCCCGCCCCAGTTCCGGCAATTCCTTCATATCCACGGGAATCGACTGCACGTGCACCCCGGCCATCTCATCCGCAATCCCCGGCCCGGCCACCACCCTTTGCGGCGGTGAATGCGGATTCCGCGGATTCCCCGCCGAGTTGTCGTACACAAATTCCATCTCAATCTTCGTCTCCGCCGGCAACCGGATCGGCTTCGCATACCGGAACTGATCCTGCCAGTTGAAATCCCACTGCTTAATGTTCAGCAGCCACTGCTTCTTCCCGTTCGGCAGCGTCGCCCACGCCCGCATCTCCCGGCACAGTAAATGGGCATGCGGAATCACCCCGATCGCATCCACCGCAATCGGAATCGTGAACTGTTGCTTCACCACGTAATACGCCTCGCCCGCCGGAATATCAATCACCCGCGATGCCAGCCCAACATCCACCACTCGCCGCACCGGGGCCTTTTCCGTGAAGTAGAACCCGACACTCCACCGTTCCCGTTCCACCTTCCCTGTCGGATTATAGTGAACCTGGGCCACCAGCCTCGAGCCCCGTACCACCGGCACCGCTGCCCCTTCCGGCATCTCAATCGGGGCGTTCCCCGGCGACCAGCCACCCAGCCCCTCCGTCGGAAACAGCCCGATCGTCCCGAAACACGGATAACTCGCAGGCCGCTTCAGCAAACTCGCGTCCGTAAACAGCAGCGCATGATGCACCACCCGGCGGTTCGAAGGCCGAAACTCCACGGCCCGCACAAACTTATCCTCCGCCAGCCCAGTCGGCACCACAAAGCACCGATAAACGTCCGCCCCCTCCGCCGGAACCTCAAAAGCCTCAGGCAAATCCACCACCAGATCCGGTCTCCCAAGCCGCCACTCCTCCGCCTTCGGAAACACCGGCCCCGCCGGCTCCAGTCCCTTACCTCGAGCCGCGCCCCCTTCCGCCCAGCTCACCAAAGTCCGCAGCTCCTTGTCACTCAGCCGCCGGGATCCCGCAAACTCCACATACCCGGGCTCCGGCTGCCACGGAGGCATCTGCCGAGTCTTCACCAGCGCCGCAATCTGCTTCGCCTTCGCCCGTGCGTCCTCATACGTCACCAGAGGGAACGGAGCTACCTCGCCCGCATGGTGGCAACCCGCGCACCGCGTCTGCAGAATCTTCGCCACATCTCGCGTATACGTCGCAGCACCCTGCAGCGCCACCACACTCGCCAACGCCACTGCCAGCCGTTTCACTCCCCCATTCTCCCCCGCCGTCACCACAGCTTTTTCTCCATGTCAAGCGCCACCCCCATTTCCTCGCCCGATCCGGTGCAACAACCTGGCGACCCACGTCACTATCTCTCTTCAGGAGGGGGTGCTGTACACGCCAAACATTCCGTGGTACTAATGAGGTGTAGCGAAGGTGGGAGCTGTAAGGTGCGGTCCGCACACACAGTCTTCACCGGAATTCTTTCGCTGCCACCAGCAAGTAAACTTTCAGCGCCAGGACTCCCCGTCCGTATGCCAGGCGCGCCATACATAGAAATGGAGTTTGTTCTTAGTGGACTCCGACCGAAAATATAGACAACGCGGCTATTCCGATAGCCCCCCTTCCAACAACAACGGCAATGGCAACCGGGATCGTGACGGCGGCGGCAACAAGCCCAAACCCTCAGGCCCCCGACCCTCCATCGACATCACCGGTCCCAGGCTCCCCCGTCTCGTCCAGTCCGTAACGGCCTCCCGGTGTTATAGCTGCGCCACCACGCTCCAGCCCGGCACCGATTACACCGGCAACTGCCCCAAATGCAATGCCGCGCTCCACTGCTGCAAGCAATGTGCGCACTTTGAACCCTCTACCCGGTTCCAGTGCAACAAGCCTGTGCCCGTTCGCGTCGTCGCCAAAGATAAGCCCAACGATTGCACTCTCTTCTATGCGCGCGTCACCGTCGCTCGCGATGTAAGCAGTGCCGGGCAGCGCCCGCCAGTCGCCCCAACCGCAGCCGTAGCCCAACCGCGCAGCGCAGCCGACGCCCGGGACGCCTTCGCCCGCCTTTTCAAGATTTAGGCTTCTTTAACCGCTCACGCAGTGCCTTCGTCGCCAACCGGTGACACAGAAGGCACAGCGTGCGCATATTCCCCAAATCGCACTGCCCCCCGCCCTCCGCCACCGGGACCACATGGTCCGCGTCCCACAAGCTCTTCCGGCTGCCGTCCTTCAGGCGCCACTCCTTCAGAAACTTCCGCCGCGCCGCGTAATCCAGCTTCCGCATGTCCCGCCGCAGCGCCACCGTATCCACGCCGCACGCAAAGCAGACGCCCTTGTCCCGCTCGAAAACCTTCTCTCGCAGATACCCCGGATTCGTCCGCAATTTCCAGTCATGAACGCAGGCATCGGAACAGAAACTTCGCCGCCCTTTGCCCACCTCGGTCCGGCACCACCGGCAGAGCGAACGCCCCTCCGGGCCCTTCTCCAGGGTCTTGGAACTGGCCCACCCGCCCGCTTTCTTCCGTGGCAGTAACTCGCTCACTACTTCCTGCCCGACATCGAAAAGTACGAATCCACCAGCTTTCCGTATCGATCCACCGTCGCAAACGACACGAATCCCGGCAATTGGGGTGTCCCGAACCGCAGATCCACCAGCGTCACCCTCGTCCCTTGTTCCGAATCCGGTGAAGGCTCCGCCACCCAGATCCCCCACTGAACAAACTCCAGAAACCGCTGGAAAGGCTCCGACCGCAGCGCCAGATTCACCGCCTCCGTCTGTTCCGCCTTGTAAATCACCTGTGCGTCGTTCACATGGAACCCGCTCACCAGGTTCATCGGAGCCATCACATACGCATTACTCAGCTCCGCAACTCCCGTCCATGCCAGAGGATTCCCGGTCGGAAACGCCCCTGTCCGCCGGGGAGTCAGCCCGAGGTAATGGTGCGCCGCAACCTGCTCCGTGGCCAGATCGTGCAGTACACTTCGGGTAGTGTCATAGCCGATCAGCAGCAGCAGCGAAGCCACTGCCCAACCCGCCCCCGACGACTTCCGCTGATCCCCAATCTCGCTGCCCACCAACCGCCCCAGCGCCGGAGCCGCAATTCCCAGCACCAAAATTGCCCAAATCCCTGCGTCAATGATCGGCGCAATATCCCAGTGGAACCACCTCCCTGAAAACGGCATCAGCAGTCGAACCCCATATACATTCGTCAAATCCAGAATCAGATGCGAAGCTACGCCCGCCAGCGCAATTCCCCACGCCGGCAGCCACTTCACCGGTTTTCGTCCGATAAACCGAACCAGCAAAACCGCCACCAGAGCCATCACCGGCAAAAACATCAACGAATGCGTGAAATGCCGATGCCACCGGATGTACCCCTCCGCACCACCGATAGCGGACACAATATCCAGATCGGGCACGTTAGCCGCCACCATCAAAATCGCGGTACCCTGGGGTGTGGCTTTCCTGAACCCGGCGCGAGCCAGGAACAGTCCAACAAGTGAGTGCGTCAGATTATCCAAACAAGTGAATCTTAGCGCGACCCCCTAAACCCCATGTCCGGAACTCTCCTCCAGATCAACCGTTCCCCCGGCGGAATCCTGAAACGTCCGGCGCTCGGACTCGTCCCCGTGACCCGCGCCGGCCTCGAAGGTGACGACCACCGCAATCTCAAGTACCACGGCGGTCCAGACAAAGCCGTCCTCATGGTCGCCCTCGAAACCCTGGACGACCTGAAAGCGAAGGGTTACCCGGTTTTCCCCGGCGCCATTGGCGAAAACCTCACCGTTACCGGCCTCGACCCCGCCAACTGGCGCTCAGGCCAGCGTTACCGCATCGGGGACGAAGTGGTCATCGAACTGACCACGCTAAGAACCCCCTGCAGCAACCTCGACGTCTACAACCCCAAAATCAAGACCGAACTCTACGACGCCAACTGCAAAGCCGGAAACCCCAACACCCCTGTCTGGGCCAGAGGAGGTTTCTACGGCCGCGTCATCCACGAAGGCCTGCTAATCCCCGGAGCCCCCGTCACCCTCGAATCCGAGTCCTGCTGAAGTCCCTGTGACTCGCCCGTAAAGCACATCCGGATCCAGATCGGCACCATTCGGCCAGGTCACCGAACCCAACTCAGCATCCACCCGGACGCGAGCAAAGTACGAAGGGTCCCGGAGGGGCGCAAATACCCCCCGAAAACTCAGATGTGTGGCCATGTCCACCACGCCCTCCACTCCATCTTCGAAGCGGAGCAGAAGCAGGTAACCACCAATCGCTTCCGCAGCAACTACATCTTTCAGCATTTATCTACTCCAGTGGTGCAATAGGTCTAAGTTCGGCTTCGGCTCGCGCAAGTTTCCAGTCTTCCAGCAACTCCGCACGACGCAATAATGCCCATTCCATCACCAATCCGAGCGCTCGCGGGGACAGTTGTCCCCGCGCAGCAACGCTAGCGATTCAATCGCAATCAGCGCCTTCTGGCCACCGTACCGAACGTGAAAGTGCGGCGGGTCATGATCGGCGTAATACATCTGAACGACAATTCCGAAGAACTGGCTGATTTCGGGCATCTCGTTCTATTCCCCCGTAATCCTCAAATCCCGTAATGCGATCCAATAATCCGCCGAAACAACCGCTCCGGCAGCACCCGCCGCAGCGGTCCGGAAGCCTTCTCATGCCAGTGCGCCACCGCCACCCGCTCCGGCGGGACCCGCGCCCCTAACGCCTTCTCCACCGCCGCCGCAATCCGCTCTGCCCCAATCCCGGCCTCTTCATCGCGGTCATTGGCCGCCATCGCCTTGCCCGCAGCCCCGGCGTACGCCGACCCCGCCGCAGCCATCCGCCGATTCGCCGTCAGCCCTGTCCGGACACTCCCGGGCGACACCACCGTAACCGTCACTCCCACCGGCCCCAACTCATACCGCAGCGCCTCGCACAACCCATTCAACCCCGCATGCGCCGCGCAATACAACGCCTGAAACGGCAACGGAACATCCACCGCCAGTGACGCCACATGCACCAGCCTCCCCCCGCCACCATCCCGCAGATACGGCACCGCCGCGCGAATCAAACACGTCGCCCCGAACAGATTCGTCTCCAGCTGAGCCCGGACCAGGTCGATCGGAGTATCCTCCAATGGCCCACCCACCGCCACGCCCGCTGAATTCACAAGGGCATCCAGCCCCCCCAGGTCCCCCACAATCTCCCGCAGCCCGCGCTCCAGTGCCTCAGGTTCCCGAATATCCAGAACCCGCCCCGCCACACCCTCCGGGGCCACTCCCGACCGCGAAACTCCCACCACCCTGTGCCCCGCCTTCGCCAGCCGCAGCGCGCACGCCGCTCCAATCCCCGACGAAGCCCCGGTCACCAGGATCTTCAATCCTCACCCCACCCGTACCGCATGTTCACCACCCCGAACGCCAGGCAGGCCACATTCACCGCCGCATCCAGATACCCCCGGTCCGTCCAATACTGACCGTGCAGCACGTTGTACATCACGTCCAGAAACCCCAGATAAAACAGCGCTCCGCCCGCAATCGCGCATGCCACCCGCGCCTTCCGGTGACCCGTCACCAGCAACCGGCTCGCAAACAAAAGTGGCGCCACGATCCACAACAGATCGGGCGCCACAAAGTTCCATTCAAAATCCACAATCGCTGGCGGCAGCGTCTTATACTCGCGCAGAAACGACACCCAGAATGCCGCCACAATTCCGGCCGCAATCTTCTGCGCCAAAGCCAAACGCCGAGCGCCTGTCATGAAGAACCTACTTCTTCAGCTTGCGGAAAGCGTCCAGCGTGTAATCCAGATCCGCAATCGTGTGTCCGGCGTTCACGCAAATGCGCAACCGCGCCGTCCCAAGACCCACCGCCGGAAACACCACAGGCGAAATCAGAATGTCGAAGTCGCGCAGCGCCCGGCTGAACCGCATCGCCGCTTCTTCGTCTTTCAGAATCACCGGGATAATCGGCGTCGTTGAATCGCCCGTGTCGTACCCCAGATCCTGCAAACCATCCCGCAGATAATTCGCCCGGTTCCGCAGCTGCGTCACCAGATGCGGCTCCTGCTCCAGAATCGTCAGACCCGCCTGAATCGCGCCTGCCGAAGCAGGGCAAAGCGCCGCCGAGAAGATGTACGGCGACGTCGAATGCTGCAGGAACATCGAAACTTCCTCCGACATCGCGATAAACCCGCCCGTCGAAGGAATACTCTTGGCAAACGACCCCGTCCACAGATCCACGTCGCTCGTCGCCACGCCGAAATGCTCGTCCGTACCGCGCCCCGTCGCGCCCAGCACGCCAATCGCGTGCGCGTCGTCCACCATCAGCAGACAACCAAAATCCCGCTTAATCTGAATCAGTTCCGGCAGAGGACAAACGTCCCCGTCCATCGAAAATACGCCGTCCGCCACAATCAGCGTCCGGTTCCCGCTGCCATTTCGCAGTTCCTCGCGCAACGAATCCATATCGTTGTGCTTGAACCGCTGTAGTTGCACACCCGCCAGCCGGCAAGCATCCACCAGACTCCGGTGCGACAGCGTATCCAGAATCACCCGGTCCTGCGGCGTAAACAAACCCGAAATTACACCCAGATTGGCGTTGTACCCGGAGCTGAACGTCAGCGCCGATTCCGTACCCTTAAACGCCGCCATCTGCTCTTCAATCTGACGGTGCAGAACATTCGTACCCGTCAGCAGCCGCGCACCACCACTGGCACTGCCAAACCGACGGATCGCCGCAATCCCCGCCGCTTCCACACGCGGGTCGCCCACCAGACTCAGATAGTCGTACGACGAAAGCATCAGCATCCGCCGACCCTCCGCCTCCACCCACGGCCCCGTCCGGCTCTGCAGCGGCAGCTGATAAGGATAAACGTCTTCCTTACAGGCCAGCGTCATCATGCCAAACAAACGCCGCCCGCGCACGTCCAGGATGCCATCCTTGCGGAAAGCCCAGTTCGTACCTGACGTAAAGAAACCGTTAAAGAGTTCGCCGCCCGTTGTCTTTGATGTTGTTGATTCGGAAGGGGTTTCGCAGTCCGAGCCGATCAGGGTGGCTTGTGGAGTAGTCATTAAATGTTGCCGTAGGGTTTCAGTTGATTCTATTACGTCCGGCTAAGAATGTCACTTGAACCGCCCAGAACTGGTCCGCCGTGACCCTCTCCCGCCCGCCCGCTGCGTATAATCGGATCAGCACAAGGCCACCTCTGTAGCTGGTTTCGCAGTTCCCTGACCCAGGAATCACCCAACCCAGATGCCGAATCAACTCTCACGCCGCCTCTTCACCCAGACCACCCTCGCCGCGCCCCTTCTCGCCCAGCGACCCACGTCCGAGACGCCGTCGCCCACTCAGCTCCCCCCCGCCGTCGCCGCCCTCAAAAGCCGACGCGCCGAGGTCAAACCCATCCTCCCCGCCGAATTCGAAGCCCGCGTCGAACGCGCCCGTCAGCTCATGACGGACAACAAAATCGACGCCATCTGCCTCGCCGGCGGCACCAGCCTCCGTTACTTCACCAACCTCCGCTGGGGCAACTCCGAACGCCTCTTCGCCTACGTAATCCCCCGCAAAAGCCAGCCCTTCTTCATCAGCCCGGCATTTGAAGAGGAACGCGCCCGCGAACAGGCCGGCCAAAACGTCAAGGTCTGGACCTGGCAGGAAGACCAGGACCCCTACGCCCTCCTCGGGGAAGGTCTCCGCGGCCTCGGCCTCTCCGCCGCCACCGTCGGCATTGAGGAAAAGGTGGTCTTCGCCTTCTCCGACGGCCTCTCCCGCTCCAACCCCGGCTTCAAAATCACCAGCGCCACCCCGGTCACCGCCGGTTGCCGCGCCCGCAAATCTCCTGCCGAACTCGCGATCATGAAGGTCGCCAACTCCATCACGCTGGAGTCCTACCGCGCCGCCTGGCAATCCGTGAAGGAAGGCATGACCAACCGTGACTTCGCAGCCCTCATCGAAGCCGGCATGTCCCGCCAGGGCTACCCCGGCTTCGTCAGCGTCCAGGTCGGCGAATGGAGCGCGCTCCCCCACGGCTCCGCCCGCCCCCAGCCCATCCGCGAAGGCACCATCGTCATGATGGACGACGGCTGCACCGTCGAAGGCTACGTCTCGGACGTCACCCGCACCGTGGTCCTGGGCAAACCGACCGACAAAATGAAAAAGGTCTGGGACGTCGTCCTGAAGGCCCAGTCCGCCGCCCTCGCCGCCGCCAAACCCGGAGCCCCCTGCGAAGCCGTCGACGCCGCAGCCCGAAAGGTGATCGTGGACGCAGGCTACGGCCCCGGCTACCAATACTTCACCCACCGCCTCGGCCACGGCATCGGGATGGACGGCCACGAATGGCCCTACCTGGTCAAAGGCAACAAGACCCCCATCCAAACCGGAATGACCTTCTCCGACGAACCCGGAATCTACATCCGAGGAGAATTCGGAGTCCGCCACGAAGACGACATGTTCATCACCGAAAACGGAGCCGAACTCTTCACCCCCCAACCCACATCCATCGAAACGATCTAACAACTCTGCTATGGACTGGACTCAGTGCGAGTTAATCGAATGTGTCCCTGGAAAAGTCTCCGGACAACCCATCGTCCGAGGCACCCGCATCCTGCCCGACGCCATCGTCGATAGCTTCGACCTCGGCCAGTCCATCGCCGAACTCCACGAGGGCTTTCCTGCGCTGTCCCTCGCTCAGATCAACCGCCTCATCGAATTCGCACACCAGGTGCGGCGAGTCGAAGGACTTCGTCATGCGCCGAAAACCCCGACAATCGCTATAATCCGAGCAAGGTTGGACCAAGGAAAAACTCCCCACCCCTGACGAAGTCCGCACCCACGTACTCGAAACCTTCGGCGAAGAAACCAAAGCCAACTACTGGCTAAACCGCCCGAACCACCTCTGGGCAGGTAAGACCCCCGCCGAAATCCTTACCACCAACCCCGAAACCGTAGACCAGACCCTAACCCGGATCGACCACGGAATTTTCATCTAACCGGGCCCGCACTCAACCTTCCCGAGTCACCAGGAACACGGCCCCCGCCGCCCTTACCTGAATCGCCTCAGTGTCAACCCGGAAGACGTCCCCAACGCGAAACGCCCGGTCATTTAGCGTCCCTTCCCCCTCCAGCACAATCCAGGTAGCGGCGTTCGCGCCGACTTGGACGGCCAGGGAACCCGACACTACCACCCGCTCCGTCTCGAAATACCGTGACACCACCGGCAGCCCCACCGGACCCTCACTCCGAGGCTCCAAAGTCGAAACCTCCACCCCC
>CANIHR010000194.1 GCA_947467185.1 Bryobacterales bacterium
GAGGATGCCGTCTTCGACGTAGCGGGCCATTTCCTGGGCGCGGATGAGCATGCATTCCATTTCGGGGTCGTCAATGGCCGGGAAATAGGAGCGCGAACTGGTGGCGATGTTAAAGCCGGCGCGGCGGAAGAGGTCGATGGTGGCGTTTTCGAGGGATCCCTTGGGGATGCCGAGTTTCAGTTTGGCCATGGCTTATTTGCTCCCGTAGACAGCGTTGGGGTCGTAGGTTTTGGTGTCGGTGGTGGTCCACTCGCCGTTATCGTAGCGGCGGTAGAAGCAGGATTCGTAGCCGTCGTGGCAGACGCCGGGGCCGAGGTTTTCAGCGGAGATCACGACGGTGTCGAGGTCGCAATCGGTGCGAATTTCGCGGACTTTGAGGACGTGGCCGGAGCTTTCGCCCTTCATCCAGAGCTTGTTGCGGGAGCGGGAGTAGAAGGTCACGTTGCCGGAGTCGAGGGTGCGTTGCCAGGCGTCTTCGTTCATGAAGCCGACCATGAGGACGCGGCCTGTGGTGGCGTCGGTGACGACGGCGGGGAGGAGGCCGTCGAATTTAGAGAAATCCAGAGTCATCGTAGTCTCAGTCTTTTAAAGCCCGTTGCAGAGAGGGCGGGAGAAATAGAAACGCCCGCCGAGTTGCGCGGCGGGCGTCCTTTCGTTCCTGATTACAAAATCGTTTAGGACAGGACCCGCACACGTGTAGCCCGATGGTGGTGATGATGCCGGGACGTGCGGGGCGCTGCCATTCGTCTTTCAGTGTATCAGACGGGGTTGGGAAGGGGCTGAACGCCCCTCCCCAATGAAGTGAGAGTCTAGGGAACGGCGACCAGGGGCCCCCGCGGATTATCTGCGCTGGAGACCGTACCGCCGTCGATCTGGACTTGGATGTAGGGGACACCTTTGTAGTTGGTGACCTGTACGGTCGCCAGGTGGGGATCGGAGTCCTTGCTCCATTTGCCGAAGCCGGCAAACGTGACGGTGTCTCCGCCGGTGGCCGACTGGGTGGAGCCCTGTGAGTTGCCGCAACCGACCGAAGCGAGATTCTCCATCGTGAAGGTCCCGCCGGTCTTAGCTGTTGAAGTGTTCGTATAGGTGAAACTTGCCGTGCCCACACCGTCGCAGGGGACGCTGTAGGTGTACGAGAAGGTATCGCCCAGCTGAGACTTCACATTCGTGGCGCTGCCGGTCTTGAGGCCGCGCTGGCCATCCAGAGGCGAGGTGGCCTCGATCAGGAGCAGCGGGTCCAGCAGGGAGCCGGCGCCGGCCGGAACGGAACGATTGAAGGTCAGGTCGGGCAGCGGCCACAGGAAGCCGGAGAAGTCGATCACCACGTTGCCGCTGTAACGGAACACGGTCTGGCCGGTCGCATCTTTGACAAACGATGCCGGGCCGCGGAACGGGAACGCTCCGGGCGGAATTGCGCCGTTGTTCACGTTGAGCACCGCGAGCAAAAGGTTCTGGATGAGGAAACCGCGGTACGTCAACGTACCGAGAACCTGTCCGGTCTTCAGGTCAATGGCGCCGACGCAGGGCTGGAAGGCGTCGTCCGCAAACAGGACGTTTTCGATGTAGTAGTTCTGGCGGGGGAAGACGAGATGTGTATCGGCACCGAGGAGACCAAAGCCCACGCCCAGGGCGATCAGCGGAGAGTCTGGTGGTTTGGCAAGCAAGCCGCTGGCCGGCAGCAGTGAGAGGGCAAACGGCAGGGTGCCGCCGGAGGGTTCACCAAACTGAAACTGGACACGGCCCATGAGGTGGGACTCGGCGAGGGCCGTATTGCCCCCCAGCTGCGGGACATTCAGATTGAACGCATCACCTGTTTCCGTGGCCCCGCTGTTGACCGTGTAGACGCTCATCGAGTTCGGCGTGAAGGAGGGGCAATTATTGCCGCACCCCGGAAGAGGCGTGTCGTCGGTGGTGAACTCGACGTGAGGATGGAGCGCTGAATTCGCGGCCTGGATGCTGCTGCAGGATGCCTGCGGGCCGCAGAAAGGCATGGGGAAGCGAACGGGTTCGCCGAAGATCTGAGAGTTCAGGGGGGCGAACGTGGTGGCAGAGACCGAGATATCCAGCTTGCCGTCCGCACGCTGCGTGAACTTCGCGTACGCGGAACCGTAAGAGCCGGGGAACGTGAAAGCACCGGCCTTCAGACGGGGGTTGACGTCGCCAAAGGCCCGGTAATAGGAGTTGTCGATATTGATTTTGTAGACGAACTTTGTCACTTCACCGGTGAGGAGGTTCAGGTCACCGGAAGAAATGATGGCGAGGTCGTCGAAGACATACATGTCGGTGACCGGCAATTCATAGAGAAGCGGCGCCTTCATGATGGCGTCGTCACCCGCCAGGTTACCGGGGTGGCTGAGCTCAAAATGCGAGACATTGTTGACGGGGGGATAGAACTTCACCTGGACCAGACCAGCGACGTGACTGTCGTACATGGCGAGGCCGCCAAACAGGTAGTTCCCGCAGGTCCCAAAGGGAGAGTACTTTTCTTCGGGGCAGTCCACAATTTTGACCGCGTCGCCCACGTAACTCGCGCTCTTGACCAGGGGCAGAACTTCAATGTTGCCGGGAGGCAGAGTCAGCGGTTTGGGCAGCGGCACGGCTCCGAACGAAGACGGGACGGCGACCAGGAAGAGCGTTGTTACTGCCAGGAGTGATTTCATGGGAGCGAAACTCATTGGGAGACCTCAATGGGACCAATCGGGCGGCGTGCCTGGGGACTGATGAAACGAGTCGCCGGGTCGCCACCGGCAATAGTAGTCACGTTGACAGTTGGGTAAGAAGTGCCGAAAGAAGAATTCAGGGTGGAGATGATACCGTTCGCGATGAGAGCCTGCACGGTATTGCCGGGATAGAAGCCGCTCAGAGTGTAGAGGCCGCCCATGTAGTCGGCGGTGTAAACACTGTTGCCAACGGTCAGGCCGTTGACCCGAAGGCCGCGAGTCAGCGCATTCAGATCCCAGGACTTGAGACCCAGGTCCTGTACCGCGGTGGCGATCATCGCGTTGTAAGACTTTACCGAGGCACTGATGGCGGCGGCGGCGGAACCGCTGATGACAGAACCGGCGGGAAGCGTGGTGATGGCACCCTGGCGCAGCATGCGGGCCACGGAAGTAATGCCCTGCACCGTGAGAACATCGTCAGACTTGAAGCCGAAGACACGCTGTAACTGCGAGGGAGTGGCACCGACTATATTGGTGGCTCCGGAGAGCGTGGTGAAGAATGCCGTATCCAGAGGATCGGGCACATTCAGGACAATGACCTTTGCCTGGGTATCTTTCATCCGCTTCAGGATGAGCGTCATGTTGGTCTTCGCAGCAGCGAGATCGGGGAGCAGGCGGGTATCACCGGAGGCAGCCGCGTCGAGGTACTCGGAATAGCCCAGCGAGACGATGACGAAAGTCGGAGCCATTTGCTCGGCATAATCGGCAGCGGTCCAGAGGGGTTTGTCATTGCCGAGGATGAGCGCGGGATAGCCGAGAATCATGTTCGTCAGCGTTTGCTGGGCATCGGCCTGAATGAGGGGCCAACCGGGCTTCCGCGTGAGGACGTCAGTCAACTTTGCGCCAGGGACTGACAGGTTCTGAACAAACAGGGGTGGCGGGAACTGAGAGCGGACCGTGGTCTGGCTGGGGCCGGGTACGCGCACGGGAAGGGCCGGGAAACCAGGGACGTTACCGAGGCCGGGCGCTTCAATCAGGGGCAGCGCCATGGCGGTTTTCAACTGGGCGGCCACGAGGGCGGGAAAGCTCTGTTTCTGGTAGGTCTCCCGGAGGGCAAAGTCGTTCATGCCGGCGGCGATTCCGTCACCGACTACGATCATGGACCGGGGGTCAAAGGCAGGCCGCTGTCCGAGGAGAGGGAGAGCGAGCGCGCCGCAAAGCATGATTTTGTGAAGAGATTTCATCATTGTGGGATGACCGCCAGGGGAGAGACCGGCGCTACGTCGTTACCGGAGACAGACTGCAGAGATGAGCCGGGTCCTTTGTAGACACGGTTGTTGGTGAGAGTGACAGCAAGAGCCTGGGGCAGGTAAGCATACTGCCCGGCGGGCATCACATAAGTTCCGCCACCGGGAACGTTGAGAGTGACGGTACCCTGGAGAACCCAAAGGTGAGTGGCGCCGCTGTTCTGGAAGACGGGAGTGTGGGTTCCGGGGCGAAGGCGCATCAGGTTGATGGTGTCGCCGACGGTGTTGTCGGAGTCGATCAGCTTGAGATCCACCCCCTGCATCCAGCCCGCGCCGGGGAACTTGCGCGACATGTTCTGCCACGGAACAAAGAAGGGAACGACACCAGCGGCAAGGACAACGTCATCACCGGTAAGGCCCGGCGGCACAGCGGAGCCGGAGACGTTCTGGGGAACGGGGACCGCGTTCGGGAAGACGTTGCTGGGCCCCCAGAAGAGAACCTTCAGGGTCTGGAGCGCGCCGTCGGGGCCGAAATCAATGTTCTTGCCGAGAGTCGTAAAGGAGGCGCCCGTATAGTCGATGGGCGGTGTGAGGGCGGTTTCGCGAACGATGCCTTCGGTGATAAACGTCTTCAGCGAATAGGAGAAGATGCGGTGCGGCCCGGCGGGTCCTTCATACTGCGTGATGAGCTGGAACAGGTCATCAGGTTCCGAGTGAAAGATCTGGTGGGTGAACTCGAGGGGGAAGCCCTCACCGAGCGGCGTTTGCGGTATGGTGGCCGGATCAATGCGCTGAAAGCGAGTCAGCAAGGCTGCCGGGTTCGTGGTACTGCGGCCTGGCAAACGAAAATCCTGAGCACCTTTGCTGGTGACAAGATACACAACGGCATCACCTGGTCGCCCTCCGTACTGGGCGGACGCCGGCAGCGCGAGGGTAAGGCACGCTGCAATAAATGCAAGACCCTGACGATGTATCGCGGAAAAGTGTCTCATATCCATGGGTTGCTGAAGTCGATTCCTGGAATTACGGGAGCGTCGTAATACTTGGCACGAAGGGCCTTTTCTTCTTCGGGACCAACAGGGCCTTTCCAGCCCATGATGTCCCAGCCGGTTTTCAGGTTCGACGGTTGAAGCACCTGGAACTCGGAATCCTGCGCCAGGTGGCGAGGATAGTTGGAGAAGAAAGTTGCCTTCGCGGTGAACATACAGAAGAAGGCCGCGACGACGAGAACATCGCCGTAACCATCGGCTTCGAAGCCGCCGGTGAGCGCGGTTGTGAAGTACTGCAGCTGCGCGTCCGGCGACATCTTGAGGAACACATCGTTGTACCCGAGCGTCCGGGGAGCCTGATTGAAGGCGACCAGCGCGCCGAGGAAACCGTCGAAAGCCTGCGGGCTTCCACCCAGCGCAACCTGCCCGACGAACACGTTCAGACCGTAGTCGGAAATGCCGGGCTCAAAAGTAGCCCAGCCGGGGTCCTGATCGACCGGGATGACCAGGCGGCAACAGGCGGTGTAAACAGCGAGGGCGGTCGCTTTGTCGGCGGCGGTGAGAGCGCCAAAGGCCTCGGGCCCGACAATGTCGAGCGCCGCGACGAGGGCACCAGCCTTGAAGATTCGATCAAAAAAGACTCGACGGGATACGACCTTGTCGAGTTCAGCCAAAGCATCACGAAGCATTATTGGGCGACCTCATCGGTTGAGATGTTTTTCGAGGGAGTGTTCAGGATGGAGCTGCGCACAAAAGCCCCGGCACGGGCCCCAATCGCCATAATCATGGAGTTCGGATTGGAGCTGATGTGGTGCGGAATGACGCTGGCGTCGCAGCACATCAGATTGTCGATGTCGTGCGACATGCAGTTGGTATCGACGACCGAGTTCGCTCGACTGGCGCCTGCGCGGCAGGTGCCCTGGGGATGGAGAGCGCCGGCGGTAGTGACCAGCTGAGTGATCGTTTGATTGAACAGGGCGGTGGTGAGATTGGGGTTCGGGTACATATCGATGGCCCCCATCTCCTTGAAGATTTTCGCCGAGGTCCGGATGGAGGCGGTGAAATCGGCGAGGATCTTGGGTTCGAGCACGCCGTCAACCGTGGCCACCGGGTAATTGATGATGGGCTTTTCCACGCCGCCCATAACGCGTCCGTAGATGGAGGGCTTGAGCTGGAAGTGGAAAGCGCCGACACGCTGCGGGTAGCGGCGCATGAGATCTTTGTACGCCTGGCCGAAGAAGCCGACCTGAGCGGCAACCCACGGGGTGGCAGCCGGGAAGCCGGCGCTGGCGTGGATGATGACGTCTACGGGCTGACCCTTTTCGTCGAGCGGATAGTGGTAGCAGTTCCACTGGTAACCACGATCGGTATTCCAGCGGCCACCGCCCGGAACCTCGGGGACCAGAGCGTCCATGGCGATACCGGGGTGGGCGCGGAGGTACTGGCCCACGTTCTTATTCTTGTCCCAGACGCCGGAACTGTAGAGAATGGCGGGAGTGCCGATGGCTCCGGCGGCCACAACAACCAGTTTCCGGGCGGTAGCGGTGGTGGTGACACCGTTGCGGATGTAAGTGACGCCCGTCGCTTTGTTGTTGGTAATTTCGACCTTCAGGACGGTGGCATTGTCGAGAACTGTCGCACCCGCGGCCATCGCTTTGGGGATCTGGGTCTGCGCGGTGCCCATCAGGGAGTCGTACTTGCAGGGCATGCCCGCATCGAGACGGTGTCCGCAGAAAATGCAATGAAACTTATTGGTGGAAGTTTCATACATCTTTATCCCCAGTTTGGCCGCAGCCTTTTCGTAGGCGATGCTGCCGGGATTCCAGTTTTCACGGGGCGTTCGGTGAACGAACTGGGTCCTCTCACATTGCTGGAAGAAGGGTTCGAAATCCTGTTTGGACCAGCCCCTGACGCCTGTTTCTTCCGCGAAGCCGTCAAAATCGACAGTTCGGGGACGAACCCAGGCGCCAACGTTGAGGAAGGTACCTCCGCCCACGACGCGAGGTTCGCGCTGAACGGCGGAGAATACCGGATTTGACTGATCCATGTAGATCGGATAGGCAAAGAAGGGATTCCCGCGACCACCGGAGGTAGTGCTGTCCGGGATGTAACGACCGAGGTTGATTTGTGTGGAAAACTTGCGGCGCGTGGGACTACCGAGGCCGGGCGCCATGGCCTCTGCAGCGCCGACATGGGGGCCGGCATCGAGCAGCAGCACGGTACCATTGGCGGCGATTTCACCGGCGAGGTATCCGCCCCCGGCTCCCGCACCGCAGATAATAACGTCGTAGGTATCTGGCATGTTAACTCAATTCGCTCATTTCTTACCGGAGGTCCGGGGCTTCTTTTCCATGTTGAAGGTCATCGACATGCCCGCAAAATTGACAAAGTTGTCGTAAGTGCCGTTCGTGCCCTGATTCAGATTTGCGGCAACGTTGGTGGTCCGAAGGCGCATAAACATTGCCTGATAGTACAGAGAGAACTCTTTATTGCCTCGCTTGCGGGAGGCTCCCATCGTGAAACTGTTGCGGTCCGTATCGGGGAAGACTGGTCCGACGCTCTGATCCGGCACCGGGTTTTTGTCGTAGTACCAACCAAGACGAACGTGGGTGAGGGGGTTGATTTCGCGCTCCGCTCCGGCCGCGACCTGCCAGGAGTTATTGAAGTTAAACACGAGGCGGGATTCAGCAGGGAGTTGGGAGTCCTTGTCATTAGTTGTGTTCTTACCGAAGTTAATCGGCACGTCTTTGAAACGCTTGTAATCCTGCATCCGAACATCAACCGAAATCACAGTCTTGTCGATTTTCGTGAGGGCGAAACCGAGAGCGTACGTTGCCGGGGTGGTAAAGGTCCCGGACATGGTGGTATTCGGGAAGGACTTACCGAGGAAGTCGGCGCCCACGTACTTCAGGAGGGGATATTGGGAGCCGAAAGCAAACGACGCCTTGCCCTTGAGATGAGAAGTAACAGCACTGCGATACATGAAACCGACGTTAAACTTCTTCACCGGATTTTTGTACATAACGCCGGCAGTCAGCGCGGGGCTGTTGGCCGTACCGGCGAGGCGTGAGCGGCCTTCGGGCAGCAGGCGGGCGATGACCTGGGCAGCCTGTTCCTTATCGACACCGGGGAAGATGGTGCCAGCAGCGGCGCGACCGAAAGTAAGCGAGTCGTCGTATGGATTCAGGAAGCTTTTTTCAAGTAACAGGTGCGTGTGAACGAACGCCGGGCCCAGACCAATCGCCAGATTGTCTGTGATCTTGTAACCCAGCGTGGGTTGAAGCCAGTAGGCCTGCAGGCCTCCGCGGGTTCCGGCAAAACGCCCGGTGAACTTGGTCAGATTCGGATCGCCATCATTGAAGTTGGTGTAGTTGTCGGCGAGGCCAAAGGGGGTAAAGGCACCGAAACCAAGCGTCATTTTCGGGGACATCTGCTTCGTGACGAACATGGTCGCCAGCGGGAGGAAATGGGGCTTGATGGTCCCGGAGAAGCCTTTTTCGGGGATCACGGCGCCGGGAAGGGCGTCGTTCGGCCGGAAGCGGAATTGTCCACTAAAGATGATGGAGTGCATCTCCATGCGCATCCCGCTCTGGAAAGCGATACCCGCCGGGTTGTAAAAGATAGCCGAGGCATCGTCGGCGACCGCAGTGAAGGCGGTCCCCATGCCGGCGGCACGAACACCCATTTCATAGATGGAAAACGCGGAACCGTAACAGGCGTGCGGGGCCGCGGCGCCTAAGAGAGCCAGTGCCAGTTTGGCAGCTGTGGCCGTGCGCGGCGTTGAGAAAACTGCCGAAATTGACTTCATGCGGGGACCTTACGATCTCTGGAGCGGACAGTCATGTGGTGGAGCGCCTTTTGGGGGAGGTGATAAGCGGTAAACGCGGCAAGCAGGACGGCAGCGAGAGAGGCGGCTTCGAGATCCGGGGCATACCCAGAGAAAGAGCCGACAGCTCCGCGAATAAGAACGCGACGGGCGCGAATGGCATAGATTTTCAAGGCAGCGGGACACCGGACCTGGACGAGCCCTTTCGATACCGCTCCGGTTAGTATAGCCTGAAACATTTTTTTTGGCAGCACAAAACGGGTCCGGAATTTCGGACGCACTTTGACAGCTTCGGGCCTGGGTGAAAGAGAGAGTCGGAGGGCTTTGAGTCCGAATTGGTTCCGGCGGGCTTCAGCGGGACTGGTGAGTTCGAGATCGAAGTGGCCCCGGACCGAGGGGGGATGTTGCCGGGACCGGGTGCGTAAAAGGACGGGGAGAAACCCGGCGAAAGGGTCGATTTGCGGGTGAGAAACCCGCCGAAGCCGGGAGGCGGTGGAGCGGTTCCGAGCGTGTTTTGTTGGAGATGGGCTGGGTTCGATGCGAAAAATGCGTTTTTTGTGGTTCATGCCGGGCCCTCCTTCGGAGCGGTCTGGTTGCGGAGCGAAAGGAGACGCCGGAGGGCGCGGTCGTACTGGCGGTCGAAGCGGGTTTCGGCGCTGCTGATGTAGTCGAGGTAACGGGAGCCGGCGGTGAAGTCACGGAGGATGATGGCGGTTTGGGTGCTGTACTCGGTGGCGGGAACGTCCGGAGCGGGGGGAGTGCGGCGGATTTCGAGGCCGATGGCAGCGCGTTCGAGGGTCCAGACGCGGAGCTGACGCCAGCGGGCGACGGCCATGGTTTCGACGAGGTGGGACTCGACGATGTTAGCGGGCCGGAACTGTTCTTTGAGCGTCCGGAAGAGGGTAACGAAACGCTCGGCGGATTCGTTGGGAAGGACGATGGTACGGGCGAGAAAGCCGTGCTTGAGGTTCGCGCGAGCGGCTTTGTCGCGGCCTTCGGGGGAGATGGGGCCTCTGGATTTGGCTCCGTTGCGGCGGGAGATTTCGGCCCGGGATTCGGGCGTGTGCGGGGTGGTCGGCTCGTTGGTGGTCGGCATGTCCTGGCTCCTTTGGATTTCTGCGATTCCAGTGGAGCACGGGGGTGGTGCAGGAAGGGGGCGAACGGCGCGTGGGAGTACGCCCCAAGTTATTGAAAAATATGGCGACAAACTTTATTTTTGCCGTTCGTGACTGAAGACAGCTACTTTGCCAAAACGGAACATACACCTGGAATTACACACTTGCTGATCAGGCATTTCGAGTGAGTTCAACCGACATCAGGGGCGGTTAGACGACTGGTGCTTGCCCCACAGGGGAGCATCCCAGCAAGCGAGCGGAAGGTAAAACGCAGAAGTCGCTGCACTCATCGCCAGAGGATACCTTTCCGCTTGTGCACGCCGTTTTCCGTGTAACTAACGACCGGATCGTATCTCACATTCCGAATTTGACGGCTGCCATCACCAACAGTGCCACGACGAACCCCGTGAGTAACCACGATTCAAAAACGTTGGGGTCCTGCATTATCGTCCGCCAGACCCTC
>CANIHR010000195.1 GCA_947467185.1 Bryobacterales bacterium
AGAAAACTTCCGCGCCGCCACCCGGCATCGAATCCATGCCGGCATCGCGCAGCTTAATCAGCACATCGCGGATCGACATCTTCTCGCGGCGCGCAAAGTACCCGATCTCCACCATCGTGAATGCCTTCAGGTGGATCTGAGGATACCGTTCCTTCAGCCCGCTCAGCATTTTGCAGAACCAGTCGAGGTTCAGTTCCGGATGCAGTCCGCCCACAATGTGGAACTCGGTGATTTGTTCGCTCCAGCCCTTGCCGGCCGTTTCCCAAACCTGCTCCAGCGACATCGTGTACGAATTCGGGTCGCGCTTCTGCTTGCCAAACGCGCAGAGGCGGCAGCTGGCGACGCAGACATCGGTGGGGTTTATATGGCGGTTGACGTTGAAGTACGTGACGTCGCCGTGCATCCGTTCGCGCACGATGTTGGCCATGTAACCCAGGGCCAGTACGTCGCTCGTGCGGTACAGCGTGACAGCGTCTTCGTAGGAGAGGCGAACACCCGCCTCCACTTTTTCGCGGATCGGCAACAGACGGCGGTCTTCAAAGTGAACGTTCATATGGCTTTCACAACAGGATGTCAGCGGCCCAAAAGACGAAGAATAGCACGCTAACCCAGCCATTCATGGTGAAGAAGGCCGCATTGACGCGTGATAAATCGTTCGGCTTTACGATGCCGTGTTCGTACAGCAGCAGGGCCGCCACCGCGCCGATTCCGACGAGCGAGAGTGGCCCCAGATGAAGCTGGGAAGCCAGCATCAGGAGAGAAATAATCATCAGGACATGCAGCAGTTTCGCGATATGCAGGGCCTTCGCGATCCCGAATGCGCTCGGGATGCTGAACAGCCCGGCGCTCGTGTCGTACTCGAAATCCTGACAGGAGTAGATCACGTCGAAGCCCGCTGTCCAGAACATCACTGCAGCGGTGAGCCACAGGATGCGCGGGTCGAGTTCGCCGGTAACGGCAATCCACGCGGCGGCAGGCGCGATGCCCAGCGCGAAGCCCAGCACCAGATGTGCAAACGACGTAAACCGCTTGGTGTACGAGTAGACGAAGACCACGCCGAGCGCCAGAGGCGCCAGCTTCAGGCAGAGCGGATTCAACTGCCATGCCGCCACGAAGAAGACCAGGCTGGTTGCAATCGTGAACGCCCAGCCAAACCCGCGCGAAAGTTGTCCTGCAGGAATGTGACGCGTCATCGTCCTCGGATTCTTCGCGTCGATCTCGGCGTCCACCAGGCGGTTGAACGCCATCGCGGCCGACCTTGCTCCGACCATCGCCACCACGATCCACGCCACCTTCAGGAAGGCCGCCACACCCCAATTGCCGAGGCTCCCGTTCTGCCGAAACGCGAGCAACGCCCCGGTCAGCGCAAAGGGAAGCGCGAACACGGAATGCTCGAACTTAATCATGTCGAGCGTCATGCGTAGTCGTTTCAGAAACATGCTTTGTGAGGGAAACTTCTATTTTACCGAAGCGGGACTGTCCGCCCGTCGCAGCCCCTCTGGTAAGTTGGCAGTGAATGACCGAAGATCAACTGCGCGTACTCCTCGAAGAAGTTCGCGGCGGCTCCACCGATATAGATGCGGCGCTGTCGCGTTTGCGTCACATGCCGTTCGAAGACATCGGTTTCGCCAAGGTGGACCACCACCGCGCCCTGCGTCACGGCATACCGGAAGTCATCTTTGGCCTCGGCAAAGCGCCGGAGCATGTGGTCGCCATCGCGAGCAGGCTGCTGGACCACGGCGGCAACGTCCTGATCACCCGCACGACCCCGGTCATGGCTGAGAAGGTGATGAAGGAACTACCCGGCGGCGAGTATTTCCCGCTGTCCGGTGCGATCCGCTTCTGGCGGGAAATGATCAACCACGGCAAGGGTAAGATCGCCGTCGTTTGCGCGGGGACCAGTGATATCCCGGTTGCCGAAGAAGCGCAGATCACTGCTGAAGTGATGGGTAACGAAGTTGAAGCGATCCACGACATCGGCGTCGCCGGCATCCACCGCCTGATCAATAACCAGGACCGCCTGGCCCAGGCTCGGGTTGTCATCGTCTGTGCCGGTATGGAAGGTGCGCTGCCGTCAGTCGTTGGGGGTATGGTCTCGGTGCCGGTTATCGCGGTCCCGACGAGCATCGGTTATGGAGCCAGCTTCCATGGCCTGGCCGCGCTGCTCGGGATGCTGAACAGCTGCTCCAGTAACGTGACCGTCGTCAATATCGACAACGGCTTTGGTGCGGGTTACGTGGCGAGTCTGATCAACCGCCTGCCCTAGTCCCCTGCCTTCACCCACTCCTCATTGATCCGCACGTGCTTGATGGACTTCCCTTCCGGCACGAAGTAGCTGTATGTCACATGGATCCCGCCGTCTTTCGCCTGGATCACGCTCGGGTAGTGATACTGCTTGTTCACCACTTCCGTCGGCTTGCCATCCAGGTGCCGACGCCACTTCCAGGTCTTCCCCTCGTCGTCAGAAATCGCTGCGACCAGGGAATGCCGCTTGTCTTCCAGGTCGTTGTAGACCATCAGCCAGTCGCCGTTCGCCAGCCGAATATTCTCCAGGCTCGTCCCCGGATTCAGAATCTCCGAATCCACCGCCTGGGTCCACGACACCCCGTCATCCTTCGAATAACTCACCAGCGCCCGGTGCGGCGCGGGACCGTTATCCCGCATATACGCCACCAGCGACCCGTCCTTCTTCCGCACCACCGACGGCTGAATCCCGCCCTCACCCACCAGCGGCTCACTCGCCGTCCACGTCAGTCCGTGGTCATCGCTGATCGCCATAATCCCGTACGAATACCCGTCCGAGTACATCGGCACCAGAATCCGCCCCGACGGCAGTTCCAGCGGATGCGTCCGTGTAAACCAGCCCATCCGCGAAAAATACAGATCCTTCGCGTGCGCCACTAGGTTCTTCGCATGCTCCCCGCGCTTGCCCGGCAGGTCCAGCAGGGGCGCCACCAGCGCGTCGGTCTTTTCCACGATGTTCTTCGGCATCAGCAGGATGTTGTCCTGAAACTCCCACTTCGGCGGCCCGCTCTCCTGCTGGTAGTCCGTCGAAATCCGGTACTTCATCAGCGCCGTCTCCCACTGGTGCGCAATAATTATCGGCCACAGAAAGAACAGGCGCTTCTGCGAATCCAGAAACAGCACGGGATTCGTCTCCGGGAAGCCCGGCGTGTCGGCCATCAGGAACGGCTCCGACCACTTCTTCGTCGTATGATTCCAACGCGCGCCCCGGATCAGCACATCATCCGCCGTCCGCTCGCCCGATCCGTGGAACCAAACGGTCAGCAAATCGCCATTCGGCAACTCCACCACGCTCGACGAGTGGTTATGCC
Source organism: Bryobacterales bacterium (assembly GCA_947467185.1). Taxonomy (GTDB): domain Bacteria; phylum Acidobacteriota; class Terriglobia; order Bryobacterales; family Bryobacteraceae; genus BOG-234. The sequence goes on from CANIHR010000195.1 coordinate 3,336, forward strand.
ATTTCTCCAGCGGAAACAGCAGTTCTGACGAATACTCCGGGGCGGCCGCGTGAAGCGTGGCTGCCAGCAACAGGGCCATGAAAAAGCGCATGAGTCGATTATGTCGCGGCAGCCTCGCCTCGCCGCTAAACTGGAGGTGTTGAGCGAAGCCAAACGCGAATCCGGAAGCGTGGCCGTGCTGGCCGAAAAACCTTCCGTTGCACGCGACATCGCAAAGGTCCTCGGCGCAGGCACGCGAGGCGAAGGCTATCTTCACGGCAACGGCTATGTCGTTACGTGGGCCATCGGCCATTTGGCCGCCCTCGGCCAGCCCCACGAAATTCGCCCCGAATGGAAATCCTGGCGCCGCGACACTCTCCCCATGTTTCCGGCCGACTGGCCCCTCGTCGTGGGCGACAAAACCCGCGACCAGTTCGATACCGTCCGCAAGATCCTGAACTCGCCCCGCATCGACAGCATCGTCTGCGCGACTGACGCCGGTCGCGAAGGCGAACTCATCTTCCGCTACATCTACGAAGCGGCCCGCTGCGCCAAACCCTTCCAGCGGTTGTGGATCTCCTCGCTCACTCCCGAAGCCATCCGCAAAGGCTTCGACACGCTGAAGCCCGGCACCGACTACGATGCCCTCGCCGCCGCCGCCCGGGGCCGCAGCCGCGCCGACTGGCTCGTCGGCATGAATCTCTCCCGCGCCTACACGCTGACTTACGGCAATGAACTCAGCGTGGGCCGTGTGCAGACGCCGACCCTCGCCATGGTCGTGGAACGCGAACTCGCCATCCGCGCCTTCGTCCCGGACGACTACCTCGAAATTCTGGCCACCTTCCGGCCCACCGGTTTCCCGCAAGCTGAGTCGTATCAGGGGACCTGGGTGGCCGACCCTAAAGATATCCGCAAGTCCTCGCGGCTGCCGCTCAGTGATCCCGCCGCAGCCGACGAAGCGAAGCGCATTGTCGCCCGAGCCAAGACCGGCCAGGCTGCCATCGAATCCATCCGCGCCGAAACCCAGCGGATGGCCCCGCCACCGCTCTACGATCTCACCGAGCTCCAGCGCCACGCCAACCGCCTCTTCGGCTTCTCCGCGCAGCATACGCTGGACGTTGCCCAGTCCCTCTACGAACGCCACAAGCTGATCAGCTATCCCCGCACCGACAGCCGCCACATCTCGGCCGACATCGGCCGCACGTTGCCCCGCGTGGTGAATGCCATGTCCGGCCCGTATCGCGAATTTCTCGCCCCCGGCACCGGCGAACGGCCCCTCAGCAAGCGCTTCGTGGACGATACGAAGGTCAGCGACCACCACGCCATCATCCCCACAGCGACGAAGCCGGGGGACATTTCCCCCGACGAGCGCAAGATCTACGATCTGGTCTGCCGCCGCCTTCTCAGCGCCTGGCACGACGACCACATCTGGAACGTCACCACCGTCATCACGGCCATCGTCAACGGCGAGGTCACCGACCGTTACCACTCTTCCGGCAAAGCCATCCAGCAGGTCGGCTGGAAGGTTCTCGACATCAAGGTCGAGAAGAAGAAATCCACGAAGAAGAAGGCTGCTGACGCCAAACCGAGCGAGGACGACGAGCAGACTCTGCCTTCGAACCTTGCCGAAAACCAGCCACAGGACGTTCTCGACGCCGTCACGCAGCAGAAGAAGACCAGCCCGCCGAAGCGCTTCACCGAAGCCACGCTGCTGACCGCCATGGAAACGGCGGGGAAGACGCTCGACGAAAAAGAGCTATCCGAAGCCATGAAGGACAACGGCCTGGGGACGCCGGCCACACGCGCGAATATTATCGAAGTCCTGCTGAAGCGCGAGTACATTGAGCGTGACGCCCGCAATCTGGTCGCTACGGACAAAGGCATTCGGCTGATCGAAGTTGTTCACCCGGAAGTTCGCAGCCCGGCGATGACTGGCCAGTGGGAAGCCTATCTGAAGCGCATCGAACGCGGCCAGGCGCAGCTCGACCCGTTCATTACTGGCATTGAAGACTATGTCCGCACTGTTGTCGGCAAGGTCGGTACGCTGCCGCCCGCTCCTCGCGAACGCCGTGGCGAACCCGTTTCCGCATCTGCGTCCGAACTCGCTGCCGAACCTGTTGCCGCACGCCGTGCGACGTCGAAGGGCGAAAAATCTGCGCCTCCTCCGCCCTCCGCCCCTCCGCGTGAGACCGCTCCCATCCGAACGCAGCCCGCCACGCTCGAAGAACTCCCCGAGATCCTCCACAAGACCTTCGGCTTCGACAACTTCCGCGCCAATCAGGAGGAAGTCTGCCGCGCGGTCATGCAGGGGCAGGATGTCCTCCTGGTCATGCCCACCGGGGCAGGGAAGTCCCTCTGTTACCAACTCCCTGGCATCGCGCTCGGCGGCACCACGCTGGTCATCAGCCCCCTCATCGCATTGATGGAGGACCAGTTCGCGAAGCTCCGAAAGCTGGGCCTCGCCGTGGAATGCATCCACTCCGGCCGTGACCGAGCAGCCTCCCGCCAGGTCTGCATCGACTACCTGAACGGCAAGCTCCAGTTCCTCTTCATCGCGCCGGAACGCCTCCGCGTCAACGGTTTCCCGGAGATGCTGGCGAAACGCAAGCCCTCACTCGTCGCCATCGACGAAGCGCATTGCATCTCGCAGTGGGGTCACGATTTCCGCCCCGATTACCGCCTGCTGGGCCGATATCTGCCGTCACTCCGTCCGGCGCCGGTCATCGCGCTCACCGCCACCGCCACCACCCAGGTCCAGCAGGACATCATGGACCAGCTGGCGCTCGGCGAAACCGCAAAATTCGTCCACGGTTTCCGCCGCGACAACATCGCCATCGAAGTGGTGGAGGCAGCGCCGTCCCGCCGCCCCGAACTCACCCGGCAGCTTCTAATGGACGATGACCGACGCCCGGCGATCGTCTACACGCCCTCCCGCAAACAGGCCATGGCGGTCGCCGCGCTGCTCTCGGAAGAGTTTTCCACTGCCGCCTATCACGCGGGGCTCGATGCCGAAAAACGCTCGTCTGTCCAGGAGAAATTCCTCTCGGGCAAACTCGACGTCATCGTCGCCACCATCGCTTTCGGTATGGGCATCGACAAGGCTGACGTTCGCTCTGTCGTCCACACCGCTCTCCCCGGATCAGTGGAAGCCTACTATCAGGAAATTGGTCGTGCTGGCCGCGACGGTGAACCCAGTCGCGCCATCCTGATGCATTCCTACGCGGACCGTCACACGCACGATTTCTTCTTCGAGCGCGATTACCCCGACGTCAAAATTCTCGACCAAATCTTCAATCGACTTTCTGACCAGCCGGCCGCCGCCGAAGATATCCGACGCCACCTGAAGATCGTCGATGAGGTCTTCGAAAAGGCGCTGGAAAAGCTCTGGACCCACGGCGGTGCGCTGGTCGACTATGCCAGCAACGTCACCCGCGGCCTCTCGGACTGGCGCGACTCCTACATCGCTCAGGGTGAGCAGAAAAAAGAGCAGATCGAGCAGATGCTCCGCTATTCGCAGAGTAGCCAGTGCCGCATGTCGAGCCTGATTAAGCACTTTGGTGACGTGAAGGACAGCCAGAAACCCTGCGGCATCTGCGACTTCTGCGCGCCGGAAGAAACCATCGCCCAGCGCTTCCGCAACGCGACGGAAAACGAGATTACCCTCGCCCGAAACATCCTCGATGAACTCGTAGGCAACGGCCGTTCTGTCGGCAAACTCCACACCGACCTCGCCACGCCCCTTCGCATCGACCGAGACGGCATGGAAGACGTGATGGACGCCCTCGCGCGCGCCGGTCTGGTGAAGCTCACCGACGAAATCTTCGAGAAGGACGGTCGCCAGATCCCCTACCGTAGGGCCTTCCGGACCCGCGACGCCGAGTACGTGGATGAAGACACGCCGCTCGACCTGAAGATCCGCGAAAATGTGGTTTCCAAAGGCAAGGGGAAGGGCAAGGCCAAAGGAAAAGCGAAGAAGGCCGAAGCCCCAAAGAAACGCAAGGCACCCGTGCAGGCGGCGCTCGAAACCGACATGGGTTCCGCCGCGCCTGCTGAGGATCACTCCGTGCTGGACGTGAAGCTCCGCGAATGGCGTCTGGCACTAGCCAAACGCCAGGGCGTTCCAGCCTTCCGCATCATGACCGACAAGGTTCTCGACGCCATCGCGCGCGAGAAACCTTCCACCGCTGCCGAACTGCTGTCGATCCCCGGCATCGGTCTGAACGGCGTCGAAAAATACGGCGCTCAGATCTACCGGATCATCAACAGCGTCTGATTGACCAGGTGAAGGCCTACCAGACCATTCCGAGTTCAACGGTCGCCGCCCGCGGACTCACAAAGTGCGTGCCGCTGAACGTGGAAAGGAAGTTGTACAACCCCTCTTTGTTCATCAGGTTGATCATGGTGAACTGCGCGCGAACCCGGTGGTGATCGCCGTGGAGAATGTTGTCGTGGCCCAGCGCCAGATCGAACAGGCTTCGGTGCGCCATCCGTGCCGGGTTGTGGTCATCATTCGGGTTCGAAGTCGGAATCCGAACCAACCCGGCAGCCGCCTGCCCGGCGCAGGAGGTGATCGGGTTCTCCCGCGTTGCGTATACCGAACCGCAATGGAAGTGAATCGCTGCCTGTTCGCCACCGGACAGTGCGAACGCGCTCTCCAGATCCGAAACCGACCCTGCCACAGCACCCGAATCGAAGCGCCACGTCAGCGAACTCCACACACCGTTCTTCCCGTGCTGATACCGCAGATTTGCCGTATGCTGGTACGCCTGGTCATGGTCGATGCGGAACACGCCGGTGCTGAGCGGGGAGTTAAACAGCAGGCCACCGGTCTCCGGACCGAAGAACCGCGCCCGCGTGTGTCCTGGGATCCAGTAGGCGGAGAAGCCGTGGATCGGTGTCATCGAGATCCGCGCCGAAATGCCATCAATCTTGCTCTTCCGCCAGGCGATCGGGAAAAATATCGGCGTATTGAACAGCGTGTCGAAGTCGTAGGCGTTGTGGGTCAGCTTGTAGAAGTAGCTGATGTCAGCGAGGATGTGTTTCCCGATCCCCTGCTGAATTCCGACGTTGTATTGCGTCCGCGTACCTGGTTCCAGCGGCGTCTGGCCAAAAGCGCCAATGCCGTTAGACGCCAGACCACCCACGCCTGTCGAGCTCGACAGAATCAAATTCTCGTTATAAGGCGTCTCAAAGAACCGCGAGAACGACGCGCGGAGCACCGTGTTCGTACCTTTGTTGAGCCACGAAACGCCCAGCCGCGGCTGCAGCGAATTCGCCCCCACCAGGCCCCGGTACATGTCGAACCGCGCCCCCGCCTGAAAGGTGAAATTGCCATACGTGATCGCGTCCTGAATGTATGCCGAATATTCCTTCACGGCGGTATGGCCATGGAACCGGAATAGTGTCCCCCCGCGCGTCAGGTCATACGGGGCCAGACCCGGCGCGTCATTCTCCTCCACATAGTCGGGATCGGTGATGCCGAGCGAGAACCGCTCTGTCAGAAATGTATTCTGCAACTGCACGCCGGCCTTGATGTTGTGGTGATGATTGACCCACGCATAGTCTGTCTTCAGCCCAATATTCATCAGACGGCGCGTCTGCGCCACGGTGGCCGGCTGGTCATCCAGACGATTGCGGCTCGGTGTGTAAACCAGTTGATCCTGCCGAACATAGGGGTTCACGGTCAGCGTGGAGTTCGCATTGAAAAGGTGAACCCAGCCCGGCGCGACATTGAACGAAAGAATCCGCTGCCGCTGATCCTGTCCTGCCGCCTGCTGGTCGTAGGTGTTCGGCGTCTGAAACCAGGCACGCGAAAAGAAGAGGTTCAGGTGGAACGTATCCATGTCGTTGGGCTGGAAATCCATCCTGTCGAAAACGGTCTGGTTGTTGCCCACATCGTGCAGCGCGTGGAACTCCGGCGGGTCCAGGTACCGGCCCGACCGCACCGTATTCGCCGAAACAAAATTGCCCCACTTCTTGCCGCCCATGCCATAGGTAAACTGCTGCCCAACAGTGCCAAACGCCCCATAGCTGCCACTCAGGCTGCCAAACGACTTTGGCACACCCAGACCACTCTTGGTAATCGCGTTGATGACGAGGCTCGTCTTATCGCCGTACTCGGCGGGCGGTGCTCCGGCAATCACTTCCACCGACGCAATCGCGTTTTCCGGCATCGACGTCGAAAACTGCTTGCTCTGCTGGTCGGAAACGGGCTGGTTGTCGAAGACAAACTGCGTCTGCGCATGGTCGCCCTGCGGGTGGATGAAACCGTTGGAGTCTTCCACGATGCCCGGCGCGGAGTGCGCGACCACGTTGTTCAGGCCACCGGCCACCGAGTACACCGGCAGCTTCTCGAACTGACTGGTATCGACGACGGTATGCGGGGTGGGCACGCTCTCCACCAGATCGGCATCTTCATGGACATCCACTTCACTGGCCGCCTGCGCCAGGGAGAGCGTCACGTTCTTTACCACCGGCACCGACGGGCGGACAGTAACGTCGTCCACCAGCGTGGCAAAGCCTGGCGATACGACCTGGAAGTGATAGTTATGCGGGACCAGGTTCACGAACCGGAAACCGCCGTCCTTATCGGTCTCGACGGTGCGGTCAAAGCCCGTAACTTTATTGGAAATCTCAACTTTGGCCCCGGCCACGGTCAGGCCGGACGGGTCGGAAACTACCCCCGACACGGAGCCAGATGACCCCATCCCCTGTGCAAATACGATGGAGGCCCCCAAAAGGGCCGTAAGAATGAACTTCATTGGAAATGTCCTCTCGTGCTGAACCCAACTGCAATAACGGGGGAATGCGCACCGGAAAACCGGAGCACAAACGCGGTTACAGCGAGTGGGCGGGAGGACCGCGGGTATGTGTGGCGTGGTACCGAAGAAGGCTGTAAAACGAACTGGCTGCGGGGGCTTCCAGCATGCCCCTCTGCTGCGGGACCGCCAGAACCTGAATTTCCGCG
>CANIHR010000196.1 GCA_947467185.1 Bryobacterales bacterium
CACACTTGAATCGGTTAAGCCCGGTTCCACCCCTCCCCGTCGCCGCCAAAAACGCGAGGAATGAATATGTGCAGCTATTTCGGGGACACTACACTAGCGTTGGCAAGAGCGTCCGCCTGCCCCTCATCCGATCCGGGCACCCGGGGACGCTGAGCCTTTCCGAACTAGACTTTGATAGCCTGCTTGCCTGATTTGGAAGGTGTAGGTCGAAATGGCAATGATGGTTCACCGAACCAGCCCGACTAATTCGCGGGCCGGGGTGGAATGGAAGTGGGAAGTGGTTCAGTCCAGCGGATCTCCATCATCATCGCAGTCCACACCTGGGTCGAAGCCCAACGCCTTGATGGTGTAGTCGTCGAATCCAATATAGACGTCGTTATCGGGAATATCACCGTCAGCGTCGAACGCAACAAACCCCGGAAAATTGTCGGATTTAGGAGATTTGAGTTGCCGCTTCACCTTCCTCACGACGGCGGCGTCCAGAGTGACCCAAATGATTGCACCAGAGGGGTGTTTGTAGGGTACGGGCTTTGGCAGACGGTGGGCGTTCTTGAGGACCCAGGCGAAAGTCTGCTTGTAGGAACTGTCGGCGGTGCGTCTGGTCATGCCAGCTTTCCTGGCATGCTTGCGGAGGTCTTCCGGCGAGAGCGGCCCTACGCAGTCGACGAGATCGCAGACACCCACAACCGTACCCGAAGCACTTTGGATCAAGGCGACCTGCTCTCGAATCAGAGTTCGAGAACCCCGTATTTCCCAGGTCTTGGTGCCAGCGAGGATTTTGCTCAGAGGTTCTTCGACGATCATCAGGCCGCGCATTTAGTCCCCCGGGACGTAACTGACAGCATAGCTAACCTTCGCGGCAGTCGCGCTACGGTTGCAGAGTCGGTTAAGATCGAGGTTCCTGCGATATGGCTAAGGCTTCGCCCGCAAATTCCGAGTGGCTTACCCGAAAGCGGATTATTGACGGGAAATTGCGGGAGGCTGGGTGGGAGATTGTCTCCCTCCAGACGGCTAAGGGGATGCCGAGTCATGATGCCGTGGCTGTGGAAGAGTTCCCTACCGCGAATGGTCCGGCCGACTATGCGCTCATGCACGGCAACCGGGTGCTCGGGGTTGTCGAAGCCAAGAAGCTGAGCATTGGACCCCAGAACGTGCTGCTGCAGGCGGAACGGTACTCGAAGGGGATTGTCCAGGCGGCGGTGGGGTCGGGAGCGTTTGGGGTCCCGTTTTTGTATTCCACTAATGGCGAGGTGATCTGGCACAGCGATGTGCGGAATCCTTTGAATGTCTCGCGGGAGATTGCGGCTTTCCATACTCCCTCGGCATTGCAAGAGTTTCTGGGACGGGATCTGGATGTGGCGGTTGAAAGACTGCGGCAGATTCCGAATGATGGTGCGCGGCTTCGGCCTTATCAACGCGAGGCGAACGCTTCGATTGAGGCCGCTATTGCGGGGCGTCGCCGGCGGATGCTGGTGGCGATGGCTACCGGGACAGGCAAGACGTTCACGATTGTGAACGAGATCTACCGGCTGATGAAGTCCGGGGTGGCGAAGCGGGTTCTTTTCCTGGTGGACCGGCGGGCGCTGGCGGTGCAGGCGGTGCGTGCATTTTCGTCCTTCGAGGCAGAGCCGGGACTGAAGTTCGACAACATCTACGAGGTCTACAGTCAGCGGTTTCAGAGGCAGGATTTCGGGGAGGAAGAGAAGTTCGACCCGAAGACGCTGCCGGAACAGTATCTGATGAACCCGAAGCCGGGAGCGGCGTTTGTGTATGTGTCGACGATCCAGCGGACGACGATCAACCTGTTTGGGCGGGAGGCTGTGTTTGGAGCAGAAGGCGGCACGGGGGATGAGGGCGCGGATGAGGATGCGTCCATTATTCCGATGCCGATCCATGCGTTTGACCTGATTGTGGCGGATGAGTGCCACCGGGGCTACACGTCGTCGCAAACGGCGATCTGGCGGCGGGCGCTGGATCATTTTGACGCGATCAAGATTGGGCTGACGGCAACGCCGGCAGCGCACACAACTACTCTGTTTCAGGATGTGGTGGCCCGGTACGACTACGAGACCGCCGTTGCCGAGGGGCATCTGGTGGATTACGACGTGGTCAAGATCCGGTCCGAAGTGCGGATGAACGGGATCTTCCTGGAAGAGGGTCAGGAAGTGAAGAGGGTGGACCCTTCGACGGGGGCGCGGGCTCTGGATTTCCTGGAGGACGAGAGGCGCTTCGACACGGCGGCAATTGAGCGGGACATCACGGCACCGGATTCGAACCGGCGAATTCTGGAGGAGATCAAGACGTATGCGCTGGAGCATGAGGCGCAGACGGGGCGGTTTCCGAAGACGCTGATTTTCGCGGTCAACGATCTGCCGCACACATCGCACGCGGACTCGCTGGTTACGCTGGCGCGGGAGGTATTTGGGCGGGGCGAGAGCTTTGTCCGAAAGATTACCGGGTCGGCGTCGGTGGATCGCCCGCTGCAGTATATCCGGGAGTTTCGGAATCGGCCGATGCCAGGGATTGTGGTGACGGTGGACATGCTGACGACGGGCGTGGACATTCCGGATCTGGAGTACATTGTGTTTCTGCGGCCGGTGAAGAGCCGGATTCTGTTTACGCAGATGCTGGGGCGGGGTACGCGGAAGGGCGAGAAGTACACGGACAAGTCGCACTTTGTGGTGTTCGACTGCTTTGACGGGACGCTGCTGGAGTACTTCCGAAATTCGACGGATATTGCGGAAGACCCGCCGTCGAGCCCGACGCGGACGATCCCGGAGATTATCGGGGATATCTGGGCGAATCGGGACCGGGACTACAACACACGGGTGCTGGTGAAGAGACTGCACCGCGTGGACAAGGAGATGTCGGGGGCGGCGCGGGAAGAGTTTGCCCGGTTTATCCCGAATGGAGATGTGGCGGCTTTCGCCCGGGAGTTACCCCGGCGATTGCTGCAGGAGTTTACGGCAACGATGGGGTTGTTGCGGGACCCGGCGTTTCAGGATTTGCTGGTCCACTATGAGCGGCGGCAGAGGGTGTTTCTGATCAGCGAGGAGACGCGGGACGAGGTTTCGAGCGAGTGGCTGGTGCGGGGGGCGGATGGGCGGGAGTACCGGCCCGCCGATTACCTGACGGCATTTGCGGAGTTTGTGCGTACGCACGAGTCGGACATTGAGGCGATCGGGGTGTTGCTGACGAGGCCGCGGCGGTGGACTCCGGGGGCCTTGCAAGAGTTGCGGGAGAAGCTATCGGCCGCGCCGCAGAGGTTTACGCTGGAGAATTTGCAGAAGGCTCATCAGATCCGCGACCGGAAGGCGATGGCGGACATTATCTCGATGGTGAAGCATGCGGCAGATGCGCAGAATCCGTTGCTGACGGCGGCGGAGCGGGTGGATAACGCATTCCACCGGTTGACGGCGGGGCGGGAGTTCACGGCGGAGCAGAGGGTGTGGATCGACCGGATTCGGGCGCACATGCAGGAGAATCTGTCGCTGGACCGGCAGGATTTTGAACTGCAGCCCGCGTTTACGCGGCATGGCGGGTGGGGTAAGGCGGTGCGGGTGTTTGGACCGGGGCTGGCGGAGCTGATTGAGGATGTGAATCAGCAGGTGGCGGCGTAAGGTGCGGGAGCGACGAGACAACAACGGGAAGCCCGACTTCCGGGAAGACATGGCAGGAAATACTGTGCCCCTCAGGGAGGCGCAGCGGACGGAACTGGACGACCGGGTGGCCCGATATAAAGAGAATCCGGCCAACGTGATCCCGTGGGAGCAAGTCCGGGCCGGTCTTCAGAGACAATACTGAAGTGCGCCGTTCTTTGGCACCTGATCCGTTACTTGGGTGTGCTGCGTGGGGGAGTGGACGGAGGATCGTTGAACTGCTGGACCTGGAAGTAGGCTCGCAGGACGTTGTTCATCATGGTCTGGTACCCCTTGCCTTTTCCCCGGAACCACTGGAGAACGTCGCGGTCAACGCGAATATTGACGGGGTCTTTGGGAGGGGGAATACCGATGATCGCCTTCGACCAGTCGAGGTCGGTAATCTCGTCGGGGTCGTTTGCGATTAACTCTTCGAGTTTGTCGCCGGTCATCTCGTCGATTCTACTCCAGTCGGTACGATCCTCGCCCCTGGCGACCATCTCCTTCAATTCCTCAAGGGAATAAGAGACGATATTGCCTTTCTTCCGCATTTCTTGCTCTCCTTGCCGTGATAATTCGAATCTGCCGCTCGCGCCAGGTCCAGACAACCGCGAAATGCTTGTCATCGATCTTTGCAATACTGATATGGCGATCTTCGTTGTTCCGGACTACGGGAAGGGTCATCATGGGGCGTCCGTCAAACATGACGGTCGCCACGCGCAGAAAGTCCAGGGCACGGTTCGCCAACACCCGTTGCCGCTTCGCTTCATCCCAACTGAAGTCCATCTGTATCTACAATTATATACACAACACACGCGTGGCGTTTGACCCCGTGCCTACCGTGTTACAAGAGAACAGTCATCCTCCATGTCCGACATCGTTCAAAAACTCTGGGGCTTTTGCCATACACTTCGCCACGACGGCATCGACTACGGCGATTACATTGAGCAACTGACGTATCTGCTGTTTCTGAAGATGGCGGATGAGCGGGGGGCCGAGGTTCCGGCGAATTATGGCTGGGGCAGTCTGACGGGGGAGTCGGGGACTCAGCTGCTGGACCATTACAACGAAGTTCTGCGGAAACTGCGGGAATCGAAGGGGCTGCTGGGGGATATCTTCACGCAGGCGACTTCGCGGTTCAATAACCCGGTGAATCTGCGGCGTCTGATCGAGATGATCGACGAAGAAGAATGGTCGCAGATGGATGTGGATGTGACGGGCCAGGCGTTTGAGGGTCTGCTGGAACGGGCGGCGAGCGAGGGCAAGAAGGGCGCGGGGCAGTACTTTACGCCGCGCCGGGTGATTGAGAGCATTTGCCGGGTGATGCGGCCGGACCCTCGTCAGCGGAAAGACTTCACGATCATGGACCCGGCCTGCGGGACGGGCGGGTTTCTGGTGTGCGCTTATGAGTGGCTGGTGGGGGAGACCGGGGGCGTGTTTGACCGTGCCATGCTGCAGAGGCTGAAGCAGGGGACGTATTACGGGCAGGAACTGGTGCCGAGGCCGCGCCGTCTGGCGCTGATGAATCTGTATCTGCATGGGGTGGAGCCGCATATTTACCTGGGGGATACGATTGCGGAGCCGGATCGCGGGGAGCGGTATGACGTGATCCTGACGAACCCGCCGTTTGGGACGAAGGGCGCGAATCAGGCGCCGGACCGGGACGATTTCACGATCTCGACGAGCAACAAGCAGCTGAACTTCGTGCAGCATGTGGTGAACACGCTGAAGCCGGGCGGGAGGGCGGCGCTGGTGCTGCCGGATAACTGCCTGTTTGAGGACAAGGCGGGCGAGGTGTTCGAGATTGTGATGCAGGATTGCGCGGTCCACACGGTGCTGCGGTTGCCGCGCGGGACGTTTACGCCGTATAGCCAGGGCGTGAAGGCAAATGTGATTTTTCTGCAGAAGGGCGTGCCGACCGAGGAGGTCTGGATTTTCGATGCGCGGAGCAATGTTCCGGGGATTACGAAGAAGGACCGTCCGCTGACGCGGGAGCATTTTGCGGAGTTTGAGAAGTGCTATGGGGCGGATGCGAACGGGCTGAGCAAGCGGAAGGATTTGGGGGAGGAAGGCCGGTTCCGGCGGTTCTCGATTCAGGCGGTGAAGGAGCGTGGATTTAAGCTGGATTTCACGTGGCTGAAGGACGATTCGCTGGAGGACAGCGCGGATCTGCCGGAGCCGCAGGATTTGGCGGCGGAGGCGATTCTGGAGCTGGAAGCTGTGGTGGATGATTTGCGGGAGATCATGGCTTTGATTGAAGCCGAGGCTACGGTTCAATGACGCAGCAACTCCCGGATGGGTGGATCGAAGTTGAGATCGGACACTGCCTGAAACTGACGAACGGGTACCCGTTTAAGCCCGCCCAGTGGAGTCGGGAGGGACTGCCGATCATTCGAATCCAGAATCTAAACAACCCAGCGGCACCCTTCAACCGATGCGATGAGAAGATCCCGGACAAAGTGAGGGTACGGAAGGGCGATTTACTTTTCGCATGGTCGGGTACGCCAGGAACGTCTTTTGGAGCGCATATTTGGGAAGGCGGAGATGCATGGCTTAACCAACACATCTTCAAGGTTGAATACGCGCCGAGTCAGTTCGACAAAACATTTCTTCGCCATGCGATCAACATGAATCTGAACGAATACATTGCCGACGCCCATGGCGGGGCGGGACTAGCCCACATCACCAAAGGACGATTTGAGGCATCAACTTTACGGGTACCACCGATCCAAGAACAACGCCGTATCGTCGCCAAGCTGAACTCGGTACTGGCGCGAGTGATCGCCTGCCAGCAGCGCCTCGAGAAAATCCCCACGCTCGTCACTCGATTCCGTGAGACCGTCCTCTCGGCAGCGTGTTCGGGCCGCTTGACTCAAAGCTGGAGATGCCAGACGCACAGTTCGACCACGCCTCAAACGGCAGACCTTTCCGATGAAACCTTTCCGCCTGACTGGCAGACAAAGACGCTGGGCTCGATGAGCACCTTAGTTACAAGCGGCTCTCGAGGTTGGGCAAGATTCTACGCGACCGCAGGTCCCAAGTTTATTCGGGCCCAGAATATCAGCGGCGACTGCCTGAACCTCGACGACGTCGCATTCGTGTCACCTCCCGGAGGAACCGAGGGTTTGCGCACTCGTGTCCAGAGATACGACTTACTGGTAACCATCACTGGAGCTAATGTCGGGAAGACCGCTCTCGTCGAAGAGGAATTAGGGGATGCTTATGTCAGTCAACATGTTGGACTCATCCGACTTGGCGACAAGGAGTTGAGTGGCTTCGCATTCCTGTGGCTGCTCAGCCGAGCACATGGCAGAGGAGAACTTCTCGAGGCTGCTTATGGTCAGGGCAAGCCGGGTCTGAACCTGAATAATCTGCGGAACATAGAGATTGCTTTCCCGCCTGCCGAGGAGCAGGGTGAAATCCTCCGGATTGTGAAGAAGCTTTTGGGCCTCGCTGACCGCCTTGAAGCGAGAGTTACGACCGCGCAGAAGCGGGTTGGCTCACTCAGACAATCGGTCCTTTCAAGGGCTTTTCGAGGCGATCTGGTCCAGACGGATGAAGAAATTGCGGAACTTAAAACATACGAATCCGACATATCAGGAATGACTCTTGCAGCGGCACGTATGAGGTGAGCACCATTCGCCAAACCCACTTTATCGGAGATTCACTTTTCTGGATCTCTCGCCATCAAGGTACGGCACCGGAGGGCTTCGCAGAATGCTGACTCGAAATAGGGCTTTAGCGGGCGATCATGGTTTTCATGGTCGCACAGTATTTCTGGCATGTGCTCCCCTCCGAGCGCTCCAACAAAACACAACCAGCCGAGCAGATGGGGCGTAGTCTGCACGCGACTGCTCTCCAGGATGGTTGCGGCGAGTTTCCGAGCCTTTTGATCGTCCGTCAAGAAGGCCTGATTCGTTTTGCGGGCAAACGCCATTGAGGATAGCTCCCCCATGCTTAGGCATTTGCGACTTCGAAGCACCTCGACCTCCTGCAAATCAGCAATCTCCAAGGAATGTACCTGTACCTTACCTGAATGACACTCCTCCACCAGACGTTTCCTGATTCGGTTGTCCGCGTGTGACTCCTTGGTCCTAGGCTTGTGGAGACACTCATATTCGACATAAGTAGTGCAGCAGAATGAGCAAGCATTGCTCAGGGCCGCACGGTACAGGGTTGCGGAGGATAGAAGATTCCACAGGGAACAGCTGTCCACCACATTCGACTTGTGGAAAACGGAGACATTAATCGCCATGGGTGATTCCTACTCCGTACTGCAGAGCGATTTCAGTGAGATTCGTTTCGTCGGTCAGTAACATTTCTGACAGGCGAGCCCACGACACGTACCCTTCTGCATAGGCCTCAAAACAGAGAGACACGTAAGGGCGAGAGAGACCGAGCGCAAGGGAGGCTCTCATGCGTATTTGTGAACCCTCGGCCAGGGTTGGAGGAATTTCCGGGTCAACCTTCGATTCCCGTGGAAGACGGGTCCCTTTAAGTTGGTTTACGCCCTGACTGGTCATCAGTCGCGCCTGTTTCAGTGCATAGCAAAGGCTCTCCGGGTTCACCCGCATCCGCTGCGCCCAGTAAAGGAGCTTATCCCGGTTCCATTGATTGCTCTCCGGAATCAACCGAAGAAATTCAGGAGGCATCAGAAAGCGCGAGGCGAATGTATTCGCCCTCTGTTCGATGACTGAAGTATCATGGCCGCTAAACGAAACAACGAATTCGTCGGTGGCATCGAAGATGGCGTGTCCAAGTTCGTGAGCTGCTGTAAATCGCTGGCGGAACGTATCTTCCCCATAGTTCACCAAGATGCAGGGGCCTGCGACCGGATGCTGGATGAACAAGCCGGAGATTCTGGAGTTGGCAAGGCGACGTCTAAAGACCCTAATCCCCAGTCGCCGGATCGCATCATAGACGTCATGCTCCAGTTTGTGTGGAGGGAGTCCGAGAAATTTTCGCAATGCGACAGCGGCATGCTCCGCCTGCTCTCTTGGGCTGAAGTCGCGTGAGAGGCGCAATCGCTTGGGCGTGACTGGCTGCTTTCGGCGCAACAAGTCGTATTCGCATTCACAGAGAAACAAGAAGTCCTGAACGGCTCTCCGATCAGCAGGGGAAAACTGGTCATCGTGTTTCCGGAACAACATCTCGGTCTGATCAAACGCCGAGAGCTTGTCATTTGAGATGAAAAAACGGTAATCGCAACGATAATAGTCAGCAAGGATGAGAATTTCATCCCCCGATGGCAGGGTGGACGCGGCTTCGAAACTACTCAGACGATCAAGGGAAATTCCCGTTCGCCGCGTTAATTCGCCCAACGGAACTGCAAGCTGTTCACGGAACCGCCGCAACTTGTCACCCAGTATTTTGAGATCAAGGCTCATCTATTGTCGCTGAAGATAATCAGTATATCGCCCCAGATTCGGCAACCAATTGTCGTACGATGAATCGGTCAGGCAAGAAGGAGCTAAGACTTCAAGTGAGCGCGCAACCTCTTTCATTTCCAATTTCTGGTACCCCGCATAGCCCGGGCTCCCGGGAGATCGTCAACAATCAGGCTTCAAACGAATTTGTCTTCGCAGTAGTTGGTCACGCGGGTTCCGGAACATCCGAGATTGCGAAAACGCTGAAGAGGTTGCTCTCCGCGACTATGGTCGGGGCACGGCGATTCGACGTCGTTGAGCTGAAAGCCAAGACCGCCATTGAACGCTGGGCTCGCGACCGAGGGTGGATTGTTCCGCAAGCCAGTGCCAAGCGAACACTTATCGATGTCCGCGCCTATCAGGATCTCGGTGACGAAATGCGTAAGGAAAAGCGGCGTGACGGAAAGGAGGACCATGCTGCGGTAGCAAGCGCCCTGGTTGAGCCCATCCAGGAAAGCCGTGCGGAAAGGACAGGTGTTCAGTATCGCCGCGGCGAGGCAGTCAAGCCGGATGGAGTCCCTCGTGCGTATATTCTCGACTCGCTCCGACACCCTGCTGAAGTGGAACTACTTCGGCATATCTATGGCGAGGCCTTTATCCTTATTGGCGTCGTTTGTGAAGAAGAAAAACGGATTGATCGGATAGGGGTCAAGTACAAAGATGGTGGGCGCGAAGATGCTCTCATTTTTATGAAGCGCGACGCGGACGATGACAAGAAGTATGGGCAGCATGTGGCTGATGCGTTCCATCTGGCGGACTTTTTCATTGACAACACTGTTGACCGAACAAAAAAAGACGGTACTCCTAACGGCACTCCTAACAAGGACTGGCGACCAAATGATGATCTCGGTCGACTGATCAAGATCATCACGCATGAAGAATTGGTGCGCCCGGTGATGGCAGAGACTGCTATGTACCACGCATTCAGCGCACAAATGCAGAGCGCGTGTCTATCCCGGCAGGTTGGCGCTGCGGTTGTCGATGGACGGGGTAACGTGGTGGCGACCGGCACAAATGAAGTCCCGAAGTCTGGCGGTGGCGTGTATGGGGAGGGAGCGGAGCCCGACCATGAGGACGCCCGGTGCGGTTTCTTCGCCAACCGGGATTTCAGGTTCTGCAGAAATACACGCGAGCACAGCGCGATCATTGATGAACTGGTGAACGAGATCCCCGAGTTGAGGAAC
>CANIHR010000197.1 GCA_947467185.1 Bryobacterales bacterium
GATGATATTTCGACTCACTTCTGTTACTGCTCTCGCGCTGTGTGCCATGTCGCTGAGTGCGCAATTCCTTGACCCCAATGTGCTGAAAAAGCGCAATCCGGTGGATGCGTGGCCCACCTATCATGGGGACTACTCGGGCAAACGCTACAGCGAATTGACGCAGATCAATAAGTCCAACGTCGGTACTCTGACTCTGGCCTGGGCATTCAAGGCGCAGGCGACAGCGGAGACCGCCACCAAC
The DNA here is from genome assembly GCA_947467185.1 of Bryobacterales bacterium. Classification (GTDB taxonomy): domain Bacteria; phylum Acidobacteriota; class Terriglobia; order Bryobacterales; family Bryobacteraceae; genus BOG-234. The sequence continues at coordinate 242 of CANIHR010000197.1, forward strand.
GTCGGGGGACCGTGGAAGCCCGGAGATCCGACCTACTGGGGCGGACCCAGCGATACGTATCGGATTGCCGGATCGCCGCTGATGGTGGACGGGGTCATGTACCTTTCGGCGATGGACCGCGCCTGGGCCATCAACGCACGCACCGGGGAGCAGATTTGGAGCTACTTCTTCAGGACGCGCGGCGGTCATCATTTCAATGGCAACAAAGGTCTCGGTATGTACGGAAGCTGGTTGTATATGGTGACTCCCGACGCATACCTCGTCTCACTCGATGCCAAAACGGGTAAGGAACGCTGGCACAAACAGCTCGCGCCCGTCGAAATGGACTACTACGGAAGCACGGCACCGCTGGTAGTTGGCAACCATGTGTACACCGGTATTGGCGGCGATGCTCTGGATATTCAGGGCTACCTGGAAGCGCGCGACCCGGAAACGGGCGATGTGCAATGGAAGTGGTATTCCACTCCCCAGAACCCCGGCGATCCTGGTTTTGATTCCTGGCCGGATGAATACTCCCGCAAGCATGGTGGTGGTGGCCCGTGGCAGCCCCTCACGTACGATCCCGATCTGAATCTGATCTATGTGACGACGGGAAATCCGAACCCGGTAGGCGCAACGCAGAGCCGCAAGGGCGACAACCTCTATACCTGCTCGATTGTGGCGCTGAACGCCGATACCGGGAAAATGGCGTGGTATTACCAGACATCGCCGCACGACGCGCACGATTTTGACAGCACGGAAGTTCCTGTCTTATTCGATGCCCCGTGGGCAGGTAAGCCTCGCAAGCTGGTAGCGCAGGCGGCCCGGAACGGTTACTTCTTCGTGCTGGACCGCGCTACGGGTGAGCATCTGCTGACCGCGCCGCTGATTGAGAAGGAGTTCCTGAACTGGTCCATGGGGATCAACGCAAAAGGACAGCCCATCAATAACCCCAAAAAGGAAGCGAGTGTCGACGGAACGCTGACGATGCCGCTTTCCGGCGCCACCAACTGGCCTCCGCCGAGTTTCTCGCCGCAAACGGGCCTTTTCTATGTGGGAACCACGGAGAGCCTGAGCATGACGTACCTGGTGGATACCACGGACCGGCCTGAAGGCTACGGGTTTACTGGTGGCGGCGGTGGCCAGTCACCGGGCCGCAATGGTATCCGGGCTATCGATTACAAAACGGGTCAGACCAAGTGGATGCACGAGGGTGGTGGCGCGCAGGGTCTCTTGTCTACTGCCGGCGGGCTGCTATTTGGCCATGACGGCTCAACGAACTTCTGCGCCTTTGATGCGGCAACGGGCAAGACCCTGTGGCACACCTGGATGCCCGTGCTGACCACCAATGGTGCGCAGACGTACCTGCTGGACGGTTTTCAGTTCATCATGGTCGCCGCGCAGGATACCGTTTATGCGTACACGCTGAACAGGTAATCTGAACCACAGAGTCAGGCCGCTTCCTAACCGGAAGCGGCCTTTTTCTTTTGCTCTCTACTGGGGGATTGGGCGGCCCATCGACTTGTAAATGCCCTCAATCGTACCGATGCTGGCCTTCGCTTTGGCGTTTTCTTTGTCAATCGTCAGGACCTGGCGATACCCGCGCAGGGCGTCGGGGTACTTCGACCGGGGCGGCAGCGAATCGTTGTACATGATCGAATCCGCTTTGGCGAGCATGGCTTCCACCAGGGTCGCCTTGATTTCAGCCGATTTGGGGTTTGCTTTCGCGGCGGTCTGCAGGCCGGTGATCGCGGCGTCGTAGTTCTTCTCGGCAATCTGCTTCTTTGCCTGAGTCACGGCCGGATCGGCGGCGAACACAGACACGGTGGCGAAGGCAAACAGGAGGGCGGTTCGTCTGAAATTCATATCCAAAGTGTAGCGTTCTGTTCCGCCACCCCAAATTTCAGGCGATAGTGTCCATATGGCCCTCTCCGCCAAAACTCTCCTCGCTGGTCTCCTGGTCTCGTCCGCCCTGCCGGCCCAGGTCAACGATGGCGCCAAATATTCGCCCCTCGACCAGATCAACACGACCAACGTTGCGCAACTCCAGCCAGCCTGGACTTTCCGCACGGGCGACCTGTATCTGGGCGAGAAAGGCGGGTTTCGGGGGAGGGCTTCGGCTTTCGAGACTACGCCCCTTTATGCAGATAATACTCTCTTCCTCACCACCGCGTTCTGCCGGGTAATCGCTCTCAATCCCGTCACGGGCAAGCAAATCTGGGATTTCGATCCGAAAATTGATGTCAAAGCGGGCTATGGCGATTTCGCCAACCGGGGCGTCGCGACATGGGTGGGTGCCGGGAAACGCCGTTTGTTTCTGGCGACAGTGGACGCCCGTTTAATTGCCCTTGATGCCGCGACCGGCCGGCCCATCGCGGGTTTCAGCAAGGGGGGAACCATCGATCTCACGCAGGGTCTCCGCATCCCCCTCCTCCCCAGCGCCCGCAGCGAGTACGAGGAAACTTCGCCACCCGCCGTGATCGGGGATGTCGTCGTGGTTGGTTCCGGAATTGCCGATAATGGCCGGACCGATCTGCCCAGCGGCGAAGTCCGGGGCTTTGACGTCCGTACCGGGAAGCTGCTCTGGACCTTCGATCCTCTCCCCGGCACTCGCACCGGCGGCGCTAACGCCTGGTCCTTAATCACGGCCGACCCGCCGAATAACCTCGTTTTCGTCCCTTCGGGAAGTCCCAGCCCCGACTACTACGGTGGCGAACGCAAGGGGGATAACAAGTACGCCAATTCTGTGGTGGCACTGAATGCCCGCACCGGGAAGGTCGTCTGGTATTTCCAGACTGTGCACCACGACCTCTGGGATTACGATGTCGCCAGCCAGCCCGCGCTGATCACCGCGAAGGGTCGGCCAGCCGTTGCCGTTACGTCCAAGACCGGAAATATCTTCATCCTGGACCGCCTCACAGGCAAACCGGTCTTTGGTGTGGAGGAGCGCCCGGTACCCAAAAGTGACGTCCCCGGTGAGGAGGCGTCGCCCACCCAGCCCTTCGCGACTCTCCCGGTCCGGCGGGGTCCGGCGAAGCTGGAACCCTGGGGCATCGACGAAACCGAGAAAAAATGGTGTGCCGAGACCATTTCGAAGCTCCGCTACGACGGCCTGTTCACGCCGCCCAGCCTGCAGGGCTCTCTCGTTTTCCCTGGCAATATCGGTGGGATGGCCTGGGGCGGGGTGGCATTTGATCCCCGGACGTCCACCCTCTTTGTCCCCGACAATCGTCTGGCAGCGGCGGTGCGCCTGGTTCCGCGTGCAGATTTTGCCCGGGCAGCCCAGGAGCACAAGGATTGGGAGAGCGCTCCGCAGTCTGGAACTCCCTATGGAATGCAGCGCATCTTCCTGGTCAGTCCAAAGGGAAGTCCCTGCACGCCGCCACCATGGGGCATGCTGGCAGCGATCAATATGAATACCGGGGAAGTGAAATGGGAGACCCCGGCGGGCAATCTGCAATGGCTGGGTGAGCATCCCGAATGGGGCTCCATCATGCTGGGGGGGCCCATCGCTACCGCCGGTGGCCTCCTGTTTATGGGTGCGACGCTGGATCCCTGGCTCAAGGCCTTTGACACCACAACCGGGAAATTGCTCTGGAAAGGTCCCTTGCCGACCTCCGCCCGGGCCACTCCGATGACTTATCGTGGCCTGGACGGTCGGCAATACGTCGTGATCGCCGCCGGAGGACATGACGTTCCGGGCGGAAAACTGGACGACGCCCTCGTCGCTTTCGCACTCCCAAACACGCCCCTCAACAAACCCTGAAGGCACAGGCGGTACACTGACAAACTGGCGGGTTTCGTGCGCCCTGTGCGGCACCTGTGCCGGGGGGTCACATTGAGTAATGAGGGGAAGTCCGCTAGAATGAAGGATTCACCCGGAAGCGCGCAAGCGTGCAAAGGATAAACATGGGTTTTGGGAAGTCATCTCAGCCCTGCGTGCGACGGAAAGGAAACAGGCTCTCATGATTTCATTCAGGCCTCAGCGCCTGACAAGCGTTTTCGTATGCCTGTGCGGCGTGTTGGCAAGTCCAACATCTGCACGGCCCCAGACGCCAGCAGCTCCAGCTCCGCAGCAACAACCGGCGCGGCCCCCCGCCCCGGCCCCTGCTCCATCGGCTCCTGCCCGTAATAACCCCTTCGAAGCCGTTCCCGGCGCCGGTGGTGCCCCTCAGGCTCCCGCGCCCGGTACCCCGTTCGAAACGGTGCCTCAGGTTGCAAAACCTGCCGGCCAGGAAGGTATTGCTGTCCCCCAGTTCGAAGCGCCGAAGCCGACTGCCCCGGGTGAAGCACCCGCCGGGCCCGCCGTCGCCGAAAACACCATCGAATCCATCCAGTTCCGCGGTTCACGCCGCGTCCCGCAGGACACCCTCCGGGCCATGATCCTGACTCGCGCCGGCGATACGTACAGTGACGACTCCCTGCGCCGCGACTTCATGATGCTGTGGAACACGAACCGTTTCGACGATATCCGTCTCGAAAGCGAGAAGGGCGACCGTGGTGGCATCATTCTCACCTACGTGGTTACTGAACGCCCCGTGATTCGTGACATTAAGTACGAAGGCATGAAGTCGGCCTCTACCTCCGACGTTCTGGATCGCTTTAAGGAGCGGAAGGTCGGTCTGGTTGTGGAATCGCAGTATGACCCGAACGTGGTGAACCACGCGGCGGTCGTCCTGAAGGAGCTCCTCTCCGAACGTGGCCATGAATTCGCCATCGTCAATCCGGAACTTCGCCGCATCCCGCCTGCCTCTCTGGAAATCATCTTCCAGGTGGAAGAAGGCCCCAAGGTCAAGGTCGGAACCATCACGATTCTCGGCAATGAAGCCTTCAGCCGCCGCGAAGTGGTTCGTGCGATGAAGAATCTGAAGCCGATCGGTATCCCCCAGGTTGACGGCCTCCCGCCTCTGGTCCCCGCTTTCCTCGAAGAGTTGTTCTCCAAGACCTACGACACCTCCAAGCTGGAAGAAGACAAGGAACGTGTCCGCGACGCCTACCAGAAGAAGGGTTACTTCACGGCGAAGGCGCTGGATCACAAACTGAAGCTCCGCCAGACCGGTGGCGCTCTCGGTGGCATCCACATTCCGCTGTTTAAGGAAAACCGTCCGGGTAACGCGCAGGATATTACGCTCCCCGTCGAAGAAGGTTCGAAGTACTACCTGGCCAAGCTCGATTTCGAAGGCGTGAAGTTGTTCCGCTCCACCGAATTCCTCGCCCGCCTCTTTAACATGGCCCCGAACGATGTCTTCTCCACCGAGAAACTTCGCAACGGTATTAAGAATCTGACCAAGGTTTACAGCCAGTTCGGCTACATCGACTACGTGGGTGAACCCCAGATCGACGTCGTCCCGAACAGCAACAAGATCAACCTGACGGTCAATGTCGACGAAGGCAAGCAGTTCTTCGTCCGTCGCATCGACTTCACCGGCAACTCGACCACTCGCGATAAGGTCATCCGCCGAGAAATCCTGATCGACGAAGGCGACGTTTACAACTCGACCCTTTGGGACGCCAGCATCCTGCGCCTGAACCAGTTGGGCTACTTCGAAACCCTGAAGGAAAACGAAGCCTACACGCTGAACCGCAACCCCGGCACCAACACGGTTGATATCAACCTGAAGGTGAAGGAACGCGGCAAGAACTCCATCAGCCTCAATGGCGGCGTGTCGGGCATCGCCGGTACCTTCGTCGGCATGAACTACTCGACCAATAACTTCCTTGGTCTTGGCGAAACGCTGAGCCTCGGCGGTCAGGTCGGTACGCTCACTAACGACATTAACATCGGCTTCACCGAACCCTATCTGTTTGATCGTCCCCTGCAGGCCGGCGTGAACTTCTATCTCCGCCGCTTCGATTACAACCAGGGTCGCCAGATCTCACTCCTCTCCGGCGTGAACGTCACGGGCTTCTATAATTCGCTCGGCAGCCAGAACGTCCTGAACTACATTCAGAATTCCAAGGGTGTTTCGCTCTCCCTCAGCTACCCGATCAAGCGCAGCTTCGCCCGCCTTGGCCTCTCCGTTGGCTATGACGATTCCAGCATTGTGACGAAGTCAACCGGTGCGCAAACTTACTTCACGTACCTCAACTTCCTGGGTGTCAGCGGTCCGAACGCTCTGCAGGGCATCAAGTCATTCAGTATTACGCCCTCGTACAACTACAACTCGCGCAACAACTACATGAACCCGACGGCCGGCAAGAGCATCTTCTTCTCGATCCAGGCCTCCGGCAGCGTCCTTGGTGCCAACGTCAACACGATTCGCCCCACCTTCGACGGTCAGTACTATCACGTCAGTCCGAAGTGGCATAAGAATGTTCTGGCTTTCCACCTCACGCTGTCTACCCAGTTTGGGTATGGCGGCAAAGTGGTGCCGCCCTTCTCGCGGACCTTCATGGGTGGTGAAAACGACATCCGTGGCTTCTACTTCTACTCGATCACGCCTGTGGCATTCATTCCCAGCAGTGCGAACGTCAACGTCCTCAATCCGGACGGTTCGCAGCGTGGGCAGAAGACGCTCATCAATGGCTACCAGGTGCTGACCCCGGTCTCCCAGTCCACGCCTATCTATCAGATCATCACGCCGGGCGGCGACACGCAGGGTATTTTCAACTTTGAATACCGCATCCCGCTGTTTGGGCCCATCACCATGGCGCCCTTCTTTGACGCTGGTCTGAACAAGATTGTCTTCGCCAATCAGCTAAAGGTGAACGAAGGTCAGATCACAAGCCTGAACAACCAGTTCACGCAGGCCGCCTTCAGCAACAAGGTGAAGATCGCCGCCGGCACGCAACAGATGCGTATGTCGACGGGCATCGAATTCCAGGTGATTCTGCCCATCGTGCAGGCACCGTTCCGTGTCTACTGGGCCTACAATCCGGTCGTCCTGCAGCAGTACCTGCAGCCTCCGGTTGTCATGGACCGCACTATGTTCCCGAACCAGACCACGTTCGTAAACGCCATTCAGCAGTATTCCCCGGCTTATCCCTACTACGAAAAGAAGAGCACTTTCCGCTTCACCATCGGCCGGACGTTCTAAGAAAGTTTGAGGAGTATCCTTTTGAAATCTCGTATCGCAATCCTGCCGCTGCTCGCGATGTTACTGGGCGTGAGTGCCTTCGCGCAGAAGATCGCCGTCATCGACATGCAGGGCGCCCTGCTCACCACGAAGGAAGGCCTGAAGGCCGCCGATGAGTTAAAGGCGAAGTTCAGCCCCAAGGAACAGGAACTGACCAAGCGCCAGCAGGACTTGCAGGCGAAGCAGGAAGCCTATCGGAAGACGCAGAACACCATCAGCGCCACTGAAAAAGCCCGGATGGAGCGTGAAATCGACACCACGCAGAAAGCTCTGGAACGGGATGCCGACGATGCCAAGGCCGACTTTGAAGGCGAACAGAACCGTCTTCTGGGGGCCATCATGCAGAAGATGCAGACGGTGCTCACCAAATATGCCGCTGATAACGCGATCACGATGATTGTGGATGTCAGCACGCAACCCAATAACCTGCTTTATGCGGACCAGTCCGCCAATATCTCAGCCGCCATCGTGAAGATTTTCGATGCGGCTGCTCCCGCCGGTGCCGCGCCGGTTGCCGCCCCCAAAGCTCCAGCCGCAGCTCCGAAACCCGCAACTCCCGCAGCCAAAGCCCCGGGCGCCAAGTAATCCGGCGTGAAATCAGCAAGCACAGAATCTACAGGAGTTAAGACAGTGAATCGTAAATTGATCCTCGCCACCGTGGCCGGCCTGCTCGCAAGTGTGAGTGCCTTCGCCCAGGCCCAAAAGATTGCCGTGATGGACATGCAGAGCGCCCTCGTCAACACGAAGGACGGCCAGAAGGCCGTTGCCGATCTGCGCGCTAAGTTCAGCCCGAAAGACGCCGACCTGCAGAAGCGCAGCCAGGAGCTGCAGGCGAAGCAGGAACAGTACCGCAAGACGCAGAACACTATCAGTGAAGCTGCCAAAGCGTCTCTGGAACGTGATATGGAAGCCCTGCAGCGTGGCTTGCAGCGCGATGCCGACGACGCCAAGCAGGACATGGAAGCCGATCAGCAGCGTGTACTGCAGGAACTTGGCGCAAAAATGATCCAGGTCATCAACAAGTACGCGACCGACAACCAGTTCACCGCCGTGTTTGACGTCAGTGGTCAGCCCAACAACATCCTGTTTGCTTCCAACGCGGCTGATATCACCGCTGCCGTTGTAGCGCTTTACGACAAGGCTGCTCCGGCAACGCCCCCGTCTGCTCCCGCTGCTGCCGCACCCCGTCCCGCAGCCCCCGCTGCTCCTCGTCCGGCCGCCCCGCGTCCGGCTGCTACGCCTGCCAAGCCGTAATTACGGCTTCGGATTGGCTTCGTTTCTTCAGGCCGGGACGTTCTGCAATTGGCATTCGTCCCTGGCCTGTAGTACACTGGTAATTCTGGCAAACGCCCGGACACGGTATTTCTGTGTCTCTGCTTTGTACTCAGGGCGCAATAGAAGGTTAAATTCCAATGCACGCAATTATTGAAACTGGCGGCAAGCAATTCCGCGTCGCCCCGGGCGACGTTGTGCGAGTCCCGAAACTAGCCGGCGATCCCGGCTCTGAGATCGCTCTCGGTAAGGTTCTGGCTCTGTTCCAGGACGCCGGGGACCTCGTCGCGGGTGAGCAGGCTGCCTCCGCGAAGGTCAACGCGACCATTTCCGCTCACGATAAGGGCGAAAAGATTCTGGTGTTCAAGTTTAAGCGCAAGAAGCAGTACAAGCGCACGCAGGGCCACCGGCAGGATTACACGGAGGTTCGCATTCGCGACATCGTGGCGTAAGCCGCCTCTGTCACTAGCGAGAGTTTGTCATGGCACATAAAAAAGGTTTAGGCAGTTCCAAAAACGGTCGTGATTCCAACGCACAGCGCCTCGGCGTGAAAGCGTTCGGCGGCCAACTTGTTTCCGGCGGTTCCATCCTGGTCCGTCAGCGCGGCACGAAGATCAAGCCTGGCGTCAATGTCGGCTGGGGCAAGGATGACACCTTGTTCGCCAACGTGACCGGCGTGGTCGAGTTCCGTGACCGCGGTCGCATGGGCAAGTTCGTAAACATCGTAGCCGCAGTTTAGTCCAGTTCATAAGGAATAAACGGCCTCCCGACCGCGTCCGGCTTACCGGATCCGGGTTCAGGGGGCCGTTTTCCATTTAGGTTGTCATGTTAGTTGATGAAGTACGAATAACAGTTCAGGCGGGCGACGGCGGTAACGGTTGCCTCGCTTTCCGGCGTGAGAAGTTCGTTCCCCATGGCGGCCCTTCGGGTGGCGATGGCGGACGCGGCGGGGATATTGTGATGGTTGCGACCGTCCACCGCAACACGCTGCTCCATTTCCGTTTTAATCCCGAATACCGGGCGCAGCGTGGACGTCACGGCGAAGGCAGCCAGCGGACCGGCCACGATGGCGAAAGCGTCACCGTGCTGGTGCCGGTCGGCACCACCGTCTACGACCAGGAGACGGGCGAGAAGCTCTACGACTTCACGAAAGACGGCGAGACCTGGTGTGCGGCGAAAGGTGGACGTGGTGGTCGCGGCAATGCCCGGTTTGCCACCTCAACGCACCAGACGCCGACTGAACACGAGCCCGGTAGCCCCGGCGAACTGTTCAACATGCAGCTCAAGCTGCGGTTACTGGCCGATGTGGGCCTGGTAGGTTATCCGAACGCCGGTAAATCGACCCTGATTTCCCGTATTTCCGCGGCTCGTCCGAAGATCGCCAACTACCCGTTCACCACCCTGGAGCCGAATTTGGGCGTGGTACAGTTGCCCGATCTCCGTTCTTACGTGGTGGCTGACATTCCGGGCATTATCGAAGGTGCCAGTGAAGGCCGGGGGCTTGGCATCCAGTTCCTGAAGCACATTGAGCGGACTAATACCCTGGTTCACCTGGTCGATATGTCGGAAACCGGTCGCGACCCGCGCCATGACTTCGAAACGCTCCTCGTGGAACTCGAAAAGTTCAGCGAAGAACTGTCGAAGAA
>CANIHR010000198.1 GCA_947467185.1 Bryobacterales bacterium
CTGTCCGCCAATCGTGACCACCGGAGTCGAAACCGTCTGCGCCAGTGTTGTTAGTGAAGCGGCTTCCCCGGATGCGGGCGCATTGTTAACCGCTCCCAGACCATTCGCATACAGCGCGACCAGGCCTCCTCGCTGCGCCGGGTTCTTCGCCGTCACGATGGGGCTGATGATATTTAGCGGATCAATGGCGGCGATCACTCCTGAACCGATGGGGTTCTCGAAAAATGCGGGGGCGGCGTCCGCCAGCGACACTGAGGCCACGTTCCCCGGCACTCTGTCTACGATCACCTTCACCTGCGCCGTCTTCTGGCCAGCCACTTCCCAGGGCACCTGGGCGTTGATCTGCCCCGAACTCACGAACACCAGTCGCGCCGGAACACTGATTCCCGCTGCAGGGACATCGAAACTCACCGTCACATTTTTGATAGCGATGGGCAGTCGGGCGGTCGATGTCACCGCAATGGCGTCGGCCAGACCTGTCCCGTAAATCGAGAAGTACGACCCCGGTACGAGTCCGACCGCCCTCCCCGCCGCCGGCACAATGCCGCCAGCCGAGATCGCCGGAGCCTGCCGGATATTCCCCGTGAATGTGTATTCAAACTGGTTTGTGGCTGTGCACGCCCCGAGGCAGCCCTCAATCGAATACGCGCCCGCCGTGTCTCCGGCGACCACTCCCACTGAAGCGTACCCGTAAGTATCAGTGCGGGCTGTCGTTGCGCTCAGCTTCATCGGGACACTGCCTGCATTCACCGCAAAATTTACCGCCGAATTCGCAATCGCGACGCCGTTGGCATCGGTCACGCGGAAGGAAACCACACCATCCGGCAAGGTCTGTCCTGTAGCGCCGTCATTCGAATCACCAGACACCGGGACAAAGTTCCCGGCCCGTGTACTTCCCACAACGAACATCCATGGCACCCGCATCGGAACGCTGCCACCGGCGATAGTCACCGCGCCGTAGTAAATCCCGGCGGCTGGGCCAGTCCCTGTCACCGACAACGTAATCGGCAACGAAGCCCCTGCCGCGACAGTCAGAGTTGTCTTATCCAGCGAGACGGGGGCCGACGTAGCCGAAGCCACATTCACCACTGCCATCGTCAGCGAAAGTGGCGTGGTTCCCGTATTAGTCACCTGCAGGACCTGACGCAGCGGCAGTACAGCTGTTGTAACGGCCCCGAACGACACACTTGCCGGAGCCACCGTCACATTTGTCTGCAACGCCAGATTCGCCAGCAATCTGCCGCCACCTGTCTGCGTCACCTTCACCGGGTCGCCCGAATCATCGTTCAACACGTCCTGTGCAGCGGTATTCACCAGGGCGGACTTCACCTGCGCCGCGGAATACTCAGGATGTGCCTGCTTCACCAGGGCCGCCGCACCCGCCGTCAGAGGTGTCGAGAAACTGGTCCCTGCCGCCGCGATGTACCCAGTCGCGCTGTACAGATCTCCCAGCGGGTCCCACTTCTGAGCCCCCATGTAGAGAAGGTCGCCGCTCTGGCCACCACCCGCTACCGTCACCAAATCCGGCTTAATCGCGTTCGCGCCGGTAGTTGGCCCCGTCGACGAATAATAGACCAGTTCGTTCGGGTTCACCGAGACCAGGTCGGCACCCGCCGGGTCCAGAATCACGGTAGCCCCCGGATTCGTCTCCAGATACGCCTTCAGGTTGACGCCATCTCCATTCGCCAGGATCACTGCCGGCTGCTCAAAACTGCCCAGATTCGACGGTGTGATGGGCCACGAAGCATCATCCGGATAGTCGTAGAAAATAATCCCGGTTGCACCTGCGTCCACCGCGTTCTTCATCTTGGTGGAGAAGGCGCACGCGCCATCGCCCACCGGGCCTCGCTGAATCAGCGCAAAAGAATTCGTCAGATAGCCTGCCGGCAGGGGATTGCACGCGTACCCGTCATCCCCCAGCTTCGCAACGTCAATCAGCGGAGCGGCATAGGCACCATAGGGCGAATAAGCATCGGTCGGTTGTGCGGTCACTGCGCTCAGATTCGCCGGAACGTTGGTTCCAGGCACGCGAATAGCGGGGGTGAATCCATGCGAGTTTGTCGTGCCGCCCACCGTAATCACCGAAGGCGCTGTACCCGGCGACGAAATGGAGCCAAACGTCGGATAACTCAAACCCTGCGCGCCTTCATTGCCGGCCGCCACCACGATCAGCGCACCTTTTTGCGCCGCGGCCTCCAGCGCACTGGCCGAGATATCGCACGGGACGCCCACCTTATTCCCGCATGCCGTACCGCTATCGAGAGGCCCCGTCATCGCGGTTCCGCCCACCGACAGCGAAATCACGTCCATGCCATCGGCGAGTGCATCTTCCACAGCCGCCACAATCAGATCATCCGATGTGTAGTCGTTCACCTGCGGAGAGCCAAAAATCTTGTAGCTGCCAACCCAGGCCTTCGGCGCCATGCCGCTGATTGTGACTGACCCCTGGCTGGTATTCCCCGCCGCCACGGTCGCTGCCGCAGTGCCATGCCCGGACCGATCCCGTGCCGAGTAATCGTCGGGAGTGGAAGTCGCCGGGTCAATCGTCCCTGTGCCAACAGCCAGACGCCGCACATAGCTGCGCGCCACAATCACTTTGCTGTTCGTGAAATCCGTGCAGTTTGCAGCCGTATCGCACTTGGGAAAACCCGCCGGCATCTGTAGCGTCGTGTCCTGTAGCGAAGGATGGGTCGTATCAACGCCCGTGTCCAGAATCGCAATCTTCACGCCCTTCCCCGCATTGGCAAAGCCGCCGACCGCCGTCCACGCCGCATCCGAACCAGCCAGGGGCAGCGCCTTGCTGAGCGTTCTCTTATATTTACGCAGCCGGACCACGCCTGCCACCCCGGGCAGTCCTTCCAGTTCCGACACTCGACTGGCCGGAGCCGTCACAAAAACCGCATTCAGCAACAGAGAGGAAGCCCCGGTCACCACGAACTTCCGGTCCGCCAGCGTTACCCTTAGCGCTCGCTGTGAAGCCTCGACGCCCGCCCGAGCCGTCACGCCAGCCGGGGCAAACAACTCCGCCCTCGAGCTATACCGGCTCGTCAGGGCAGGTTCCACCAGCACGACCGCATAGCGGTCCGACAACTGCGCAAAAACAGGCGCAGCCAACAGCAGCACCGCAACCAGACTGCGAAGTGGGGTCATCGTCTTATGGAAAGGTATCAAGTTCTTCGAACGCCCTTCAGCGCTCCGCGGTTTCTTTACATTTAGATCGGCATTCCACCGGAAAACTTCACGGCAAACAAAAACGGCCGGGTCCGCATCCCGCGAAACCCGGCCCCTTCTGTCCACTTCCCGATCTCTACTTGTTCGGGGGATTCACCGTGAACGTATACAGCATGTCGCCCACCGCGGCCGTCAGGTACTGCTTGCCTTCCAGTTCATACGAAATCGGACCTGCCGTCATCGGCCCTGTCAAACCCGCGTGCCAGAGGATCTTGCCCGTCTTCGGCTCGAACGCGATAAAGTTGCTCCCGTTCGAGGTAAACAGCAGATTTCCGGCGGTCGAAAGCATGTGCGACGGTCCGCCACCGGCGGGCCATTCGTGTTTCCACGTAATGTTGCCGGTCTTGTAGTCGATTGCGATCAGCGCCGAGCCATCCGTGCCTGCCTGGGCATCCAGACCCGCCCAGCCTTCGGGATGGTCATCGGTATCGGTCACATAATACATGCTGTACGAACGGCTGGTACCCACATAGAGCAGGCCGGTTTCGGGGCTGAACGTCTGCGCCGGCCAGTTTGTGGCGCCGCCCGAAGCCGGAGAGACCAGACGACCGTCCGGAGCCGGGTACTTAGCAGGATCGGGAATCGGCTGACCCTTCGCATTCAGGCCCTTGGTCCAGTTCAGCGTATCGATAAACGGCTTCGTGACGATATGCTCGCCGGTCTTCCGGTCCAGCAGGAAGTAATAACCGTTGCGGCTCGCCTGCGCCAGCAACTTGCGGGGCTTGCCGTTAATCACTCCGTCAATCAGAATGATGGGCACCGAAGCATCCCAGTCATGCACTTCGTGCGGAGAAACCTGGTAGTACCAGACCATCTTGCCGGTGTCGGGGTTAATCGCCACAATCGAGCAGGTGTACAGATTGTCGCCCTTACGGCTCTGTTCTGCCATCACAGGGTTCGGATTGCCGGTGCCCACGTAATAGAGATTCAGTTCGGGGTCATACGCGCCAGGAATCCACGCCTGACCAGTACCATGAGCCGAAGCATATTCGTCCGGCCACGTCTCGATACCCGGCTCGCCATTGCGCGGAGTCGTGTACCACTTCCACTGCAGAGCGCCCGTTTCCGGATCGCGCGACTGGACGAAGCCTGGGTTATCGATGTGATCGCCACCAATGCCCAGAATCACGTGGTTGCCAATGATCATCGGTGCTACGGTCGAGGTGTAATCCAGCTTCGGATCGGCGATCTCTACCGACCATCTTTCCTTGCCGGTCCGCGCATCCAGACTCACCAAATGGCTGTCGGGAGCCTCAAAGAACAGCCAGTTGCCATAGATGCCGACGCCGCGGTTGCCGATGGTGCTGCCCGTGTTCTGCCGGTATTGGTAGTGCCACAGTTCGCGGCCATTGTGCGCGTCGGCGGCCCACACGTGGTTCGGGGCTGTGAAATAAAGCACGCCATTCACCAGCAGGGGCGTGGACTTGATCGTGATGCCGTTACCGGAACCGTAGCGGTTCACCCAGGCCAGGGACAGGCCGTTCACATTACCGGAATTGATCTGTTTCAGAGTGCTGAAACGTCGTGCGGAGTAGTCGCCGTTGTAGGTCGGCCACGTGTCGGTCGGCTGCTGCGTCAGCTTCTTCGGATCGAGCAGTTGCCCGTTCGCAAAGCTGGCGCCCAGCGCCAGAAGTGTCGGGAAAATCAGTGTGCGCATGGTCATTGGCAGTCTCGTCTACTTCAGGCTCGACAGATAAGCTGTCACATTGTGGATGTCTTCGTCCGTATACTTGCGCAGCAGTTCGGTGTGCGCCTTCGCCGGATCCTTCACTTCCACCTTCGGCAGGCCATTGTTCCGGCTGTAGGAGTGATACTCGCCCGATGCGTCCTTCAGCGAAACCGTGAAGTCGTCATAGCGTTCCAGCACGCCTTCCACCTTCTTGCCGTCAGCCAGCGTTACCGTGGCGGTTATCGGAGCCTTTGCTGCCGCTCCGCGTCCACCACGACCCGCACGGGGTTGCAGCCAGCGACCCTGCAGGTCATGCGCGTCAAACTTCCCGCCAATCCCCTTCAGATCGCCCGATGCCGAGTGGCACTTTGCGCAACCGCCGGCGCCATTGAAGTACGCTTCGCCCTTCTTCGCATCGCCCGTCAGAGCGTCCAGGAAGAGGTAGGTATTGCGGTGATCCGCCGCGAACGTCTGTGCATGCAGCCAGGCTACGATGTCGCCAATCTGCGGTTCCGAGAGGCCAACCTTCGGCATACCCTTGGCCGGACGGCCATTCCGAATAACGGGCGAAATCAGCAAGCCCTTCTCGTCATCCAGCACCAGCAGCGAACGCACCAGATCGGGTGCCTTGTTCGTGCCTTTAGCGGTCATGCCGTGGCAACCGCCACACTTCTCCTTAAAGAGGACACTCCCGCGCGCCACCGCGTCGGGGTCCTGCTTCGAGCCGGCAATTGCCGCCGGACTCGCTTCGATAGTAGCCTTTGTGCCCGGCGTCGAAGGAAGTTGGGCCAGGAGGGGCAACGCCACAACTCCCGCAAGGAAAACTGTTGTTCGGAACATAGTTAGGATCGTGCGGAATCCATGATAACAATCCGTGATTAGTGAGGTGGCGCCACAATCGCGACACGTGCGCCGCTGGCAAACCCCATCGCTTCGTAAACCGGACGCCCCATGTCGGAAGCGTGCAGCGCAATCTTCGAAAAGCCCATCGCCCGCTGCCCCTGCTCAATCGCGTGCCGCATCACGGCGTCGGCATAACCCTTCCCATGCTGGTCCGGAACCGTTGCCACGAAAGCGACATAGACCGTTCCGGCCACAGGAAAAGCGGCGGCTGCGGTCACAGCCCGGCCATCCACATAGCCCACGAAGCCGAAGCTGTCGTCGTGCCACAGGTGCATGTTGGAAATGCAGCCGAACATCTCGTCCGGCATTCCATAGGCGGCCCCGTTGATCCCAGCCAGGTCAGTGGCAGTCGCCACATCCGTCACTCGGCGAATCTCCATCGCGGGTGCCGGACGCCTCGCGGGCAGCAGGCGCTCCGTCGCCATGCCCGTCAGGTTCATCACATAGCCCATGCCTGCCTCGGCAAGGTGCTCTTGCCAGCCTTCCGGCACCCACTCCTCGGCCACACACAACATGGAAGCCTGGGCGCATTTCGTCATCCGTGCCTTGCCAGTCCGGAGCAGCACCTGAAATTCGGCGGCATCCGTGGCAGGCTGGTCCCCTGCCGAGAGATTCAAAAACGGTAGCGGAACATGCGCGAACATGGACGCGACCCCCTCCGCATGTTCAATGGTCGAATCGGGCATCCGACCCACCAGCAGTTTCCAGGCGTCAATCAACGAAGTAACGGTCTCTCGTGTGTTCATAAAAAAACGGGGCACCGGTAATGTTACCAGTGCCCCGTCGCTTCCTTTGCTTTGTTGGATCTAGACCAGTTTCGCCTTGCTGAACGGCAGGTCTCTCACCCGCTTGCCCGTCGCCGCGAATACTGCATTCGCAAACGCCGGAACAAACGGCGGAACACCCGGCTCACCAACACCGCCAGGCAGTTCATTGTTTTCCACCAGATGAACGTCGGTCTGAATTGGCGCCTGATGCATTTTCGGTACCTGATAGTTGTGGAAGTTACCCTGCTGCACGCGGCCGTCCGCCAGGCTGATTTCACCTGTCAGCGCAATGCCCGCGCCCATCACAGCCGCGCCTTCGAACTGCGAAACCGCGCGTTCCGGGTTCACAATCGTGCCGGCATCCACCACCATGTAAGTCTTCGGAATCCGGATCTTCCCGGCCTTATCGACTTCCACCTCCACCACCGTCGCCACGTAGCTCGCAAAGCTGCGTGACACCGCCACGCCCAGCCCCCAGCCATTGCCGGACTTCTTCTTGCCCCAGCCCGACTTTTCGCCCGCGATCTCCAGCACCTTCCGCAGACGTCGCGTATCGAACGGATACCGATCCTGCGACTCGCCGTAGTTCCAGTATTCGCCCACGCCCTGCGCATTCAGGTTCAGCACCTTGCCCGCGCCCAGCAGTTCCAACTGATACTCCAGCGAATCCCGACCCGCCGCGTGTGCCAGTTCATCGGCAAAGCTCAGGCCCGAAAATACGTGATAGATGTTGGCCACCGACCGCAGCCAGCCAATCCGCACGTGTGCCTTCGCCGGACCATTTTCCGCCCTCAGATTCGGGATATCGAACGGCATATCGTTCAGGCCCATGCCGTATTCCACGTTGAAGCCGTACAGCGACTTCTCGTCGTTCATCGAGGAAATCGACGGGAACACCGACCGGTGCAGCCAGCCGGTGACCTTGCCTTTTTCATCCAGCGACGCCTTGTGATACATACCGGCGACTGCGTGGTAGTAGTCGAACCGGATGTCGTCTTCGCGCGTCCAGACCACCTTCACCGGCTTGCCGACCTGCTTCGAAATCATCGCGGCTTCGGCCACATAGTCCGGTTTCGACTTGCGTCCGAAACCACCGCCCAGCAGGGTCACATGGCAGGTGACATCGGGCACCTTGATGCCAAGCGCTTTGGCGACCGTATCCTGCACGGCCTGGGGGTTCTGGGTCGGAACCCAGCATTCCACCTTGCCGTCTTTGAAGCTCGCGATCGCAACCGGAGGCTCCATCGTGGCGTGCGCCAGCAGCGGGGTGTAGTAGCTGGCTTCGACGATCTTGCCCTTCGCGAATGCCGCGTCCACGTCGCCCAGATTGCGGACAACCTTACCTGGCTTCTTCGCTGTCTCCAGCAGTTCCGCCTTGTAACGTTCCGAGTCGTGAGTGGCGTTCTCGCCGTGATTCCACTCCACCTTCAGCTTCTTGCGGCCCTGGAACGCCGCCCAGGTGCTGTTCGCCACCACCGCCACGCCGCCCAGGGGCTGGAACGTGTACGGAGGGGTGAATGCGGGAAGCGAAACCGTCTGTGTGACACCCTTAACCTTCAATGCCTCCGCCGCATCAACGGTCTGCACCTTGCCGCCGACCACAGGGGGGCGCTCGATGGAGGCGTAAACCATCCCGTCAACCTTGGCGTCCATGCCGAAGACAGCCTTGCCGCTCGTGATGTCCTTCAGATCGGCGATCGCTTTGGCGTCCTTGGCGTTGTGGCCGATGTAGCGCCATTCGCTGCGCTGCTTCAGCTTCAGTTCGCTCGATTTCGGCACCGGCAACTTGCCCGCCGCAGCAGCCAGTTCGCCATAGCCCAGCTTCTTGCCCGAGGGCGTGTGCGTCACCACATGGTTCACAGCGGAGCATTCCGATTCCGGAACCTTCCACTGCGCCGCCGCCGCGCGGGTCAGCATCAAACGGGCAGCCGCGCCGGTCTCACGGAACGGCACAAAGAAGCCGCGAATCGACTTCGAACCATCGGTATTCTGGTCGCCATACCGCTCGTCGCCGATCGCCTGTTCGATCTTGACCTTGCTCCAGTCGGCTTCCATTTCATCCGCCGCCACCATCGGTAGCGTGGTACGGATGCCGGTACCCATTTCCGAACGGTGGGTCACGATGTAGACCGTACCGTCGGGTTCCAGGCCCAGATACAGACTCGGTTTCAGCGCGGCAGCCGCGGCTTTGCCATGATTCTCGCTCGTATCGCCCCAGGCGATTTCCGGCAGAAGGTCCGCCGCCAGCACGAAAGCGGACGCGGAGAAAACGCCGCCAATGAAGTTGCGGCGTGTGACGTTATCGATGTTCTGAATGCTCATTACGCCATCTCCTTCGCGGCAGTCTTGATGGCCGCGCGAATGCGCTGGTAGGTGCCGCAACGGCAGATGTTACCCTGCATGCCATCTTCAATCTCTTTGTCGCTGGGGTGCTTGATCTTCTTCAGCAGGACAGCCGCCTGCATGATCTGGCCGGTCTGGCAGTACCCGCACTGCGGCACATTGCCCTGTTCCCAGGCCTTCTGCAACGGATGGTCACCCTTCGCGCTCAGGCCCTCAATCGTCACAACCGTCTTGCCCGCAACGTCCTTCATGGCGGTGGAGCACGACCGGATCGCTTCACCGTTGCGATGCACCGTGCACGCCCCGCACTGGCCCACACCACACCCGAACTTCGTCCCCGTCAGCGACAATTCATCGCGCAGGTACCACAAAAGGGGCATATCGGGGTCGCCATCAAAAGACCGCTCGCGCCCGTTCACTTTCAGCTTGATCACTGGAGAATCCTCGCTAACCATTATGCAATTTGTAATGCCAATCTGTGGGGGGGCGAACGGGCGCTAAAGGTCGCCCGGCTTCAGACCTGTCGATTTTGCGCTGCGCGCAACCATGTGCGGCCCCAACTCCTCGCCATCGTGGAATGCGAACTCGTAATCGGGCCAACCATCCCGAACCAGGAGCCGATGTGATCCCTTTTGTCTTCGGATCTGCCAGCCAACCCGTAACAGGGCGGCCAGAACGCGTTTTGCCTTACGAGAGGGCCAGATACTCATCCGGGATCTTGAACGATACTGCGAGCGCCGAAGCCGGCATTTCACCGTGGGCGATCCGGTCAGCAATGACCTCTATCGCCAGGCGTTCCGCATTGCTAATAGCCTCATCCGGCGTTGGACCGTAGCAGAGGACGCCTGGCAGTTCCATCGCCTCTGCGATCCAGCGCCCATCGTCTTCCCGGTCCAGTTCAATGGTGACCGTCATAACCTCAGAGTACCTGATTCCTGACCTTGCTTCGACGTATTCATCGACGGTGGTTCAGTTGTGCCTCTACGGTAAAGCGAACGTAAACACAGCCGATCCCGCCGCCATCGTCACCATCTGCTTCCCGTTCACCATATACGTCATCGGGTTCGAAGCCATCGTTCCCCCCAGATTAATCCGCCAAAGCTCCTTCCCGCTCTCCGCATCCAGCGCGAAGAAATACGCTTCGCCATCCTCGCGCGCCGACCGGTTCAGCCACCCGCCCGTCGCCCCAAAGAGCACCTTGCTCCCCGTCGTCAGCACCCCCGACCACGGCTTCGTCTGCGTCTTGTGCTCCCA
>CANIHR010000199.1 GCA_947467185.1 Bryobacterales bacterium
GGGCTTCAAGCTGGGCTTCGGGGACGCTGGCCGAGATGTTCACGGCGGTTCCGTCGTTGGCGACCTTGAGGGTCTGGACGATTTGGGCGATGCCGGCCATCTTCGGGTCCTGACCGCTGCTGAGGGTGACGAAGCCGGCGACCATGCGGACGATGTCGGCGAGGGCTTTGGCGTTCTGCTCGTTGTTGGCGATGGCCTGGCCGGAGATTTCGACGTTGGCTCCGAACTTGACTCCACCCGAGGAAGACTCGATGTTCTTCACGAGGGCCAGGGGCTGGGCTGCGGGGCCTTTGGCTCCACCGAGTTCGGCGGGCATCAGCGAGGCGAGGGACGCGAGGCTGACCGTCCAGGCGTCGAGGGACGTGGACAAAGCCTGCACGCGGGCGGCGAGGGCGGGGCTGATGGAGTTCACTTTGTCGGCGCGGTCGATGGCCGCCTTGACGACGACGGTGGGGCCGAAGACGGCAATCGCGTTACCGAGGAAGGCGACGGAGTGCTGGGCTTTTTCGCCGCCCATGGTGATCAGCGTGGCGCCTCCGTATTGAGAGACGGTGGCCTTACTCTTTTCGGTGGAAGCGGCGGCGGCGATTTTGGCGGCGTCAAAATTGCCGCGGGCGAGGACGAGGCCTCCGTCCGCCTTGAGGTTGCCGGTGGAGGCGGCGAGGATTTCGCTGACGTCCTGACGGGGATCGAAGCCGGTCTGGGCGATGAGTTCCTGGAAACCCTTTTCGTCGGAGCGGAACTGGCTGAGGACGTACTGACCGAAGGGGCTGATCTTCGCGGTGGTGACGTTCATGCCGGCCATGATCTGGGCGTCGGGCATGACGAGGTTGAGGAGCTGGGTGTCGGCCGCGAACGCGCTGGCACTGAGGAAGAGGGCACTGGCGAGGATAGCTTTGAATTGCATGGTGTTTTAGAAGCCTTTCGCTAAGTATGACCGGAGTCGGGGGCTGCCATTACAGACAGGTCAGGATTTTTTGTCGATATGGAAGTCATCGAAGGTGGCGATGGTGGTGCCGCTGGTGACGACGCCGGCTTTTCCCTGCCCCGTGAAACCGGTGTCATCGGCTTCAAAGAGGCGGCGATTGCCGAGGTAGACCTTGATTCCATTGCCTTTAAAGCTGACGCGGGCGAGGTGCCATTCGCCGACTTTGATGTCGTGCCGGACGATGGACGGGCCAGAGCGGCTGCCCTTGATACGGAGTTGCTGGCGGACGCCGTCGCGGACGCGGTAGATGGCGATCATGCGACGGGAGGCACTGAAGTCGAGGAGGTAGTAGTTTTGCGGGTCCTGATAGCGCCAGATGACGCCGGCGGCACCGGAGGCGGCGCGGGGGGCGATGCGGAATTTGACGGACAGGTCGCCGTCGTGGCAGAGGACGGGATCGAAGATGGCCAGGGGGGATTCGTCGCCGTGAGCAGAGGTTTCGAGAACGTTGCCTTTGCTGGGAGCGTTGGCGTCGAAGCGGACTTTGAGTTGCTGGCGGCCTCCGGAGGGGGAGACGATGGTCCAGTTGGGCGGTGCCAGCCCGGGGCGGAGGGAATCGAAGTTGACGTTGCCGGGTGTGGCTGCCAGAAAGCTGAGGAGCACGAGTGCGGAAGTGGTGCCGGGTGCCATATCAGTTCTAAGTTCAGTTTAGCGCGATGAGAAGGGGCGCGGCGAATGCTATGATGCGCCTTGCGTCGCGAGTTGGCGCCACAGAACATACTCATGATTCCTTACAGCATTGGTTTGGATTTAGGCGGGACGAATCTTCGGGCGGCCGCGGTGTCGCACGAGGGGAAGATGCTTGATAAAGTGTCGGGCCGGACGCAATATTCCGAAGGCCGGGAAGCGATTGTCCACGACATGGTGGAGGCGATTGAGACGCTGCGCTCGCGGTTGGGGGTGGAGCATCTGGAGGGGATCGGGATTGGGGTTCCTGGGTTTATCGACCTGAAAAAGGGTATTATCCGGAACTGCAACAACATCGCGTCACTGGAGAACTTCCCAATTCGCGAAGAGATTGGGCGGCGGCTGGGCACGACGGTGATTCTGGAAAACGACGCGAACGCGGCGGCGCTGGGAGAGAAGTGGATCGGCGCGGGGCGGCACGTGCAGGATCTGGTGATGCTGACGCTGGGAACGGGCGTGGGTGGCGGGATCATTTCCGGGGGCCGGGCGCTGCGCGGCGGGCACGGGATGGCGGGGGAACTGGGCCATATTACGGTGGTGCCTTACGGGAATCCCTGTGGGTGCGGGAATCAGGGTTGCGTGGAGAAGCATGCGTCGGCGACGTCGGTAACGGCTCAGGCCCGGATGCTGGGGCTGGGCGACGAGAACATCACGGCGAAGGATGTTTACGAACTTGCGAAGGCCGGGAACCCGAAGGCGCAGGCGATTTTTAACGGGATGGGCGAGGCGCTGGGGATTCTGCTGGCGATGCTGATTAACGCGTTCGATTTCCCTCTGTATCTGATTGCGGGCGGGATGATCGCGGGGTGGGATGCGTTTGCCCCGGCGATGATTGCGGAGGCGAAGCGGCGGTCGTTTACGTTCCGGACGGAAGATACGGTAGTTTCGAAGGCGGAACTGGGGAACGAAGCCGGGCTGTATGGCGCGGCTTATCTGCCGTTCTGCGAGAAGTAAGAGGATACGGATATGTGGCTGGGAATTGATATTGGGACGGGTGGCAGCCGGGCGCTGCTGGTAGATGTGACGGGCCGCGTTGTGGCGGCGCACACGGTGGCGCACGAGGATATGGCGCAGGCTCAGCCGCTTTGGGCGGAGCAGCGGCCGGAGAACTGGTGGGACGCGGCGGTGGAAGCGATCCGCGGGGTGCTGGCAGCGTCGGGCGTGTCCGGCAGTCAGGTACAAGGGATTGGGCTTTCCGGCCAGATGCATGGTCTGGTGATTCTGGATGAAGCGAATCAGGTGATTCGGCCGTCGCTAATCTGGTGTGACCAGCGGAGCCAGGTGCAAGTGGACTGGGTCAATTCGACGGTCGGCAAGGCGAAGGTTCTGGAGTGCATTGCGAATCCGGTGTTGACGGGTTTCACGCTGCCGAAGCTGCTGTGGGTTCGGGATAACGAACCGGCGCTTTACGAGCGGGTGCGGAAGGTGCTTCTGCCGAAGGACTATGTGCGGTTCCGGCTGACTGGCGAGTTCGCAACGGAGGTCTCGGATGCGTCGGGGACGGCGCTGTTTGACGTCGTCAACCGGCGTTGGTCGTTCGAACTGGCGGACGCGGTGGGTGTGGACCGGGCGGTACTGCCGGCCTGTTATGAGTCGAGCGAGATTTCGGGACGGATCACGGCGGAGGTTGCGGCGCTGACGGGGTTAGCGGCAGGGACTCCGGTGGTGGGCGGCGGCGGCGATCAGGCGGCGTCGGCTGTAGGGAACGGGATTGTGGCTCCGGGGATTGTGTCATGCACGCTGGGGACTTCGGGCGTGGTGTTCGCGCATATGGAGCAGGTTCAGTATGACGCGGCGGGTCGGGTACACACGTTTTGCCATGCGGTGAAGAACAAGTGGCATGTGATGGGCGTGACGCAGGGCGCGGGGCTGAGTTTGCAGTGGTTCCGGAACCAGCTGGCTCCGGGGGCGGATTACAGCGATCTGATGGCGGAGGCGGCGACGGCTCCGGCGGGGTCGCAGGGGCTTTACTGGCTGCCTTATCTGATGGGCGAGCGAACTCCGCATCTGGATGCGACGGCGCGTGGTGGATGGATGGGGCTGACGAACAGTCACCGGCGGGCGGATTTGATCCGGTCATTGATTGAGGGTGTTTCGTATAGCCAGAAGGACTGCCTGGACATTGTGGAGGGCCTGGGGGTTGAGGTCGCGTCGGTGCGGGCGTCAGGGGGCGGGGCGAAGAGTCCGTTCTGGCGGCAGGTGCTGGCGGATGTGTTTGCGAAGCCGGTGGTGACGCTGGAATCGCAGGAGGGGTCGGCTTTAGGGGCGGCGCTGCTGGCGATGGTGGGGACGGGTGAGTTTGCGGATGTTCCGGAGGTTTGCGGAGCGGTGATTCGCGAGAATGCTCGGGTGGAGCCTGGGGCGGATGTTGGGGTTTATGCAGCGGGGCATCGGGTTTATCAGGGGTTGTATCCGGCTTTGAAGGGTGTGCTGGGGTAGGGATTTAGAAAAGAGATTGTCCTACACCGCCTGTCTTTTTCGCTTTCCTGGACAGGTGGCTTATGAATCTGCGCGCTGTCATTTCTGTTGGGGCGTTTGCCGTAGTTGGACTCATGTTGCGAGTTACGCCTGGGGTCAGCGAGAGTCCACAGAAGCCACCCCCGGCGAAAACGGAACCACGAGAGACGAAGCCGAAGGGCGGGGCGGAAAAGCCACCCTCGCCGCCTGTCGGCCCGTGGACGAGCACTTGTCGCTACTTCGGAAAGAAGCCCGACGCCCAAAAGGCCGAAGGGGCGTCTCTCTACGTGAAGGCGAAGGACGAGCTTCGCCATCCCATCAAATATGCCGAGCAGTATAGGGAGACCTTCTGCATCCCCACGAGCGGCCCGGAAATTGACACTGTTGTCGCGAGCATTCCCGATCCAACGGGGACGAATCTTGGCTATTTTGCCGACAGGTCCCTCGAGAGCTTGACGCGGGCATTTGCGGTTTCGGGATGGAATTTCGATTCGGCGCACATGCCGTGGATCGATCCGGGCGCAGCGAATGGGAAGTGGCTTGAGCGATCCCCCGCGGATGAGGAACCCGGCGTTGTCATCTATAGAAGGGACGACAAGCTACGGCTGGTGTTCCTGGTGGGCGAGGCTCCCAGTTCGGGCCTGAACACCCGGGTACTGCGAAAAGCATTCTATTACTCACTGGCGCTTGCGAATCCATCGGCTTGTAAGGGTCGTCTGATTGGTCCGGCATTTTCGGGTTCGGCCACCTCACTGGTTCGGGTAGTTCAGGAGATGACGAATCTGCTGTCTGACTTTGAACTGAACGCGTACAGCGGCACACTGTCGGGCGCGACGGCCGTTGGGGAACTATCCAAAGTCCCGAAGCTTCACTTCTTCACAACTTCGGAGAGCAGTCAACAGTCAGAGGCATGGCTGCAGCAGACGATTGACCTGCTTGGAATTCAGAAGAATGAGGTCACGATTCTGGTCGAGGGAGACACAGGGTTCGGCGCGGACTATTTGCGGGGGAAGGTCACAGACGGCTTCCGAAAGTTACCTTTCCCAAAAGACATCTCGAACCTGCGCAACACCTACCGGGAGACTGGTTTGGGGAGCACTCCGCCTGGAGGCTTACAGCCGAACCTGCCTCTCTCATTCCGGGATGGAGCTGGCGGGGGAGATTCGTTTCCGGTGCTGGCCCAGACGGTTACGACACAAACGCAGTATGCGGCGCTCCGGGGAATTGTTGAAGATTTGCGGCGCGATACGAAGCTGGTGGAGGTGGTGGCCACCAACGTTCTGGATTCGCTGTTTCTGGCGAGCCTGATCGAGGATGGAGCGCCGGAGACACGCGTACTGATTCCGGAGGCGGATGTTCTTTTCATTCGCGCGGCGCAGGAACAAGGGCAGCGCGGCGTGCTGGCATTTGTCCCGGAAGCGGGGTTTCGATTTGGGCGGCAATGGCGTGAGCACGGGAGCCTGGCCAGTTCCAGCGCCGCCGGGCAATACGACGCAGCGCTGCTGCTGGATAGCCGGGACGCGAGGCCGTCGCAAACACCGGTCTGGCTGGCGGAGGTTTCGCGAACGGGTTACATGCCGATTCAGCAACTTGGAGATGGGGTCTGCAAGCCGGCACGAGCGGATATGACGGCACTGACAGTGCCGGCGCCGGGCTATTTGTGGTGGGTACTTGCGGGTGGTACAGCGTTGCTGGGAATCGCGGCCGTGGTCGGATTGTGGGGGGCTGTCATAAAGCACGAATGGCGTTTGTTCGCGCTCTTTGCGAAACCGCCAGCCGAACCGTTCCGGGAACATTGGGAAGCCGTTACGCAGGTAACCCTTTTCTGCCTCATAGCGATGGCACTGATGGTCGTTTTACCCATTGCGGGAGCGCAGGGTGTACCCTGGGGGGCGTTGCCCGGACTGGTGGCTATCGGCGGCCTTTTCTCCGCTTATTACCTGGCGCCGAACTGGCGCGGAATCCTGTTGGGGATCCTGATCCTCGGCCCCTGGCTTGTGGTGGAGCGCGAGTATCCGCAGGAGTCCCGTTTGCTTGCCATCCGCATGATTGAGATAGCGAGCGGGACATCACCGACCATCCCACTATTCCTCCTGCTGGGAGGCCTGTGCCTGGGCGGTGTTATTCATCTGCGACGCATCTCGCTGGCTTTCGAGCGTAACCCCGGGATTCCCGCAGGGGGCAGCGCCAGTGTTTCGTCCGAGCGGCTGGCAATGGCGTGGAACCAGGCCTGCGCGATGTGGAACACCGGGGGCGCGCCCGGAACGCCTGGCTGGGTGGCAGGGCTGGTTACGTTCCTGACGGCGGTCTTCGCGTGGGCCGCCTGGCGGCATGTCATGGGCGTGGGCGGGCCCCTGTGGACAGCCACGATACTGGCGCCTTCGGTGGCACTGCTCGTGAGTCTGCTTTGGAGCGCGGGTTTGTTCTACTGGAACTGGCAGCGTCTGCGCTATTTCCTGCAGGAACTGGACGGGCTTCCGATGGATGGGTCCTTTCACCGGATTCCGCCAAATCTATCCAGTGCGCCGATTTGGAAGGGGTCCCCGAACCGGCGAAATTTTGATGTCTTCCTGCGCTGTACCGAATGCCTGCGGGAACTGACACTGGCTCCCAATCTTGGGGAAAACAGGCGAAAGGCAGTGAGGGATCACCTCCAAATACTTGAGGAGAAAGTCACGTACATCAAGAACTGCGATGTGGCCGGCATTGTCGAGGACTATGAAGAGCTTTCGCAGCGGGCGAGAGAGGCGGCGGAGTATCTTTTCCGATCTTTTTTAGTCCCGGCGTGGTCGGGGGGGGAATTGGACCCGGTTCCCGAATCCAGCGACAAACCGCCCCAACCCGAATATCGTCTGGCCGCGGAGTTTGTCGCGCTCCGCTATTCATCCGCGATTCGCTATGCGATGATGCAGCTTCGCAATCTGATGTGGTTTTTGTCCGGCGGATTCCTGCTCTTTGCACTGGCGCTGGACAGTGCGGATACGCAGAGTCCGGAACTGATTCGGTGGTTTCTGGCAGTGGTATTTCTGGTGATCGGATATCTGACAATCAGCCCCTTGTTCGAGATGGAAAAAAACAGGGTCCTGCAGCGTATGACAACGCCCGAGACTGGGGAGCGAAACATGGACGTGTACTTTAAGCTTGCTTCCTACGGGGCGGCACCGCTGTTGGCGATGGTGTCGTCGTTCTTCCCGTCGGTGTCGCGGTTCCTGTTCTCGTGGCTGCAGCCGACGCTGGAGACTCTGAAATAGAGGCCGTTACAATGGGCCATGCGTCTTACGGCTCTTTTTCTTTGTCTTTGCCTGGTTTTGTCGGCTCAGCAGAAGCGTGTTGTTACGGATCAGATGGTGCGGGATGTGCACAAGTCCGCGCTTTTGATTGATACACATAACGACGTTACGAGCTTTACGGTTGACGGGCTGGATATCGGGAAGCCGGGGATCACCTCGGGTAAGGGCGCTACTCACACCGATATCGGGCGGTTGCGCGAAGGTGGGGTGGGGGCGGTGTTCTTTGCCGTGTATGTGGCGGCTACGTACGCCAAGGACAAGACCTCGCAGCACCGGACTCTCGACATGATCGATACGGTCCGGACCGACATCATTGCGAAGCATCCGGAGACGTTTACGTTTGCGGGGACGGCGGCGGAGATTGAGGCGGCGCACAAGGCCGGCAAGATTGCCGCTTTGATGGGGATCGAGGGCGGCCATGCGATTGAGGATTCGGCTCGGGCTCTGCGGGATTATTATGCGCTGGGTGTCCGGTACATGACGCTGACGCACACCAATACGAATGGTTGGGCGGATTCTTCGGGCGATGTGACGGATACCAAAGTGGAGCACCACAACGGCCTGACTGCTCAGGGCAAGGGGTTCATCACGGAGATGAACCGGCTGGGGATGATTGTGGATGTCTCGCACGTCGCTGACAAGACGTTTTGGGACGCGCTGGAGACTTCAAAGGCTCCGATTTTTGCTTCGCATTCGTCGTGCCGGGCTTTGGCCAACGTTCCGCGCAACATGACGGACGAGATGATTACGGCGCTGGGTAAGAAGGGCGGCGTGGTGCAGATCAACTTCAACTGCGGGTTCCTGAAGGCGACTCCGGAGGGCGGGAAGCCGTCGGCATCGCTGGCGGATGTTGTGGCGCATATTGATCACGCGGTGAAACTGGCAGGGATCAATGCGGTGGGGATCGGCAGCGACTATGACGGGGTGTTCTGCACGCCGACCGGGATGGAAGACGTGTCGAAGTTCCCGAATCTGACCCGGGCACTGCTGGAGAAGGGGTATTCAGCGGACGACATCCGCAAGATCTACGGCGGGAACACGCTGCGGCTGATGCGGGCGGTGGAAAAGGTCAGCGCCGATATGAAGGCTGGGAAGTAGTCATTACAGCGGGAGCTGGAAGGCGCAGAAGACGGAGTCGCGAAGCCAGCCTTCACTTTCGTACAGACCCTGGGCGGCGTAGTTGGTGTGCTCGGTGGAGAGCGACAGACGGACAGCTCCCACGCTGCGTCCGTAATCGGCTGCGGCTGCCAGAAGGGCGATTCCAACACCGGCGCGGCGGGCTTCGGGGGCGACGAAAAGGTCGTTCAGGACAAAGGTGCGGGCCAGGCCGGTGGACGTAAAGCTGGGGTAGAGCTGGGTGAAGCCACGGGCGATGCCGTCCATGAACGCCAGGAAAATGACGGACTCGTTGTGGTCAAAGCGGGCACGCAGGAATTCACGCGCACGGTCGGGGTCGGACGGCTGCCGGTAGAACTGGCGGTAGGCATCGAAGAGGGGAACGAGGACATCCAGATCGCCGAGAGTAGCCTGGCGGATTTTGGGCGGGGTCATTTAGTCGAGGTCGAATTCGCGGAGTTTCTTGCCGAAGTCGGGGTTGGATTTCGCCTGTTTGAGGAGTTCGTCGAATTTGCGATTGAGGACCTGGCCCTGGTTCTTTTCGGCGGCGAAGGATTTCTGAAAGATCTCTTCGCGGCGGCCGGGTTCGCCTTTGAGCTGCTGGACGGCGGCGGCGAGGTCTTCGATGGGGCGGGCTTTGACGGGCTCTTCGTGTGAGATGACGGCTTCCAGCTGGGGATCGATTTTGAGCATCGCGTCACAGCAGGGGCATTTCACTTGAATCAATCGGGCGGCCATGCCCATATTATGCCGTGCCGGTTCACTTGCCGGGGCGGAATTCGCTAAACTCGTGGCGCGATGCTGTTTTCAATTCGAGTTCGTCATCTGGCGCTGCTACCGCTTGCGCTGACCTTAATTTCCTGCTCCCAAACCGGGGGCGGGGCCTCTGTGGAGGATGCCCGCGCGTTTATAGAGAGCGCCGAGGCGGAGTTGCTGAAGATTCAGGTGGCGGATAACCGCGCCCAGTGGGTGCATGAAACCTACATCAATGACGACACGGACACTCTGGCCGCGGCCGCGGACGACAAGCTGATTGGGCGCGTGACAGAGCTGGTGAAGGAATCGGCGAAGTTCGATAAGACGGAGCTGCCGGCGGATCTGAAGCGCAAGTTTTTGCTGCTGAAGCTGAGTTTACCGATGCCGGCTCCGGCGGATGCGAAGCTGCGGGAAGAGCTGACGCAGACGGCGGCAGGTCTTTCGGGGAGCTATGGGAAGGGCAAGTACTGCCCGACTCCTGACAAGTGCATTGGGGTGGAAGCGGTTGGCGAACGGATGGCGAAGAGTCGCGACCCGAAAGAACTGACCGAGCTTTGGGAGGGCTGGCACAAAGTTGCGCCTCCGATGAAGGACCGGTATGCGCGGTTTGTGGAGCTTTCGAATGTGGGCGCGACGGAGCTGGGGTTCAAGGATACGGGGGCGTTGTGGCGGTCGGGTTACGACATGAAGCCGGAGGAGTTTTCGGCGGAGCTGGAACGGCTGTGGACTCAGGTGGAGCCGCTGTATAAGGAGCTTCATGCGTATACGCGGACGCGGCTGAAGGCGAAATACGGGGCTGCGGCGACGCGCGAAGAC
>CANIHR010000200.1 GCA_947467185.1 Bryobacterales bacterium
GTTCAGGATGGTGTGAGTTCGCCGGCCTGCCGGAGCAGGAACACGGGCATCATTCCCTTACCTTTTACAGCGACTTCGCCGCGGGCTTCAAAGTCGCAACGGTCCTTCAGATAGTCGTATGCGGCTTCTGTCACCTGGATCCTGCCGGGTAGTCCTGTCGATTCCATACGACTGGCGATGTTGACCGTGTCGCCCCAGAGATCGTAGATGAACTTGTGGGTACCAATCACACCGGCGACGACGGGACCACGGTTGATGCCGATGCGGAGATTGAGGGTGGTGCCGCGATGTTCATTGAACGTCTCGACGGCGCTCAGCATCCGGATCGCCAGACGGAGAATTTTTTCTGTGTGGTCGAGGCAGCGCGAAGGCATGCCGGATACCGCCATGTAGGCATCACCGATGGTTTTGATCTTTTCGACGCCCTCGCGTGCGGCGGCGGCATCGAAAGCGCTGAAGAGTTCGTTGAGCATCCCCACCAGTTCCGCCACGGGCAGGCCGGAACTGAACTGAGTAAAGCCCACGATGTCAGCGAACAGTACGGTGACCTCGCCGTAGGAATCAGCTATAGTGCGTTCGCCGCTCTTCAGGCGACCGGCAATGGGTGCGGGGAGGATGTTCAGCAGCAGTCGCTCGTTCTCTTCGTTCTTCTGCTTGATGATCTCGGTCTGTTCGCGGATCGACTTCACCATCATGTTGAAGACGCGGGCCTGGGTGCCGAGTTCGCTCTTCGCTTTGAAATCGACGTACTGGGTGTAGTCCCCGTCCGCGACTTTCGTGGCAGCTTCGCTGAGGGCGGAAACGGGACGACGGATGCTTTGGGCCGTCAGCCAGCCGACAAGCGCCGAGAGCAAAATACTGGAGCCGAGGAGAAGGCCGGTGATGAGGCGAACGCGGTCTTCCGTTTTTTTCATGTCCAGGACAAAGGAGGTCGCCCGGGCGCTCGAAAAGGAACGGAGAGCGTCCATGTCATCTTCGATGAGCGCGACCTGAGAGGCGCCCATCACCTGCGTCATACGGAGGGATTCGTCGAGCTTGCCTTCGTGGCGGAGGCTAATAACCCGAGCCCGGATAGGCGCCCATGCGGCAAAACTGTTCTCAACGGCGCGGAGGCTCTCTTTAGTCCCTAGGAAGCTGGTTTCAAGCGTGGCCAGGTGAGACCGCACCATTTGCTCGTTTTCGGCGACG
The DNA here is from genome assembly GCA_947467185.1 of Bryobacterales bacterium. GTDB lineage: Bacteria > Acidobacteriota > Terriglobia > Bryobacterales > Bryobacteraceae > BOG-234. The sequence continues at coordinate 1,189 of CANIHR010000200.1, forward strand.
ACTTTTTCCAGTTCCAGCAGTTGTTGCTCGCTGGAGCGCGGAACCTGCAACATCGCCCGGTGCATCTTCAGGATGGCTGTGTTGGCGTCACGGATCGCGTGGCCGGACGTCATGGGATGGTCGTAAAGCGCGTTACCGAGGCCCGCGAGCAGTTCCATCTCCCGAATCGAAAAGATACCGTATCCGACCAGGAGCAGCAGTAACAGGCCAAAACCGGCCCCGAGCCGTGTTCCGATACTGGTGTCATCGAACCAACGGAAGGTGGTGAGCTTCACAAAAGCATTGTAGAGGTTTGAGCGGGGAGGAGGGATGGTAGGCGCGGCAGGACTCGAACCTGCTACCACCGGCTTAGAAGGCCGGTGCTCTATCCAGATGAGCTACGCGCCCGTCCGTTCTCCAATTGTAGCTTGGAGAGAAACGACTCGGCAGCAAAAGCTTCCAGTTCCCGCGACCAGTCGGCTGCCCAGCGGCGGTAACGGGTGTCGCGGAGGTTCTGCAGGAGCTTCAGACGTCGGTCGGCTTCGACGAGGGATTGACGAGCGGTGCTGAGTGCAGCCTCGGCTTCGGCGGCCAGGACGTGGAGGTCGGCGATGCGTTTTCGTGTCCGCCGATAGTAGGCGTCCCAGAGGCTGAGTTCCGCTCCGGAGGTGCCGAGTTTCCAGGCCGCAACTTCGGTTGTCAGTTGGGCTTCCAGCGTTGCGGCGTCACGCTGGAGTTCGGCCACCCGCGCTACGGCGGCGGCGAGGCGGGCCTTTTCGACGTCGACCTGACTGGATCGCCACTTGAGAACCTGGTCGAGCTGGAAGCGGAACGCTTTCATAGATTAGTCAGGCCACGAGGTTGGCCAGGCTTTCCATCCGGGTCATGGTTTCGGTAAGCGGCGAGACGTCTCGTGGGCCCTGGCGAAGGAATCGAATGATGTCGGTGCGGGCCTTGATGGCGGAATCGATTCGGGGATTCGAGCCCGACACGTAGGCACCGAGGTTGATGAGATCTTCGGATTGACGGTAGGTGGAAAGGGCTTCGCGGATACGGCGGGCGTACTCGGCTTCCTGCGGGGAGGCGAGTTTGGATTGCAGACGGCTGACTGAATCGAGAACCTGAATGGCCGGATAGTGGCCGGCTGCGCCCAGTTCCCTTGCGAGGGTGATGTGACCGTCGAGGATGGAGCGGACTGCGTCGCAGATGGGTTCGTTGAAATCGTCGCCTTCGACCAGAACTGTGAAGAAGCCCGTGATGGAGCCTCTGGCGAAGTTCCCGGCGCGCTCACACACTTTGGGGAGGAGGCTGAAGACGGAGGGGGTGTAGCCCTTCTGGCTGGGAGGTTCACCCGCTGCGAGGCCGATTTCGCGTTGCGCCATGGCGAGGCGGGTGATGGAGTCCATGACCAGGAGGACGTCTTCGCCCTGATCGCGGAAGAACTCGGCGACGGCGAGGGCAACGAAACAGGCTCGGACGCGCAGGGGCGCAGGCTGGTCGGAAGTGGCGACAATCACGACCGAGCGCGCCATGCCCTCCTTACCCAGATCGTGTTCCAGGAATTCGCGGACTTCGCGATTCCGTTCGCCGATGAGGGCGATGACGTTAACACCGGCTGAACTGGAGCGAGCCATGGAGCCCAGGAGCGTGCTCTTGCCGACGCCACTGCCGCCGAAGATGCCGATGCGTTGGCCTTTGCCGCAGGGCAACAGGCCGTCGATAACGCGGATTCCGGTGGGGAGGCGCTGGTCGATGTGTTCACGAGACAGGGCGCTGGGTGGTGGGGAGTAGAGGGACTGAAAGATGGGGCGACGGAGCGGCGGGCCGCCGTCCATGGGATTTCCGAAGCCGTCGAGGACTCGGCCGAGGAGTTCGGGTGAGGCTTTGATGGCGCCTTCCCCGCCCCGGGCGACGATACGGTCGCCGAGACAGAGTCCGCCCGTGTCTTCGAGAGGCATAGAGAGAACGCGCCCGGCGCGGAAGCCTATTACCTGCGTGCGGATGCGGCGTCCGGCTCTGGTTTCAATCTCACAGAAATCACCGATTGCCGCTACCGGGCCTCGGGATTCGATGACCAGACCGACGAGTTCGACGACATCGCCTTCCATCCGGATGGAATTGGCCTGTTCGACGGCGTGGAAATATTGGCTCAGATCGAGCTGGAGGGCGGGAGACATGTGAGCGCGTTATCCTTCCGCCAGCCGATCCGCGAGACCTCGGGAGATTTCATCGAGCTGCGTATCAAGCGAGGCATCAATGGTGCCTTCCGGTGAACGGACGATGAATGTGCCGGGGGCGCTTGCCGGGTCGGGTTCAATGCGAACACGGGCAACGATGTTCCCGGTAACCGCAGCCTGTACGGACTCCAGAAAGCGGGGATGAATGGTGAGGGTGTAAGATTCCGCGCGAGCCATACGATCAAAAACGACTTTCGCGAGAGCGGAAAGGGCGTTGGGATCAGTCGCGATTTCGCGATGCAGGATCCGCTTTGCGATTTGAAGAGCGAGTTGGACCACGTCTTTCTCCGCGCTTGCCCGCATGGAACTGCGGGTTCCGACGGTTTCGGCGATGGCATGCTTCATCTTCTCGACGACGGGTGCCAGTTCACGCTGCGCGCGCTGTTCTCCCTGACTGAGGCCCATATCGAAGGCATGTTTCCGTGCATTTTCCAGTTCCTGCTCCAGCGTGGTCGTGCGAGCCGACAATGCCAGATTCTCGGCCTGAACTCGGGCGCACTCGGCCGCTATCTGTTGTAGCTGCTCGTTTGCTTCGGGGGAGTCCGGAGTTTCCGGACTCCAGCCAGAGCTGGCAACCGAACTGCGCGTCAGGGGCGTCGGAGCAAAGGGCTGAGCCTCTGCGCGCAAAGCGTCCCGCAGCGTGATCACCCTAGACAACATACTGGTCGCCACCAGCACCCTTCAGGCTGATTACACCCTCAGCTTCCAGCTGGCGGATGGTCGCGATGATTTGCTGTTGCGCCCCCTCGACATCGCGTATGCGGACGGGACCAAGCGCTTCGATATCTTCCTTGAGCATTTCCACCGCCCGGCCGGACATCGTGCTGAAAAAGTGGTCCTTGAGCGCGTCGCTGGTGCCTTTTAGGGCGAGGGTGAGCGACTTTCGTTCCACGCGGCCCAGGACTTCCTTCAGCTGGTTGACGTCAATTGCCTGGAGATCCTCAAACACGAACATCAATTGCCGGATGGTTTCGACGAGGTTGGGGTTGTGGTTCTCGATGACGTCAAGAATCTCTTTACTGGTGCCTGAGTCGAGACGATTGAAGACTTCGGAAACTGCGCGAACGCCGCCATAGGATTCACGGCTGAATTCGCCGAGCGCCTGGAGTTTTTGCCCGATGACGGTAGCGATCTTGTTGACGATCTCCGGCGAGATCTGGTCGAGATTAGCCATACGGAGGGCCACATCAGCGCGCATTTCCGCCGGCAGCGAGACGAGCAGTGAAGCGGCCTGGGACGCATTCAGGTGTGAGAGAACGAGCGCTATGGTCTGCGGATGCTCATTGTGAATGAACTTGGCCAGTTGCTGGGGATCAGCCTTCTGCAGAAGATCGAGGCTGGCGAAGTCAGTTCCAAGTGCCTTCGTGAGCCGGTCGATCAGCTTCTTGGCAGTTTCCGGCCCAAAGGCCGTCATGAGCATCTTCTTTGCAAAGTCGAGGCCGCCGCGCAGGACAAAATCATGCGCAATGGTCATTTGGTAGAACTCTTCGAGCAGGGCTTCCGCCTGCTCTGAAGTGATGGCTTCGATACGAGCAACTTCGCGACCGACGAGGTGAACCTCATCTTCCGTCAGTTGCTTCACGAGGTCACCGCCACTTTGCTCCCCGAGAAGGATCAGGAGCATAGCAGCCTTGCGCATCCCGCTATCGGGTTCAACACTAACGGACGATAATGCGGTACTCATGCTTTTCTCGCCTCCTTTTCAGACAGCCAGGCACGTAGAATGGCGGCTGAGGCGGTTGGGTCCTTCCCGACGGTTTCGCGAATATGTTTCAGCAAAACATCGGTGCGTCCGGTCGCTGCGGGGAGAGAGATTCGGGAAAGCGCTTCTGCCTCGGCCTTCTCCTGTTCGGCTGCGGCACGAGCCAGTTGAGATTCCATCTTTTGCTCGGAAGTGAGTAGCGGCGTCGCGGGTACGGCCGCATCCGGGGCTGAGATCGCGTCGGGAGCGGTGTCGGTCGGTGCCTTACTCGGCGCGGCCAGCGCCTTTGCGCTGCGTTTGCGACGAAAAAGCAGGAAGAGGCCAGCCAGCAGGAAGAGCACGAGAGCCGCACCTCCGCCGATGTACTGCGGTTGCTTCAGCAAGAGCTTGAAGTCCAGAGGCTTTGAGGGTGCGGGAGGCGCGGGAGGCGTCGGCGGCGGGGGAGTAGAGACGGTGCTCTCAAAGGGGAATGATTCCACTGTGATCTGATCGCCGCGCTGTTCAGTAAAGCCGACGATGCCCGCGACGATGTCATGAACCCCCTTCATCACATCGGCAGGGGGAGGGACAAACGTGCGCCTGGCTTTGGGACCAGTGCCTTCCCACGCAACTGTCTGGTCGACGACGATCGCTGTTGAAATCCGCTTTACGGAGCCTCGCGGCGAGATTACGTGCCGGACGACGCGACTCGGCTGGAAGGTCAGGTTTTCCGTTCTGCGGCTGACACCACCAGCACCTGAGGCGGACCTGGCGGGAGGGCGCGGCAGGTTCGAAGCGGTCCCTGGAGAACCACCCGCCTGAGATGTGACGTTGGATTCTTCGCTGCTCTGAGAAGAAAGCATGGCACTGGCACCGGACTCAAACGTCTCGTTGTTCTCCTCGCTGGAGGTAAAGTCAACATCAACGTTGACGCCGGCGCGAAACCTGTTTTCACCGAGGAGTGGCTCAAGTGCGGAATTGATACGTGTGAGGAGCCCGGATTCCACCTGGGAACGGTACTCGAGATCCGCAACTGCCAGCCGCGCACCGGAATCATCACCCGAACTTGGGCGGTTTAGCAGACGGCCGCTGGCGTCGATAACAGCAACGGCCTCGGGCACAAGACCGTCAACGGAACCGGCCATGAGGTTGGCAATCGCGAGGACGCTTTGAGGAGAGAGACGCGCGGCTCGGCGCAACTGCAAAACGACGGTGGCTTTCGCGGGCTGACGGGATTCGAGAAAGACTGAGTCCTTCGGAAATGTGAGGTGGATGCGCGCCTGGGCAACTTCTGAGAGAATGCCGATGGTGCGTTCGAGTTCACCCTCAAGAGCACGCCGATACTGAACATTTTCGGCGAAATCGCTGGCTCCGAGGTTGGTACGGTCAAAGATTTCGTACCCGATGCGGCCCTGATGTGGCAGGCCGGCACCGGCGAGAGCCATTCGAACTTCCGCGATTTGTGGAGCGGGAACAGAGATGGTAGCGCCGGTCTCGTCCAGGCGATACTCAATACCGGCCTCCCGAATTTTTTGTGTCATCAGGGAGGCGTCCTCGGGGGCTAGCCCAGAGTAGAGAACACGGAAACTTCCGTCATGGCGGTACTTTGTCAGACCCAGAACTGTTGCGCAGAGAGCGAGGGGCACCGCGATCAGCGAGATGCGCTGCCAGATCGCCAGTGAGTTCCAGAGCTTGAGAAGTTGTTGCATCGGATTGGGCTGGGCCGAACGCTACATCGGCATACGCATGACTTCCTGGTAGGCCTGCACAAGCTTGTTTCGAACCTGCTGGAAGAGTTCGAGCGAGAGTTCAGCACGCTGGGAAAGGAGCGCTACTTCGTGGATGTCGCCCTGCCCCCTGGTGAGCAGATCCTCTGTAGCCTTCACTGCCGTTCCGTGGGCACCTTCGACGGCGGAGACAGCGGAATTCAGAAGTGCCGCAAAGCCGGAGTCCTCCTTCGGAACGGTGGCTGCTTTCAGTGAGCCGGATACGAGGCCGGATATGGGGATTGACGAGGGAATGGAAGAAAGCGACATGACGGTCTCTTAGCTAGCGGAATAAGTCGATGGAACGTACGATCATGTCCTTCACGGAGGTGATAGCAGCAACATTCGCCTGGTAACCTCGAGACGCGCTCATGAGATCCACCATCTCCTCGGCGGGATTGATGTGGGGAAAGGCGACATACCCCTGCGGGTCGGCGTCGGGATGCCCGGGGAGGTAGCGACGTTCGGGTTCGGTGTCATCGACGGTAATTTCCTGGACTGCGACGCCCGACTGGCTGTCGCCCGACACCTCGAACAGCGTGGCGGCGAAGGATGGCTGCTGCGCCTGAGAGGAGAACACGGCGTCTTTACGTCGATATGGTCCACCGTCGGGTGTTCTCGTCGTGTCTGCGTTTGCCAGATTCTCGGTAATGAGTTCAGCCCGGATACGCTGCGCATCCAGTCCAGAGGCACTGACGGCAATGGCACCAAACAGACTCATGCGCTTTTCCCTTCTTCGATTGCTGAACGGATGCTCTTTAGTTGCCCACGTAACATCTGAGTGACGAGATTGAAGCGCAGGGTGTTTTCGGCCAGGAGGCGAGCCTCTCGGTCGATACTTACGTTGTTGCCATCATTTCGGCGCTGCAGATCAGCAGTTTCCGTGACATGGCCCAGAGAGCCGTTGAGGATTTCCGCAAAGCTTGAGGGTGTCGCAATGTCTTTCGCGCTGAAACCCGGCGTGTCTGCGTTGGCAATATTCGACGCAATCACTTCCTGCCTTCGAGCCAGGTGGGTCAAAAAGCTGCCGAGTTCAAGTCCCGCTCGTTCGAACATACCAGTGGGACTGCACGCCGGTGGCCACGGAGCCCGGCGTTATAAACGTTGAGCTTACGGGGATAGCCGGTTTGGATACCGCCAGATTCCTGGCGGCTTCGGCAATTTCCTGGCGGACTACCCACATTGGTTGAAACTCGATGCAGCAGACAGACGATGCAGCGACTTGACGATATCGGCGCGCACTGTTCGGGCGGCAATAATGGAGGCCCGGAGCGAAAACAGGTACTGTGCCGTCGCAACCTCGTCCCCGGGGGCCGGAAGCGATGGCAGAAGGGCGGAGAGTTCTTCCAGTCGCTGCCAGTCTCCGCTACTGGCGGCTTGCCGAACTTCCTCCAGAAGAAGCATGGGGTTGGTATCAGGCTCTGGTTGATCAGGCACTGTTTGAGTTCCTGGTTCCGTTATAAGAGGCGAACAGGCCGGTCACATAACTCACCTGGCTCTCAAGACGAGCGATCGCGGCATCCGCCCTCGCCAATTGGGCCGTCAGATTTGCCTGAAGATTGGTAACGTTCGTTTGCTGGTCCGCCATTTTCTTCTTTTGCAGCGTAATGGCGGAAGAGATGGTAGTCCCTTCGTTCTTAATCAGACCTGTCACAGGGTCTTCAAGCGCCCCGAGAATATCCGTTGCCGTTTTGAGGAACCCGCCGGTGGAAGAACTTCCCAGCGTAGTCAACAGCGTTGAGAACTTCGTAGCAGCGGCCGCGCTGAGGGCAGTGCTGTCAACGGAGAGATGTCCGGACTTGTCGACGCTGACGCCGAAGGCGGTCAGTGAGCTTTCCGGACTTCCGCTATTGTAGGAGCTCAGCCGTGTGAGAATGCCCGACAACGAGAGCAGCAGACTCTCGCCACGAAGCGCTCCACCATTCTCGCCATGATGCTGCGCAAGGGCATCGACGGCATTGTTATATGCCCGCGCGAAGGAGTTGAGTCCCGAAGCGATCGCGGTGGTGTTGTTCGCAATCGTGATGGTGGCCTCGACACCAGGAGCGCTCTTCCCAAGAAGATTTACGCTCAGACCGGGAGCAAGAGTAACAGTTCTCGAGTTGGTCGTGATGGAAGCAGGGAGCCCATTGAGTTTGTAGCTCGCCAGCGAACCAGCAGTGGAACTGCTCACCAGACTGGTTGACCCATCCGTCAGTTCGATGGCGTCCGGGCCCAGCTTGATGGATCGGAGTGATAGCCGATAGTCCGGAGCACCTGAAGAACCGACGTTGACCAGAGTGGCCTGCACACTATCCGAGGCTTGCGAGTTGATCGCATCAACCAGGCTAGAAAGGGTTGTAGTCGTCGGGGTGATTGTTGTCGTTGTGATCCCGTTATGGAGGGTGAGGCTGGTTACCGACGTGATGCCCGAAGCGGAGGGATCGGTTATCGCAGTAGTACCCGCAACACTAACTGCCGTCGAGGAGGACCCAAGGTTCTCAACCTCGATGCTGTAAGTACCCGCAAGAGCACCCGAAGAGACTGACGCTGAAACAACCGAACCATCCGAGACCGAAGAACTCAGGATATTCGATTTCACAGTACTTTGAAGGGAGGTCACGCTTTGCTGGAGTGAAAGAAACGTCCCCTCGAGGGACTGCAGGGCGCTCTGCCTTGCAGTCAGCGTTGTGAGCCCGGCATTGAGGGACTGGAGGGGCAGGGCTGCGATTCCTACCGCTCTGCTAAGGACTGACTGGAGACTATCGGCAAATTTACTCACGCCGGCAAAACTTCCGGCAATCGAGGAGGAAAGTGATGGGATAACAGTCGACATAGTCTTGGCTCAGGAGGGGTGATCCGGAGATCACCCCTCCTTTCGTATTGGTTTACCCTTTGAGCAGAGCCAGCACAGCCTGCGGCGCGGAATTCGCCTGGGCAAGAGCGGCAAGCGACGCCTGCTGTAAGACCTGCGCCTTTGTCAGGTTGGCTGCTTCGGCGGCAACATCCGCATCGCGGATGCCGGCCTGAGCTGCCGAGTAATTCGTAATCTGAGACTGAGCCAGGTTTACGGCGTACTGGAGCTTGTTCTCACCTGCACCAATCTTGCCCTGTACGAGACCAAGATTCGTCACAGCGGCCTGAAGTGCGGTCAGGGCGGCAATCGCA
>CANIHR010000201.1 GCA_947467185.1 Bryobacterales bacterium
ATAAACTGACCCGGATAGCCATGCGAGCTCTAATTCTGGCGGCCTGCGCCCTCTCCACCGCCACCGGCACCGTCTCCGCCGCCGAAGCCCCCAGCTTCGCGCGCGACGTCCGCCCCATCCTCCAGCGCCAGTGCCAGGGCTGCCACCAGCCCTCCTCCAAAGCCGGCAACCTCGACCTCACCACCTTCGAAGGCCTCACCAAAGGCGGCAACCGCGGCCCCGCCGCCCCCCTCCTCGTCAAATACCTCAAAGGCGAATCCCAGCCCCGCATGCCCCTCGGCGGCGCGGCCCTCCCCAATGACCAGATCGACGCCATCGCTGCCTGGATCTCATCAGGTGCGAAGGACGACACCGCCAAAACCCCCGCCGACACCATCTCTGCCGCCCATCCCCCGGTCTACACCCAGGCCCCCGTCCTCTCCGCCCTCGCCTTCTCCCCCGATGGCCAAACCCTCGCCGTCTCCGGCTACCGCGAAATCCTGCTACACAAAGCCGACGGCTCCGGCCTCACCGGGCGCCTCGTCGGCCTCTCCGAACGCCTCAACAGCATCACGTTCTCCTCAGACGGCAAGCTCCTCATCACCGCCGGCGGCACCCCAGCCCGATTCGGCGAACTCCAGGTCTGGGACGTCTCGACCGCCAAACTCCTCCGCTCCGTCACCCTCACCACCGACACCCTCTTCGGCGGTGCCATCTCTCCTGACGCCAAAATGCTCGCAGCCGGAGGAGCCGACAACACCGTCCGCCTCGTCGAAACCGCCACCGGCAAAGAACTCCAGAAGATTGGCAATCACGAAAACTGGGTCCTCGGCACCGTCTTCGGCGTCGATGGCAAACGTGTCGTCTCCGTCTCCAAAGACCGCGCAGCCAAACTGGTTGACGCAGCCTCGGGCGGCTTCCTCGAAAACGTCAACCTCCTGCGCGGCGAACTCACCGCCATCGCCCGCCACCCGCAAAAGGACATCGTCGTCATCGGCGGCGACGAGCGCGTCCCCTACATCTATCTGATGGACCGCCCCAAAGTTCTCAAAACCGCCGACGACACAACTCTCGTCCGCAAGCTCCCCCGGCAGGACGGCCTTATCACCGCCCTCGCGTGGTCCTCCGATGGCAAACGCATTGCCGTTGCTGGCATCGCCCCTCTCGTCAACATCTATGACGCCGACACGGGCGTGACCTTAGCCAGTTGCAAAGGTCACGCCGCCGGAATCTACGCCCTCAGCTTCACGCCCGATTCCGCCCGTCTCGCCACCGGCGGCTTCGACGGCCACGTCCGCATCTGCAACACCACCACCGGCGAAGTCGTGAAGGATTTCATCCCCGTTCCGCTGACGCTTGCCCAGGGAGCCACCAAATGAAGCGCCTCCTCCTCACTCTCTGCCTGACGACTGCCGCCATCGCCGCGCCGCCCCTCCTCACCGAAATCTCCCCCCGAGGTGCGCAACAGGGCAAGACCCTCACCCTCACTCTCGCCGGCCGTGACCTCCCCGAAGGCGCGAAAATCGTCTCCACACTCCCGGCCATCTTCACGCCCCTCACATCAAACATGAAGGGCCTGCCGTACCTCCTCGAACTCAAGGCCGACGCCGCCCCCGGAGTCTACCCCCTCCGCGTCCAGGCCCCCAACGGCCTCTCCAACATCCTCTTCTTCACCGTTGGAACCTTCCCGGAAATCACCGAACCCGACACGCCCAACGACACCATCGCGACCGCTGCGCCCGTCAAGTCAACGCCCGTCACCATCAACGGAACCCTCAAAGGCGCAGACCGCGACTTCTACCGCATCTCCGCCAAAGCCGCTCAGCGTCTCGTCTTCGAAGTCGAAGCCCGCCGCTCCGGTTCTGCCATCGACTCCGTCCTCGAACTCCACGACGAAAAGGGCGCCCTCCTCGCCCGCAACGAAAACGCCCCCGGCCTCGGTGTCGATTCCCGCCTCGACTACACCTTCCCCCGGGAAGGCAACTTCGTCATCTCCATCCATGACGCCCGCTTCAGCAAACAGGACCACAACTTCTACCGCCTGAAAATCGGCACGTACGCTTACCCCGAGGCCATTTACCCCCTCGGTGGTCGCCACGGAGAAACCGTCGAATTCGAATTCACCAGCCGCAAATCCGCCCCCGTCAAGACTTCCGTCAAGCTGCCCGAAACCGGAGCGTACACCACGGTTGCCATGCCCGGTTCGCCTTCCTTGCCCCTCCTGGTCGCGCTCACTGACGAACCGAACATCATCAACGGCCGCCTCCTCAAACCAGGCCAGGTCGATCGCCACCCCCTCAAGGTCACCCCCGGCGAAGCTCTCCTCCTCGAACTCCAGTCCCGCGAACTCGGCACCTCCCGCCTCGACGCCCTCGTCACCCTCTACGATTCGAAGACAAACAAAAAGCTTGCCGCCATCGGTGACCAGCCCCCGCCCGCCGACCTCTTCACCGCTGCCAACGTTGGACGCACCCAGAACGACCCCACTCTCAACTTCACGGTCCCCGCAGACACCACCGAACTCAACATCACCGTCGAGGACCTTGCGCAGCGTGGCGGCCCCGACTACGGTTACCGTCTCAGCGTTCGCAAACAGGCCCAGGAATTCTACGCCTCCGCCAGCCCCGCGTACCTCAACGTTCCGCGCGGTGGCACCATGCAAATCGCCGTTAACATCGACCGGCGCGGCTACGATGGCCCAGTCCACGCCACTATCCCCAACCTCCCCAAAGGCTGGCACGTCGAAGGTGGTTTCATAGCCCCGGAAATTCTCGATCCCACCGGCTCCCGCTCCACAAGCCGCAACGCGGTCCTTACTGTCACTGCAGACCCCGACGCCGAACTCCCCGCTGGTGACTTGAAGATCGTCGCCGAAGGGGGCAGCCTCAAACGCATCGCCACCGGAGCCGGAGCCGTCATCGACGTAGCCGCCGGAACCGGCCTCCCCGACGCCGCTTCCACCGACCGCCAAAAGCCCGTCACCGCACCCTGGCTCAACCTCGCGATGCCCGCCGCCATCACCACGCCCCCCGCGGCCACCCTCGCCATCAAACAGATCAAACGTACCCAGATGGCCGAAGGCGACGCCTTCGATTTCGAGTGGACCATCACCACAAAGAACCCCTCGCTCAGCATGCCGACCACCATCGGCGTCAACGCCCCCGGTGCCAAAGACCTCCGCATCATCGACATGAAGCCGACCGCGAAAAACGCCCCTACCGGAACCTTCCGCATCACCACCACAAAATCCACCGCGGCCGCCATCTACGACCTGGTCGTCACCGCCAACCTCATGGTCGATGGCAACCGCGAAACCATCTATTCCCGGGCCATTCCCTGGGTTGTATCCAACAACGAGGTCACCAACTAAATGAAGCCCCTCCATTTACTCCTCTGCCTCGCGCTCCCCGCCGCAGCGGCCGACTCCGTCACCTTCCTCCGCGACGTCGCGCCCATCCTCAACAAGGTCGGCTGCACCTCCGGCCCCTGTCACGGCGCGGCCAAAGGCAAAAACGGTTTCAAGCTCTCCCTGCGCGGCTACGACCCTGAATTCAACTACCAGGCTCTCCTCTACGATCTCGGCGGACGCCGCTTCAATCGCGCCGATCCCGCCCAGAGCCTCATGCTCGCCAAGCCCACCCAGGCCGTGCCCCACGGTGGCGGCCTGCGCCTCGAACCCGGCTCCGCGTACTACCAGACCATCTTCAACTGGATCGCCCAGGGTGTCCCCTACGGCGCCCCCACCAAAGACGGTATCGCGTCCATCGAGATGCAGCCCGCCTCCCTCGAACTTGCCAAACCAGAGGAATCGCAGCAGATCAAAGTGGTCGCCCACTTCCTCGACGGGGCCGTCCGCGACGTCACAAAAGAAGCCGTCATCGCCAGCAACATCCCCGATGTCGCAGATGTCTCGAATGACGCCGTCGTCAAAGGTCTCCGCATCGGCGAAGCCACCATGCTGGTTCGCTACGAAGGCAAGTTCGGCACTATCCCCGTCACCGTCCTGAACCCGAAGCCCGGCTTCGCCTGGAAGTCCCTCCCCCAGAACAACTACATCGACCAGTTCATCGACGCCAAGCTGAAGCGTCTCAAGATCCAGCCCACTGCCGCCGCCGATGATGCCACCTTCCTCCGCCGCGTCACCGAAGACCTCACCGGCCAGGCCCCCACGCCCGCCGAAGTGAAGGCCTTCCTCGCCAGCCCCAATCGCCCCGCGCTCATCGACAACCTCCTCGCCCGCAAAACCTACGTAGATCACTTCACACTGAAGTGGGGCGACCTCCTCCAGAACAGCCGCAAGTTCCTCGGCGACAAAGCCACCTGGGAATTCCGCGAATGGCTCCGTGATTCCGTCGCCTCCAACAAGCGTTACGACCAGTTCGTCCGCGAACTCCTCACCGCGCGCGGCAGCACCACCGACAACCCTGCCGCCAACTATTACCGAGCCACCCGCGACCCCAAACCCACCATGGAAAAGACCACCCAGCTTTTCCTCGGTGTCCGCATGGTCTGCACCCAGTGCCACGACCATCCGTTCGAACGCTGGACGCAAAATCAGTACTACGAAATGACGTCGTTCTTCTCCACCGTCGGCATCCGCCCCGGCTTTGAAAGCGGCGAAGAAATCCTCTTCGACAAGCGTGACGACTACGACATCCGCCACCCCAAAGACGACCGCGTGATGAAGCCGAAATTCCTCGTCGGCAGTGCGACCCCGTTACCCGATGACGCGAATCGCCGACAGGCTTTTGCCGAGTGGATCACGGCAAAGGAAAATCCCTTCTTCGCCAAATCCATGGCGAATCGCATGTGGAGCTACTTCCTGGGTAAGGGGATCATCGACCCCGTCGATGACATCCGCGCCTCCAATCCGCCCACCAACGAAGCCCTGCTCGAAGCCCTCACGAAGGACTTCAAGGATCACGACTACGACATGAAGCACCTCATCCGCACCATCGTGAACTCCCGCGCCTATCAGGCCGGGATTCAGGTCAACGAGTGGAGCGCGACCGACAACATCAACTTCTCCCACGCCATTCCCCGGCGTCTCAACGCCGAGCAGTTAATGGACGCGCTCACCCAGGCCACCGGCGTTCGTCCCGACTTCCCCGAAGTCCCCGAAGACACCCGAGCCGAAGAATTTCCCGACCCCCACGTCGGCAAAGACGGCTTCCTCGATCTCTTCGGCCGCCCCCAGCGTGAAACGCCCGCTGAAGGCGAACGCAAGACCGACCTCAGCCTCCCGCAAGCCCTGAACCTTGTCAACGGCAAGTCGATCTCCGACTCCATCGGCGGTCCCAACGGCCGAATCGCGAAAGCGATGATCGCCGGAGCTACCGACAAGGCCCTCATCGAAGAGCTGTATATGGCAACCCTCAGCCGAGTCCCAACCCCGGGAGAACTCGATAAGGGCATCACGTATCTGCGAGCTGGAGACAGCCGCGCCGCGCGCGCTCAGGATCTGCTCTGGGCGCTGGTCAACAGCAAGGCATTCCTGTACAACCGCTAGGAGACATCGATGCTACGTATCCCCGGACGAATCACAAAAACCTGCGAAGGCCTCTCCCGCCGCGACCTCATGCGCGTCGGCGGAGCCTCCCTCCTCGGCCTGAACCTGCCCCAGTTCCTCCAGTGGAAAGCGCAGGCAGCCGAAACCGGCGTCAGCGCCCTCAAAGGCGCCAAAGGTTTCGACACCGCGAAGTCCGTCCTGATGGTCTTCCTCCAGGGCGGTCCCAGCCACGTCGACATCTGGGACCCCAAGCCCGACGCCCCCCTCAACATCCGCGGCGAATTCAAGTCGATCAAGACCAAAATCCCCGGCACCCACATCGGCGAACACATGCCGATGATGGCCGACCAGCTCGACAAATGCACCCTCATCCGGTCCATGAGCTACACGCCGAACGGCCTGTTCAACCACACCGCCGCCATCTACCAGATGCTCACCGGCTACCCGCCCGATAAGGTTTCGCCCTCGGGCCAGCTGGAACCGCCATCCCCGGCCGATTTCCCCACCGCCGGCAGCCACATCGCCAAGCGCAAACCGCCCGTCGGCCCCGTGCTGCCCTTCGTGGAACTGCCGCGTCCCCTGCAGGAATCGGGTGTCATCGGAAAGGGCGGGGCAGCCGGCTTCCTCGGCAAAGCCTACGACCCCTATCGTCTCTATCAGGACCCCAACAAGCCCATCCAGCTCGACGACCTGACACTCCGCAAAGAGATCCCGCCCCAGCGCCTGAAAGACCGTTTCGAACTCCTCAAGGGCATCAACGGCTCCATGCCCGATCTCGAAAAGGCGCTCGATTCTTACGCCATTGACGAATACTATGGCAAGGCGTATGACCTGGTCCTGAGTGGCAAGGCGCGTGACGCCTTCGACCTCGAAAAGGAATCCGAAAAGACTCGCGACCGCTACGGCCGGACTACTTTCGGACAGGGCCTTCTGCTCTCCCGCCGCCTCATCGAGTCCGGCACGCGTTTTGTTCAGATGAACTGGCCGGCGGTCGCCAACGGTAACGCCGAAGTGGACTCCTGGGATACCCACGCCGCCAACTTCGGGCCACTGAAAAATCTCCACTGCCCCGTTCTCGACCGCAGTCTTTCCGCGCTGCTCGAAGATATGTCGCAGCGCGGCTTGCTCAAGGACACGCTCGTCGTCGCAGTCGGAGAATTCGGACGCTCACCCCGTATCGGAGTCAGCACCTCCGGCAATGCGAACGCCCCGGATGGCCGCGATCACTGGCCCTACTGCTACTCCGCGATCGTAGCCGGCTGCGGCATCGGAGCGGGACAACAGTACGGAGAATCCGACCAGACCGCGTCGTCTCCCAAAGACAAACCGGTCCACCCCAACGACCTGCTGGCCACCGTCTACTACGCGCTCGGCATCGACCCCGACACGACCATCTACAACCACCTGAACCAGCCCAGAGAACTGGTGAAAGGCAAGCCGGTCACCGGCCTCTGGGCGTAGGACGAAAACGGGCGCATAATAAAGGCAGCAGGAGGTTGTACTGCTGGCTTCCTGCGGGAGGTCTGTATGAGAATCCGGTTCTCATCCGTCGCCTCGCTGCTGTTGCTCCTCCCTTGGGGACTTGCACTCCAGGCCCAGACGACCGCTGATTTCTTCAACGACACCGTCCTTCAGGACGTCCGTCTCACGATGGCTCCTGCCGACTGGCAGTCGCTCCATGACAAGTACATGGAGAACGGTTATTACCCCTGCGACTTCCAGTGGAACGGCATCACACTGCCACGCACCGGGATTCGTTCTCGAGGCACACAAAGCCGCTCTCCGATTAAGCCCAGCATCGGACTGGACTTCGGGAAGTACGTCTCGTCCCAGCGGTTCCTGGGCCTGAAGACGCTCATTTTGCGCAACCTGAATCAGGATGCGTCGATGATGCGTGAGCGCCTGGCCGAGGCGACCTTTGCGAAGCTCGGGCTGCCGCACTCCCGCGAAGCGCATGCGCGGCTGTTCGTCAACGGTGAGTACGTTGGCGTCTATCTGCTGGTAGAGGCGATCGACGCCCGCTTCCTGCAGACGCAGTTGGGTGACGACACCGGGTATCTGTACGACTACACGTTGCGGAGCAACTTCCGCTTCGACTATCTGGGACCGGATCCGGCGACGTACGTTCCGGCGATCTTCGATCCGAAGACGCACAGCGACGACCCGGATACCGCCGGGTTGATCGAGATGTTCCGCCTGGTGAATCAGTCGCCGGACGCCGAGTTCTACCGGCTCGTGAGTCCGGTTGTGGATCTGGATGATTTTGTCGCCCATGCCGCCGCCGAACAGGCGCTGGCGCAGTGGGATGGTTTGCTTGGCGTGTCGGGGATGAATAACTTCTACCTCTACCGCTGGGGCCCCACCCGCCAGGCGCTGTTCCTGGTCTGGGATCAGGACGGCGCGTTCGACAGTATCGAGCGGTCGGTATGGGAAGGGACGGACGCGAATATTCTGCTGCGCCGGGCACTAACCGTGCCGCGTCTTCGGAAGCTTTATACCGATACGCTGCGCAGCACGGCCGGGGTTTTTGGGGGACAGGATGGGTGGTTGGAACGCGAGGTGAATCGCATTGACGCGCAGATCCATGATGCGGTTGTTGCCGACCCGGTTCGGCTCTGCCGGATGCCGGACGGCATCGGTCCGTGTCCGCTCGATGAGTACACGCGCAGTATCGCGTTTCTGCGAGGTTTTGCTCATGATCGGGCCACGTTGATTCTGAAGGAACTGGGGCCGGAAACGGCGCCGGGACCAGTTTCGCTCGCTCCGGGCTGCATCACGAATGTCGCTTCGGGCGGCATGCCGGTGACGGCGGGAAGTCTGGCGCGAATCAACGCCACACTGCCCGTCACCACCACCAGTCACGCGACGGCGTACCCGCTGCCCACCGTGCTGGACAGCGTCTCCGTCTCGACCTCGGCTGGCCTCGCGCCGCTGCTTGAAGTCGGGCCGAAGGGGATCGTTTTTCTGGTCCCCCCGGCCCTGAGTTGTGCGCCGCAGCCCGTCCACGTGACGGTCGGCGAGTCGGACAGCAACACGATCATGGCGGATGTCATGCCCACCGCCGGGGGGATCTTTGGCTTTACCCACGCGCAGGGTCTTCTGGTAACGACAGCCGCTCCTGCCGCGCCGGGCGAGATTGTGGTGGCCTACGCAACCGGCGTGTGGCCGGGCAGTACGGCCTCGCCACCGAAGACCGTCCAGATGTTCGTCGGAGGTGTTCCGGCGAACGTGCTGTGGATGGGAACCGCACCCGGTTTAGTGGGGGTGGAGCAGTTCAATTTTGTGGTACCGGCAACCACGGTTTCCGGTGATGTGCCTGTCGTTCTTACGCTCGACAGCGAACCCGGCACCGCGTTTCCGTTGTGTGTTGGCCCGGGGGGCGGCTCGCTATGAAGTACATCATCGCGCTGTGGTTAGCGGCAGGTGTGGCACACGGCGCAACTCTTTGGTGGGGCCCCTGGATTCAGGATGTCTCCACAGACCACGCCAGCATCCTCTGGGCCACACGCGGCGGTGATGGGGCCGCAGTTGTCAGCTATCGTTCGGGCACCGTCACCGCTCGGGCCGCACAGCCCACGGTAATCGTACTGGCTCCGTCTGCGAGCCAGCTTTCGGAGACCGCCTGGCTGCAGAAAGTGGAACTGCGGAACCTGACACCAGGTGCCCTCTACACCTACGAGATTCAACTCGATGGAAGGCCCGCTGCGGTGGGGCGGACGATGACTTTTCAAACCGCCGGGCGTGGCCCGTTCCGCTTCCTGGTGTTGGGAGACAGCGGCGATGACGGCTTACCGCAGCGAACTCTCGCGGCGGCGCTGGAAAAGGAGCAGGCGGCGGTGCTGCTCCACGTCGGAGATATCGCTTATTTCGACGGCCTGTTCCGGCAATACGCGGACTATTTCTTCGCCATCTACCCGGCTCTCCTCGCGCGTACTCCGGTCGCGCCAGTACCCGGGAATCACGATTACGTCTCCGGTGCAGTGGCGTACAAGGCGCTGTTTGTCGGCCAGTCGACGTATTACTCCTGGGATTGGGGGAACGTGCATTTCGTCGCCCTCGACACGAACACCCCGCTGGAAGATACAGTGGCGCGCACCGCGATGCTGGACTGGCTGGAGCAGGATCTCCGGGATACGAAACAGACCTGGCGGGTGGTCTACTTCCACCATCCGCCATTCCCGTCCACCGACGGGAAACTGAATGACCCGACCTGTGCCCTGGCGCTGAAATACATCGCGCCGGTTCTCGAGCGGCAGGCCGTCCACCTCGTGCTGAGCGGGCATGAGCATATCTACCAGCGCACGAAGCCAAGACGCGCGGGTGTCTTTCAAAACGCTGGACCGGGTATCGTATACGTCACGACGGGAGGGGGTGGCTCGCAGCTCTACAATCCTGGAACGCAGGACTTCATCGCGGCGGCCAACGGCGGTTCGCATTACCTGCGGTTCGATGCCGGC
>CANIHR010000202.1 GCA_947467185.1 Bryobacterales bacterium
ATTGCGCTGCGGAGAAGGGGTTCGCAGATGCCTGGTGGCACCACCACGGGACTCTCGTATCGGATCGACCATGTGCTCGCCTCATCGGAGCTATTGCCGCGAATCCGGGATTGCCGCTACCTGCACCTGGAGCGGGAGAGCGGGATCTCGGACCATTCAGCAATTCTGGTCGAGATAGACACTTAAACACCGCAAATCTGCTAATTCTGAAACTGTCAGGAATGAACAGAAAAATGGTGAGCCGGGCGGGGCTCGAACCCGCGACCACCGCATTAAAAGTGCGATGCTCTACCAACTGAGCTACCGGCTCGGGATTGCAAAATCTCCAGGCCCCCGACAAACTGCGTGGCGGCGGAGAACAGCGGCGTACTCTTAAGGTTACCACGCGACCAATTGCTATAATTCCAGCGTCACGCACTTTGCGAACGTGGCGGAATTGGCAGACGCTCTGGATTTAGGTTCCAGCGCCCGCAAGGGCATGGGAGTTCGACCCTCCCCGTTCGCACCATCACTTTTTACCCAACACCAGAACTGCTCCCCTGCGGGGCGCTTCTGCGCCTGATCCACCGGAGACTGGCACGTACACCAGCCGCACCACCGCTCCCGCTACGGCCAGGGACATATCCTTCTGCGCATCCCACGGGTCGCCTTGTGCCCCCAAAAAAGCAATCGCATCCGCCGGGTCCACGACCACTGCCGTCACGGCCTCAATCACCTCATAAACAGCGCTGCATGCCAGCGTCGTCAAAACAGGCAAAACCTCCAGCCACCCGGAACGAACCCCGGCCCTTCGCCCCAGCACCTCACGCTGCGGATACCAAAACAGCAGGCCGAACGAAAAATGAACAAGCCGGTCATAGTCGTTCCGCGCCGCGCCCGTTGCGGAGCGCATCCATTCCCCAGGCACAGCCGCCGAGTATTGATAATGAGCACCACACTCATGGAGGCACAGGAAGACAAATATCAACACATAAGACGTATTCGACAGCATGAATCGCCGGTAGCTCCCAACCAGTACCACGGCCAGCCCGAAAACCAGCACATTTTCCAGCATCCAGTCCGTTGGAATCTCTGCCTTCACGCCCGACGCTACCCACACAACTCCGAACAGTGCCAGTAGCACCAACGGAATCCTGACCGCTCCCGACCCCACCGTTTGGTCCCCCTAATTGTTTTCTTCTATTGACACCACGCGGCGAGGTGGCTAACGTGTTCCCCATGACTACCACGCGTCGCGCGTTCCTCGGTCTTGGTGCCTGGACCGCTGGAATCAGTGCCCTCCATGGCTGGCTCAATGTAAACTTTACTGCGCTCCGCGACAGTCTGCACTCCCGCGCCCAACTGGAAACCCTCGTCGTTGCGGGTCTCCCTGTTACCTGCAACCTCACACTGCCCATCGCCTGCGTGGCCCGCAGTGTCGAACGAACCCTCACCAGCGCGAACTTTGAATACAAACGTTTCAACGGTTGGCCGGAAGTTAAAGAGGCTCTCATCGCCGGCCAGGTCAACGCCGCCTACATGCTCGCCCCCCTGGTAATGGACCTTGTCGCGAAGGACGTCCCGGTAAAAATCGTCTCCATTGGCCACCGATCGGGTGCCGTCATCATGGTCCACGCCGATTCGGGCTTCAAAAGCTTCAAAGACCTCGCCGGCAAGCGAGTCGCCATCCCCAGCCGCTTCGCCGTCGACTTTCTCTTTCTCCGCAAAATGCTGGCCAAAGAGGGCATGACCGACAAAGACATCCACATCGTCGAAATGCCCCCTCCCGACATGCCGGCCGCCCTTTTCGCCAAAGCTGTCGATTGCTATTGCACCGGCGAGCCCTATGGCGCTGCTGCCCAACGCGCCGGATACGCAGTTCCCCTGCGCATGACGCGTGACGAATGGCCCAAATACATGTGCTGCGTCCTCACTGTGCGCCAGGAACTCATTGATCAGAACCCCGCTCTGGTCCAGGACCTCGTGAATCACGTGCAGGGAGCCGGCCACTGGCTGGATTCCGCACCTGCCCACCGCGCCAAAGCTGCGGAAATTGCCTCCGGCCTGAAGTACTTCAATCAGGACAAGGCAATCATCCAGTACGTCATGGACAATCCGACCGACCGCGTCACCTATGGCGATCTCCAGATGGTCAAAGACGAGTTCGACGAGATGATGGATCTCTCGATGCAGGCCGGAACCCTGAAGAAGCGGATTCCTTTCGAAAGCTACACGGACAGTCGTTTTGTGAAGGCTGCCGTACCGTCACGCATCGCCATCTAGGGCCCATGAAGAAAGCGCTCCTCGTCTGTGCTCTCGTTCTTCCCCTCATCGCCCTGGGAGCTTATTTCGCTGTTCGTCAGCCCCTGCAGGATGACCAGGGCTTCCGCGGCGGCACCTTTGAGCCGCCCCGCGAGGCACCCGCCTTCATCCTCGACGGCTCCAATGGCAAAAAGATCACCCTCCACGACTACCTCGGCAAAGTGGTGATCCTGGAATTCGGCTATACCTACTGCGAAGAAGTCTGCCCCATCACCCTGGCCCACCTGACCTCCGCATACAAAAAGCTCGGCCCATCTGCGGCCGACGTCCAGTTGGTCTACATCACCGTTGACCCTGCGCGCGACAACCCCGACCGTCTCCGCGAACACCTGACCGCCTTCAATCCCACGTTCCTGGGGGCCACCGGCGTCCCTTCCGACCTCCAAAGCGTCCAAAAGACCTACGGTGTCGTCGCCAAACAGGTTGTTTCCCGGAACAAGGAACTCCCGTACGCCGTCGATCATTCCTCCTCCCTTTTCCTGGTAGACCGGCAGGGAAAACTACGAGGCCTCATTCCCTTCAATACGCCGGTTGACGACATCGTTCACGATCTCGACCTCCTTCTCAAAATGAAGTCATGATTCCGTCTTCATCCCGTCCCTTCTCTGGCCTCGACGCGGACGAGGAATACACTCCACCGCCCTTCACCTCCACGCAGCGCAGGAACATTCTGCGGTTCCTTGCCGGCGCGGTACTGTTTCCCCTCCTGCTTGCCGCGTTTTGGCCCGTCACCTTCGACTCCCGCGAGGAGCTTTTTGAAATCCCCAAAGGCACCTGGGCTCGCCGCATGGCGGGCGACAAGCGCGAATACCTGCCCTCGAAGATCTACCTCGTTCTTGGCGTGCACAACGTCCTGAAGCTGAAAAACTCCGACGACGTCCCCCAGTTCTTCGGGCCCACCCTGTTGATGCCCGGCCAGACTCTCCGCATTCCCTTCACCAGGGCGTCCGAAAATTCCTTCGCCTGCACCGCCCACTCCAGCGGAACCCTCCTTGTCATCGCGGAACCGACGCCGGTTTGGCCCTGGGACCGCCTGAACTGGCGGGCGCGCCGGATGCTCCGTTCCCTGTCCAAAACATGAAAACGGTCCCACTGGTAACTGTCCTTGCAGCCGTCGGTGCCACCTCCTGCGGACAAAAGCCCGTCAGCTACGCCGAAGCCCGCAGCATCATCGACCTCCGCTGCGTCGAATGCCATTCCAGCCAGCCAACCAACCGCGCCTTCCCATTTGCGGTGATGGGTGTGAAGCTCGATACACCCCAGCAGATGCGCCAATATGCCAGCCGTATCAAAGCGAGGGTCGTCGTGGAACAAACCATGCCCATCGCCAACATGAGCGGCATGACCGACGAGGAGCGCCAAATTCTGGATCGCTGGGTCGAATCTGGTGCGAAAATCCCTTAGAGGCACTGCATGAACATCAAACGTTTGCTACTGATCCTGCTGCTGGTCATCTTCGGCGGCCTGCTGGTCTGGAAATTCGCCCCGCTCGCCCTACGCAAACCTCCCGTCCCCCAGGCCGCGGCGCCCGGCCCTCATGTTCCCCCCGGAGCCGTGCTCGTTAACATCAACATGGTCGGCTTCGACCCGGAAACTATCGACGCCAAAGTCGGCCAGCCCCTCAAACTGGCGTTTTTCCGTCCCAACGCCAACAACTGCGCCCGCGAAGTCGTCTTCCCCGACCTCGGGATCGAAAAGAAGCTCCCGCCCGGCGAAACCGTGGTCGTGGAAATCACCCCCCAAAAGACCGGGCCACTCGTCTTTGAATGCGGCATGAAAATGCTGAAGGGCCAGCTAATCGTTCGTTAAACGGCCATCCTCAAGCCTTGCCCTTCGCGGGTGATTTGCCCCTTTTTGCTGGCGTCACCACCACCCCCGTCTCGGGTACTGCAGGCTTCACTGCGACCGTCTTCGACAGTTTCGCCAGCTTCAGCTTCTTGTCAAACGTGAGCTTTCCCGGCTTCAGCTCCGCTCCCGCAGCCAATCGGACGTTAATCTCCTCCGCGCCCAGTTGCGCCGCGCGATCCGTCTCCCACTCCGCCACCTGAAGCACCGTCTGCCGCCGCAGATCCTCCTGCGTCACTGGTTTCGCCCACCGGGCCGCTGCTGCAGTTCGGGCGACCGCCTGGCGCTGCTCCGGCGTCAGCTTTTCCATACGGGCCTTGCCGCTCGCCTTCCCGCCTTTGCGCCCAATCTCAGCCAGATACTTCGATACTTCGGTCCTGTTAGCCACTGTGCTGATTCTAAAGCCGTTTACCGGAAACTCCAAACCACCCGCTTGACATGCTGAAGCCGCATCGGCATAATTGACGCACGAATGCTGAAGCGGAATCAGCATATCGCGGGAGGCTTTATGCGTCGCCGTGAACTTCTGACCGGTTCGTTGTCGCTCTTCGCAGCGCCCCTGCTGGCGTCTGCAACCCTGCCAGGCCGCTATTCCGCCCGTGCCGTCGACGTAGTCGCGGAATCGAATGTCATCGACATGCTCGGCCTCCTCACCCTGAACTGGTCCCTGCTCGATCACTGGCATCAGACTCCAGCCGCCTTCACCCTCGCCGATTTTCAGAAACTCCGAACCTCGGGAATCGATGTATTCCATCCCGCCGTTGCCTTCGACAGCCCTCAGACCTACGAAGTCACCCGCGCGTGGCTCTCGAAATGGAATCGCTTCCTTGCCTGGCATCCCGACTATTTCGTCCGCATAGACGGTCCCGGCGACCTCGCGCGGGCCAGGCAGGAAAAGAAGATCGGCGTCATCCTCGGCATGCAGGATGCAAATCACCTCCGCAAGGTGGACGATCTGGCCGAATTCCACGCGATGGGCCAGCGTCTGACGCAACTGACCTACAACGCCGACAACCGCCTCGGCAGCGGGTGTAAAGTACCCCAGGATAAGGGCCTCACCGAATTCGGTGCCCAGGTGATCGCACGCATGAACTCACTCGGCATGGCCCTCGACATCTCCCATTGCGGCCAACGTACCAGCCTCGACGCGATCGCTGCGTCCAACAAACCGGTCCTCATCACCCACTCCAACTGTCGCGCGCTGGCCCCCTGCGCCGCGCGCTCAAAACCTGACGAGGTGATCCGGGCCGCCGCGCGCAACGGGGGTGTTCTCGGCATTACCTCGGTGCGCAACTTCGTGCGCGATGGCAATCCCGTCATCCTCGAAGACGTTCTGGACCATTTCGATCACGCCGTAAAGCTGACGGGGATTGAGCACGTCGGTCTTGGCAGCGATTTTGACCTCGACCCCCATCCCGCCTACGACATTCCCCGCCTGAACAACGTCCACCGGATCTACGAACTGACCGAAGGGCTTCTCCGGCGCGGCTATACGAATGCCCACGTCGCTCTCATTCTGGGGGGCAATTTCCAGAGGGCTCTTCAGCAGATCTGGGCCTGAACCGCTTCCCAACCACCCCCAAAAACACGAACGGCGCGCCAGGATGGTGATCCCCGCGCGCCGCCGTTTTTCGCCACCTGTGAGTGGCTATTTATAGTTTAGTGTTTTTGCAGCCAAATTGGTATAAAGCATGTAACCAGCGTCCACACCCGAAGCCGTAAACGACTTCGGCGCGCCCGTCTGGCCCACCGACAGAACACCGGTCGGAATGCCCTGCACCGTCACGCTTACCGGCAGCGCCAGCAGAACCTGCGCCGGAATCGTGAACGAATTGTCCGTCGACTTCGCGATACAGGTGAACGCAGCGCCCACCGAATCCGCCGCCGTACCGGATGCCGAGCTGCCCGTGATCAGGATCGTGCCGTTCGGGTCACCGCCCGTCCACGTAACAGCCTGACCCGAAGAACGGGTGATATCCGTCAGCGCCGCCTGGTTGGTCCAGTTCAGCGAGGAGGGAATCGTGATCGAAGAAGTGAAACCACCCACTTCCGCGCCGCCAGGGCCGGTCGCCGTATAGGTGCCCGGATTCAGGTAATCCACTGCACCGGTCGCGCCGATGGTGCTCAGCAGCCCGCTATAGCTGAGGTAACCACCCAAAGCGGTCTTCGCCAGAGACTTCGTGCCGGCCGCACCGTTGATCGTGATCGCCGAACCTGCATCCAAAGTTTTGGGCAGCGTCGGATCCTGACCCGTCGTCGGAGCCGAACCCTTGTAGTAGGAAACCGTGCAGGAACCGATCTGCTGCGTATTGAACGGATTCCCGCTCGCGTCCAGCTGTGCCGGCGTGTACTTCGTGAAAACCGCCGCACCCACGTCCGCATTCGTTGTGATCGCCCCAAGGAACGGCACCGTAATCGATGTTGCGACCCGATTCAGCGTCACCACGCCAACCGATGCGCCGTTCTGCGCGTACTTCGCCAGATCGGCCGCCGACGGTCCGCCGGCGTCCGTGCAGGTCCGTGAACCCTTCGCAGCCACCGGAATCGTGGTGGAATTGCTCACCACATTGTTGATCTTAATCGTCACCGGAACCCGGCAACCCAGCACGTTCGGCACGTTGAACACGATCTGGTCCAGACCCGCGCAGCAGCCGGAGCGGCCACGATAAGTCACGGTCGCCTTCGAGTTGCCAACATAAACTTCGACAGGCAGGTTCGGCTGATCACCCGGCAGGGCGCCGCCGGCTTCATTGCCCGAAACCGGAGCCAGACCCGTACCCCAAATCACAGCCGCTTCATCGGGGTTCGCCGCTTTGGTCAGACCAAACGGCACCACATTCGCATTCGTGATCACGCCCGGCCCGCTGCCACCCGAATTCAGAGCAAACGTACCAAAGCTGCTCGAAACAACCTGAAACGACTGCGGTGCGCTGGTCGCGCTGCCGTTCGTCACAGTCAGGGAAGCGGTGCCAACCGGAATATTCGAGGGCAGCATGGCCGTAATCTGTCCCGAGGAAGCCAGGAACAGGTACGCCTGACCCGTCGTGCTGCCGGAAGTCACCTTCACGGAAACCCCGCCCAGCGTGGTCGGAATCGGGTAACCGCTCGGCTGCGCAAACGGCGTCGGCCCGAGGTTAGTGCCAAAGATGGCAAAGATAGAACCCTGTGCGATGCCGCCCGAGGGCAGACCCGCATAGGCATAGCTGGCGGCATTCACCACGCCACCGGCATTGATCGTCGGTGTTTGCGCTGCCAGGGTGGCAGCGAAACTCAGCCCCAGGGCCAGAAATAGTCTGTTAGCTTTCAAGTGCATTCTCCTCCAATCACCCCGGATGAAGAACACCTCCCCGTATTACCAACTTCCTTATAAGCTGGTAACCATGACCGAATACCCGATGTGGATTGGCGGCGCCGCCGTCCGCACCGCTGACCCCCGCCCTGTCTGCATCCCCTTCGATGGCAGAGTCGCCGGCACTATCTTCCAGGCCGGACGCGAACAGGTGGAAGCCGCCATCGCCGCCGCTTCCGCCGCCGCCCCTGCCATGCGAGCCCTCACCCGCCATGAGCGCTCGTCCATCCTCTATAAAGCCCACGCGCTACTTACTGAACGCCGCGAACAGATGGCACAGGCCGTCTCCTCGGAATCCGGCAAGCCGATCCGCGAAGCCCGCGTCGAAGTTGACCGCGGCCTCTGCACCCTCCTGTTCTCAGCCGAAGAAGCCAACCGTCTCCACGGCGAGGAAGTCCCCATGGACGCTCACCCCGGTGGTCGCGGCAAGACCGGCCTGCTGATCCGCGAACCTGTCGGTGTCATCGCCGCCATCACGCCCTTCAACTTCCCCCTCAACCTCTCGCTCCACAAGATCGGCCCGGCCATCGCGGGCGGCAACACCGTCGTCCACAAACCCGCCTCCGCCACCCCCATCAGTGCCCTGCTGCTGGCGCAAATCTTCGCGGATGCAGGCCTCCCTGCCGGCGCCCTCAACGTCATCACCGGCCCTGGCGGCGTGATCGGTGACCTTCTTTCCCTCGACCCACGCATCGCCATGATCACCTTCACCGGCAGCCCGGAAATCGGCCAGCGCATCCGCAATCTTGCAGGAATGAAGAGAGTTACCCTTGAACTCGGCTCCAACTCTGCCGTCATCCTGGAACCCGACGCCGACCTCGACAAAGCGATCCCCAAATGTGTCGCCGGCTCCTTCGCCCACTCCGGTCAGGTCTGTATCTCGCTCCAGCGCATCTTCGCTCACGAGTCCATCCGCGACGAAGTCGCCACCCGCATGGCCGAAATCACCGCAAAACTTCGCATCGGCCACCCCCTCGAAGACGCGACCGAAGTCAGTTCCCTCATCACCGAGTCCGAAGCCAAACGCATCGAAAGCTGGATCGGCGAAGCCACGGCCGGGGGCGCGAAGCTCATCGCTGGCGGCGAACGCTCCGGAGCCACCGTCTCCCCCGCCATCCTGACCGACGTGGACCCCTCCGCCAGCATCTGCGCCCGAGAAGCCTTCGGCCCCGTCGTCGCCCTCAACTCCTACAAAACTCTCGACCAGGCCATCGCCATGGTCAACGCCTCCGATTACGGTCTCCAGGCCGGCATGTACACCCGCGACATCGAAAAAGCCTTCCGCGCCGCCCGCGAATGCCATGTCGGAGGCTTCCATATCAACGAGATACCGGCATTCCGGGTCGACCAGATGCCTTACGGCGGCGTGAAACTCTCCGGCAACGGCCGCGAGGGTCCCCGCTACGCCATTGAGGAAATGACCGAGCTGAAATTAATTACCTGGTGACATTTTTTTTCCTCCGTCGTCCAACACGTAGACAACGACGGTAAGAAAATGCACGAAGCCGTAGAAGTAATGAGTGCCAGGATGGCGCGAACCGAATCGCAATTAGATGAAGCCGGGCTGATCCGCGCGGCCCAAAAGGGCGATCAGGATGCTTTCGAGCGTCTGGTGCGGTCGTACGACCATAGTGTCCTCCGTATCGCCATGAACCTCCTCCGCTCCCCGGAAGAGGCCCGCGACGTCTACCAGGAAGCGTTCCTCAAGGTCTATCGCAACCTCCACACCTTCCGCTTTGACTGCTCTTTCCACACCTGGCTGTACCGCATCGTCACCAATATCTGCCTCGATCACCTCCGCCGCCGCAAGGTCCGCCGTGAGGAATCCACTGTCGTCGAAACCTCCGAAGGTATCGTCGATCGCGTCTCGCAGCTCGAAGAGGACGCCCCCCACGCTGACCCCGAACGTCAGATGTGGAATCGCCAGCTGGGCGGCAAGATCGACCATGCCCTCTCGGCACTCACCCCCCGCGAGCGCGCCGTTTTTGAACTCCGGCACTACGAAGGCCTCCGTCTCCGGGCCATCGGCGAAATGATTGGAACTACCGAAGAGGCCGCCAAAAACTGCCTCTTCCGCGCCACTCAGAAGATGAGGGCGAGTCTGGAAGCATTTGTATGAGTTCTGCCATGCGTTGTAACGAAGTCATCGAAGAAATCCCCCTCTACTGCTACGGCGAAGTCACCCCGGCAGTGGAGGACGCCATCGAAGCCCATCTGGCCTCCTGCCCCGGCTGCACCCGCGAACTGGTCAAACACCGCGAATTCCTCACTTTGATGGACGACCGCGCCGACATCGTCGATACCTCGATGCTCGCTTCCTGCCGTGCTGAACTCCGTACCGCCATCGCGCACGACACCGCTCCCGCACAGAACCACTGGCTCGACGGTTCTTTCACCGAAAAACTCCGCAACTTCTGGCGTCTCGACATTCCCTTCCGCGTC
>CANIHR010000203.1 GCA_947467185.1 Bryobacterales bacterium
GCAGGATGTGCGTGATCTCATGCGCCATCACATGCCCCAACAACGCAGACAACCCTTCCCCCGGCTCTGCCGCCCGCACGCGGTCCGCGAAAATGACGATGTGCGATTTCTCATACGGCATCGCATAGCCATAAGCACCCGGGTGCCCGGCAGTCTCGGAATGCTCCACCAGCGTGACGCGGACCCCATTTTCCGGGCAGCCCTTCAGGCCGGTCTTCCAGCGCAGCGTCACATCCGCGGCGTCGAGCAGGACACCGGCGACTTTCTGAGCCGTCGCAACCACCCTGGGCTGGCTGTCATATTGAATGCAAACCGGCACTTCGGCACTCCGCCCCGCCACCGCCGTCAACAACATCGCCCCGCAAACCATCGTGAAGATCTTCATCGCGATCACCGCCTTCGGAACCAGCAGCGACCGCCAATGAAAAAGCCCGCCAAAAAAATCAGGCGGGAGCGATACAATCTCCACTTATGGCAAAACTTGGATTTATCGGACTCGGCCTGATGGGCTACCCGATGGCGAAGAACCTCCTGAAGGCCGGACACGAAGTGGCCGTCTGGTCCAACACTGGCTCCAAGGCGACACAGCTCGCCGCAGAAGCCGGCGCAAAGGCCTGTGCCTCACCAGCCGAAGTGGCGGCCGACGCTGAAGTCGTGTTCGTCTGCGTCGGAAACACTGAAATGGCCGAAGCGGTCATCATCGGCGAAAACGGCATCAAGTCGGGCGGCAAAGCCGGCCTCATCGTGGTTGACGCCTCCACCATTGGACCGTCCTCCAGCGTTCGCATGGGCGAATCGCTCGCCGAGAAGGGCATCGATTTCCTCGGAGCCCCCTGCACCGGCTCCACCCCCGGCGCCATCAACGGCACGCTCACCTTTATGATTGGTGGCGCGGAAGCCGTTTTTGAAAAAGCGAAGCCATTCCTCGAAGCCATGGGCAAGAAGCTTTATTACTGCGGTGGCCCCGGAACCGGCCTCCACGCCAAGCTCACTCAGAACCTGGTGCTCTCCAACATCCTGCAGGCCTTCAACGAAGGCATCGTCCTCAGCACCAAAGCCGGCGTGCCCCCCGCCCTGATGCTCGACATCCTCTCGAACTCCGCCGCCAAGTCCGGCCTCATCGAGTACAAGGCCCCGTTCATCTTCCGCCGCGACTTCACCACCAACTTCTCCATTAAGTGGATGCATAAGGATATCGGCCTCATGCTGGAGTCCGCTGCGGAACTGTCTGTTCCCACACCTTTAACTGCCCTCACCCGCCAGATGTTCCAGGCCGCTATTGCGACCGGCCACGGCGAAGAGGACATCTGCGCCACTATTAAGGTCCTGGAAGGCCTGACCGGCGTCGAAGTAAAGGGCTAGATCTCCCCGGGTAGGGCCCTTCGGGGCCCTACCAAAAATAATATCCATTTTTCTATTGCATTCCGTTTCTGGTTATTCTATTATTGGAATCAAGCCGGGGAGGACAAATTACTCCCACCAAAGCGAGACTAACCTCTAAACTGAAAGACCCCTGAAGCAACCTCCCCGGCGCCCGCAAGGGTTTGGGTCTCGCAAACAAGAAGCACCTTCCCTGAACGAAAACCCCTTCTTTCCCAGCGTGTTATCATCTGTATAGGCAGTTCAAACACTACGCCGGACGCATGCTCCCCCGCACTCTGACCGTTCTCGGTTCCACAGGCTCCATCGGTGCCAACACTCTTGACGTGGTTCGCCAGCATGGCGGCACCTTTCGTGTCTTCGCGCTTGCGGCCGGACGCAACATCACCCTTCTCGCCCAACAGATTCAGGAATTTAACCCTACTGTGGTCGTCCTCCCGGACGATGCCGCCCGCAACGAACTCCTCCAACTTCTTCCAAAAACAGTAGCCCCGGAAGTCCTGGTCGGCCCTGAAGCTCTCGTACAGATTTCCGTCGCCAATGAACCCGACACCGTGATGTCCTCCATCGTGGGCGTCGCCGGCCTCGAAGCGACCCATGCCGCCGCCTGCCACGGCAAACGGATCGGCCTCGCCAACAAGGAATCGCTCGTCTCCGCCGGCAAACTAATGATGGAAGCCGTCGCGCGGCACAAAGTCGAACTTATCCCCGTCGATTCCGAGCACAATGGAGCCCACCAGTGCCTCCGCGCCGGCCTTCGGGGCGAAGCCCGCAAACTGATCCTTACGGCATCAGGCGGTCCATTTCGAAACACGCCCGCAGCCGATCTGGAGTTCGTGAGTCCTGCCCAGGCTCTAAAGCATCCTACCTGGAAGATGGGCAATCGCATCACAATTGACTCGGCCACGTTGATGAACAAAGGCTTCGAAGTCATTGAAGCGCATTGGCTTTTCGCGTTTTCCGCCGACGAGATTGAGGTCGTCGTTCACCCCCAGTCCTCGGTGCACGCGATGGTCGAATATGAAGACGGCAGTGTGATTGCACAGATATCTGCTACGGACATGCGAATGCCGATTCAGTACGCGCTCACCTGGCCCGATCGGGCGGCGGCCCCCGTGCCCCGCATCGACTGGTCGCAGGCCCGCGCCTGGGACTTCCACGCTCCTGATTTCGAGAAGTTCCCCCTGCTCGGACTGGCCTACGATTCCATCCGCATGGGTGGCGACGCCTCCTGCATTCTGAACGCCGCCGACGAAATTGCCGTTGAGGCTTTCCTCAAGGGCCGCATTGGCTTTACCGGCATCGCGCGGACGGTTCGTGCCACGTTGGAACAAATGCCCCACACGGAACCACGTACCATTGGAGAAGTTCTGGCCGTCGATGTGGAAGCCCGCGCCAGGGCGCGCGAGATTGTTGAAAAAAGTCCGGTCACTGTTGGAGCCGGCAGGTAAGGGATTTTTATGAATGGTCTCCTGACGCTGATTACGCAATTTTGGTGGCTGCTGGTCCTGATCGGCGTGATGATCCTCGTCCACGAGTTAGGGCACTTCTGGGCAGCCCGGGCCTTCGACGTTAAAGTCGATATCTTCAGCTTTGGCTTTGGCCCCCGACTGTTTGGCTTCAAGCGCGGCGAAACCGACTATCGTTTCTCCCTGTTCCTGTTCGGCGGCTACGTCAAAATGGCGGGCGACCAACCCAGCGACGAAGGTGCTGCCGACCCCAGAGGCTTCCTGTCCAAACCCCGCTGGCAGCGCCTGATCATCGCGTTTGCGGGCCCCTTCATGAACATTGTGCTGGCCATTGGCGTCCTCACCGGCCTATTCATGGTTCATTTTGAAAAGATCATCGATGACAACGGCGCCCTGATTGGCCATGTGATGCCCGATTCCCCGGCCGCCAAAGCCGGCATGCAGGCCGGCGACAAAATTGTCCGAATGAACGGCAAAGAGAATCCGGACTGGGAAGACATTATTACCACCGAGATCCAGGCCGTTGCCCAGCCCCTCACCGTCACTTACGAACGGCAGGGTCGCCGCGTCTCCACCTCCGTCACGCCTGTGCTCGATGAACGCTCCGGCCTCGGCGATGCCGGCTGGGAAGGTCAGAACCAGATTCAGGTCGGTGCCGTTACCGAAGGCATGCCCGCCGCCTCCGCCGGGCTGAAAAAAGGCGACCTCCTCCTCACCGTCAACGGTGTCCCGATCCACTCCCGCTTCACGCTGCCCGAAGTCATCCGCAAGAGCGAGGGCAAACCCGTCGTCCTCGAATACCAGCGCGGGACGGCCACTCACTCGGTAGCCGTGAACCCTGTCTACAAGAACATGGAAGGCAGCACCCGCTGGATGATCGGCGTCTCGTCCGACGTCAAGTGGCACATCCAGAAGACCCAGCTCTCTTTCCCGGCTGCACTCGCCGAATCCCTCCGCGTCAACCGCCGGTACGGCACCTTGATCGTCGAACTCCTGAAGGGCATCGTGGAGCGACGCATGCCGGCCAAGAACCTGCAGGGTCCGGTCGGTATCGCCCAGCAGGCGACTCAGGCCGCCCAGGAAGGCCCCGCCACGTTCCTCACTCTGATGAGTATGGTCAGCCTCAACCTGGCCATCCTGAACCTCCTCCCGATCCCGATCCTCGACGGTGCCATGATCCTCACCCTCCTCATCGAAATGGTGATGGGCCGCGATATCAGTCTCTCCGTCAAGGAAGCCATGCTCAAAGTTGGCTTCGTTTTCCTGATGATGCTGATGGTCTTCGTTCTTTACAACGACATCGTGCGACGGATCACCCCAGGCTTATTTCTGCATTTGTAAATGAATCCTGGAACCCACACAACTTTCGGCAGCATCTGATAACCTGAACCAAGTCGTCAAAGTCCTGTAAAGTCCAATGCACTGTACGTGTGTCCGCCATGCGGACCTGCCGAATACATCCCGGCTGTTCAACGACCTGACCGTCCATTACGACAGGGTCGCGGACCTGTACCCTTTTCCAACCAATGATTTAGCGGCAATTCAGCGCGCCGCCCGCTTTGATTTTCCTGCCGACCGTCGCGCCGCCGCTGTGGCCGCCCTGGCCCCCCTGAATGAGGGCAATCCGTCTCTCGAAAAGCTGGCTCAACCGGGCACCGTCGCCGTCATCACAGGGCAGCAGGTGGGTCTGTTTTCCGGCCCGGTCTACACCATCTATAAGGCCCTGACGGCAATCCGGATCGCCGCGGAGCTCAACGCCGCAGGAACCCCTGCCGTCCCCATGTTCTGGCTGGCCACCGAAGACCACGACTTCGCCGAAGTCGACCATGCCTTCGTGTTTGGTCCCGACCACCACCCCGTCAAACTAACCGTGGAATCCGATGGCGGCTCCGCCCCTCGCCCGGTCGGCAACCGTACCATAGTTCACGCGCCCATCAACGAACTTCGTAAAGCTCTCGCGGGTCTGCCCTTCGCAGACGAAGCCGTTGCCCTCGCCGAAAAGGCCTACGCGCCGGGTCAAACCCTCGGTTCCGCCTTCGCGACAATGCTGCGCGAACTCTTCGCCGGTTCCGGCCTCCTCCTGATTGACCCGATGCAGGAGTCGCTCCGGAAACTGGCCGCCCCGTTCATCCGCCAGGCTGTCGAACAGATGCCGTCGCTGATTGAGGGCATCAAAGTTCGCAGCGCCGAACTGGTGAAGCGCGGCTATCACGCCCAGGTTCTGGTGGACGACAACACCTCACTCGTCTTCGCCCTCCGCGATGGCGAACGCATCGTCCTCCACCGCCACGCCGACCATTTCACCGGCGGCGGCCGCAAGTGGACCACCGAAGAACTCGTCGCCAACGCCGAACACCTGTCGCCGAACGCGCTCCTCCGGCCCGTCGCGCAGGATTACATGTTCCCGACCGCGGCCTATGTCGGTGGCGCGGCAGAACTGGCCTATCTCGCCCAATCCGCCGTCCTCTACGAAAAGCTCCTCGGACGCCGCTCCGTGTCTTTCCCCCGCGCCGGCTTCACTGTCATGGACGAACGAGCCGCCAAGCGCATGGCGAAGTACCGCCTGACGCCCACGGAACTCTTCCATCCCGAACGCGAACTGCGCGAAACCCTGGCCGCCCGCCTGGTTCCCGCCGAACTGCGGCAGCGCCTCGAGACTACAAAAGCAACTGTCGCCGGAGCCTTCGACGCCCTCGACAAAGACCTCCGCCTCTTCGACGTCTCTCAATCCAAGGCCCTGGCCACCAGCCGCCGCAAGATGGAATACCAGATGGCGAAGACGGCCCGCAAAATCTCTCTCCAGATTCTGGCCAAAGACGAAGAATCCGCGCGTGACACCTCCTCGCTTTCCGGCCTTGCCTTCCCCGATGGCCATCTGCAGGAACGTGTTTACTCGGTGCTCCCCTTCATCGCCCAGTACGGCATGGGCTTCGTGAACGACATCTACGAGCAGGTTCGCGTGGAATGTCCCGACCACCAGTTCGCGACCGCCTGACGTTATACACCGCCAGAGTATAAACTGGCGTGCATGAGCGAGACCTCGTCCACCCCGCAAGCCCCTCCCCCTGAAGCCCAAATGATGCAGTTGCTGTTCGGCAAGATGGCCTTTTTCTCCGTGGCCTCCATTGCCCGACTGGGAATTCCCGATCACATGTCCGAAACCCCGCGCGACGTGGAAGACATTGCCCGTGAAAGCGCCACCCAGGCCGACGCCCTCTTCCGCGTCCTCCGTCTGTTGTCCGGCATGGAACTCTTCACCGAAGGTCCTGCGCGCCACTTCGCCCTCACCCCACTTGGCGCCATCCTGCGCACGGACCACCCAAAATCCATGCGCGACGTCGCCGTCATGTTCAGCGACCCGTGGCAGATCCAGTCGTACGCGCACATGGCAGAATGCATTCGCACCGGCACCGACGGCCCCACCCTCGCTTACGGTGAACATGCCTTCGATTACCTCCACAAACATCCGGACGAAGGTGCCAATTTCAATCGAGCCATGACGAATTTCTCCGCCGGCGCGGGTCTGGCGGTTCTCGCCGTAGCGGACTTCTCCCGGTTCACCCGCCTTGCCGATTGCGGCGGTGGCCACGGTATGCTCCTTTCGAAAATCCTCGAGAAAAACGCTCACCTCGAAGGTGTCCTCTACGACCTGCCCGAGGTGGTCTCCGGGGCCCCCGAAACGGGCCATTTCCGCAACTGCGAAGGCCGCATTACCTACGAACTCGGCAGCTTTTTCGAGCACGTTCCCCACGGCTGCGACGCCTACATCATGAAGCACATCGTGCACGATTGGGACGACGAGAGCGGACGCCGGATCCTCTCCCTGATGCGCGAACAACTCCTGAAAACCGCTCCGGAAAAGGGCCGTGTTTTCCTCTGCGAAATGGTCGTCCCGGACTCTCCGGAGCCAGGCCCCGCCAAAGCTCTCGACATTGAGATGCTGGTCTGCACGCGTGGTGGCCGCGAACGCACGGCCGCCGAATTCGCGCACCTATTCGAATCGGCGGGTCTGGAACTGGTCAGCATCACGCCCAGCCCGTCACCGGTCTGCGTAATCGAAGCCCGCGTTAAGTCTTAACGAACCGCCACTTCACACCGGAAGCTCGCCGCTTCGGTATTTGGGCCCTTCTGATCCCAAACCGCTTCCTGCGGATACGGACAGAGGGGCCTTGTAAACTCCACTTTCCCGGCCACGGCATGGGCCGCATTCACGCGCTCCGGGGCCTGTCCCTTTTCCACCCACGCTTCCAGCGGCTCCACCATGTCGAACTGCGTCGCCCCGGGGCCACCGCTGCAGTGCTGCATCCCCGGCACCATGTAGAGGCGGTAAAACTCCTTCGTCTCCCGCAGGCCATGGTTTCCGCCCTTCGCGTTCACCCGCACCGCCGTCTCGTAGTAGTCGATGCTGTTGAGCGGCGTGATGTCGGGGTCACTCCAGCCGTGGTACTGAATCAGCTTCCCGCCGCGCGCCCGAAACGCCGACAGATCGGGCGACGTGGCATTGAAGAGAGCGCCCAGCTTGTTGTCCGTAAAATCGATGTCGCTGTCAAACCCGCCCTTCGCTTCCAGACGGAACGAATGATAATCCCAGTTCGGATCCTCAAACACCATGTAGCGGAAGAACGGAATCCCCAGGTTCAGGTGCGCACTCTTACCCGGCGCGGTCCCGGTGACCCAGTTCGTCCAGCCCCCCGGCCCTACCTCGCCGCCCGGAACAATTCCAGGGTAAATCAGATCTCCGTGCTCATCCCGGAGTCCGGCCCACACTTTGTTGACCGCCCCCACCTGAGCTGCAGTCAAACACGTCGGAGCATCCGCCCCGGGACACAGCAGGGTCTCGGGCTTAAAGTGACACCGCCGCGGCTCATTCAAAACTCCGTCCTTCACGCCATCCAGCAAATCACACTGCTCGTTGACCGCATTCCCCAACAATTGCACCTTCTCCGGCGTCAGGAATCCATCGCCATCCATCGCAAGACCAGTCCACAGATGCCCGCCCGCGTAGTGCCGGGTCCAGTTATTCGCCGGATCTCCGGCAATAATCCCGTCGAAATCTTCGGGGTACCGCTGCGCTTCAACCAGTGCCTCATGGCCACCCTGTGAGCAGCCATTGAAGTACGAACGTGCGGGAGCACCGCCATAAAACGCCCGCAGAATCGCCTTGTCGGCCTGCGCCATCACATGCACCGCGCGGTCCGCAAAGTCCACAATCCGCTCGTAGTGCCCCAGCGCCCACGCGCCATCATTCGTACTCGCGGACGCATGCCCCGTATCCGTGCTGCTGGCCGCATAGCCGCGCCGTAACGGAGCCACCATGGAATTGAAGTTGATATTCCCGGCCAGCCCACCGTTCCCCACCGCCATCAGCTTGTTGTTCCAGGCTACCGGCATCCACAGCTCGAAGTTCACTTCCGGAGCCACCCGCGCCGCCACCCGGCAAAACGCCGGAACATCTACCTGCATCGCGCCGCGTCCGCCCGGAATCTCCAGCTTGCCCGCCGTCACTTCCTTCGCCGACGTAATCGTCACACCCGGCACTTGCGCCGACGTCAATTGCTCACAGCGGGATTGGGCCAGTAAGGGCAGCGCGAACAAAAAGGCGGCGAGGTAACGAGAAGACATGCGGAAAATTCTCTCACACCCTGATAGAATCCCGCCATGCAACGCCGCAGCTTTCTCGCCCTGGCCGGTGCCTCTCCCGCCCTCGCCGCCACTCTGCCAACCCGCAAGGCCGGAAAACCAACCATCGTCTTCAAATCGCCCACGCCCCACCCCAACGGCCTGCAGGCGACGGCGGAAGGTCTGTGGGTCATCGATCAGTCCGAAGGCGCCCGCGCCTCGCTCATCACCTGGGACACCGGCAAGGTCATCCGAGCCTTCGACACCGAGACCGACCGACCCAGCGGCATCACCTTCGACGGCCAGTCGCTCTGGATCGGCTCCACCTACTCCCGCGAGATTGTTCAGGTTGACGCCCAAACCGGCAAAACCATCTCCCGCCACTTCACACCCGGCGCCGGAGTCATCTACAACATGAAGTCCGACCCACCAGCTCGCTCCAGCCCCCTCAACAAGCCAGCTCCCAAGCCCGCTACCCCAAAACCCGCCCAGGTCGGGGGCTTCCAGGCTGGCGACACCCTCGGCAGCAAAGCCCCCGGCACCGGAGCCCACGGCCAGGAGTGGCGCGACGGGTTCCTCTGGATGGCCGTTCCACCCTCCCGCGAGGTCTACCAGCTCGACCCCAGGACGTGGGTCGTCCAGCGTAAATTTCCCACCGCAGCCAACCGTCCCCATGGCATCGGCTGGGAGGGTCGCTACCTCTGGGTCACCGACAGCAACCTCAACGCCTTCTTCAAACACGACCCCGATACCGGAGCGACGCTGGAGCGCATCCAGTTGGCTGACACCGACCCGCTGCCCCACGGTATGACAATTCGCGACGGCTGGCTTTGGTATTGTGACGATGTCGGCGTCATCTGCAAACTGAAACTGTAAGTCAATATCTGCCGCTCTTCGTTGCTTCGGCTCCCGCCGGGGGCGATAATGGAATCGTAGCCAAATGGGAACAATACACCGCCGCAGGAGGACCGCTTGAAGCGCGCTGGATCAGATGACACCCTCCGTTGTTCCTTTTGTCACAAGAGTCAGGATGTAGTCGGGAAGCTGATTTCTTCCCCCAGCGAGTACACGCGGGCCTACATCTGCGACGAGTGCATCGCCGTATGCAACTCCATTCTTGATGACGACAGACCGGAACCGGTAGCCACCGGGCCGAACAAGATTCCGAAACCGCTTGAGATTAAGGACTTCCTCGATCAGTACGTGATCGGCCAGGAAGCGACCAAGCGGAAACTCGCCGTCGCCGTTTACAACCACTCGAAGCGTATCCACATGAACCGGATGCGGAACTCCGAAGTGGAACTCGCGAAGTCGAACATCCTGCTGATCGGGCCA
>CANIHR010000204.1 GCA_947467185.1 Bryobacterales bacterium
AAACGGTGGCGTATTTGGGTGTTCGGTTCGACATGGTGAGTCCCAAAGCGCAGCAGTATTCGGTGGTGCACTATGCGGACGCCCTGCGCAATCCGGACAAGGCGGAACTGAAGCCGGGAACGAAGCGGTTTGTGTGCGCGGAGCCGGAATATACGGCGCTCGTCCTGCGGGGCGATGTGGCGGCGCATACGCGGGGCCGGATGAATCTGGACAATCTGCGGCGTATGTTGCAGGTGAAGGCTTCGATTGACTGCGT
Source organism: Bryobacterales bacterium (assembly GCA_947467185.1). Classification (GTDB taxonomy): domain Bacteria; phylum Acidobacteriota; class Terriglobia; order Bryobacterales; family Bryobacteraceae; genus BOG-234. The sequence continues at coordinate 257 of CANIHR010000204.1, forward strand.
GGGGTTTGCAGATGGACATTTCACGGGGCCGGATTCGCAGGGCGCGTTTGACCGACTGGCGGCGGAGCGGGCAACGGAAGAAGCGGTGGTCGGGGAGATGGAAATTCTGAGCCAGGCTCCGGCAAGCGCGATTGAGGCGATGCTGTTTCAGGCCGTTCAGGACCCCGAGAATCGCGCACGACGGTCGGCGGCGCGGAAGATTCTGGAAGCGTATGAGGCGGGCGGGCGTGAGGAAGCCCTGCTCCGCGCCCGGACATTTAAGTTCCGCGTGGCTCTGTGGCGCCAGTCGTAGAGTAAAGCCGGTCATAGTCGGCGATGAGGCGTCCCATGTGGACGAGCAGGCCCACGAGAAGGACGCAATACGCGGGCAGTTCACCGAAGGCAGCCAGGGCAGCCGCGAAGAGGGCAAGGATCCCGATTTTCCACGCGACGCCCGAAGCCATCACAGGGACCGAGGAGTGGCGTGCGGCAGCGGCGATTGCCAGCCAGAGCAGGTCCCAGGAGAGCGCGACGCCGATCACATAGTCAAAGATGTTGCTGTTGCTGCCAACCACGGTGGAAGCTCCGACGGCGGCCAGAAGTGCACCGATCCCGACGATGAAGTCGTGGGGATAGCTCCGGCGCGGGAATCGCGTGGCAGAGTCAGGCTGCAGGTAGACGCGGTCGAAGTAGATGCCCGCGACAGTGAACTGCCGGGACATGACCAGCCAGACGACGAGGCCACGGAGAGCCTCCAGCTGGACACCCGTATTTTGCCAGCCAGCGGTCGCCGCGTGGTGCAGGACGACTGACAGCGGTTCGCGCATGACCATCGCGGTGACACCGTAGATCCAGAAGGCGGATTTATGGAAGTCGGGGACGCGCGGGGCCGTTTGCGGGGTAGACATCAGGCGGATGCTAACACAAGCGGGGTCAGGCAGGGAAGCGGAGGTCGAGGACCTGGCGGGAGCGGAGGGGCGCGACGTCGATTTGGACTGTTGCTCCGGGGATTCCGGCGATGGCGGTTTGGGCCAGGTCGAGGTATTCGGTGGGCGTAAAGGACCGGCGGATGGACTGGCGACCGTCCGCCCCGGCTTCGCGCCCGATCAGAGGGCAGAGGAAGGCGGTGAAGAGGGTGAGCGGCAGAGGGTGGCGGATCAGATCGAGGATCAGGAAGCGGCGGGAAGATCGGGCCACATTGCGGATGAGGGCGATGTTCTCCTCAGGCGTCAGGTGGTGGCCGAGCATGGTGCAGACGGCAACATCGGCTTTCGGGAGGTCGGCGGTGATGGCGTTGCCGGTGGCGATTTCGAGGCCGGGAACAATGGCGGGTTTGGGGTCGATCCCGATAACTCCGACGCCCATGCGACGGCGGAGGTAGAGGAGAAGGTCGCCGCCCCCGCAGCCGATATCGAGGACGCGGCGGACGGGGAGAGGGTCGGCTCGGAGGAAACGCTCGATGGTGCGATAGGTCCCGAGGAGACCGTGGATGCGGTGGAGATCCTTATGGAACTGTTCGAGGAGGGCTGCCGGGATGTCCGGCGAGTCCATTACTTCGGGTTCCAGGGATCGGGTCATTTGCCTCTGGCTAAGCCTAGCGCACGAATCCGCTTGTGGAGATTGGTGCGTTCGATACCGAGGGCGCGGGCAGCAGAGGAGACGTTCCAGCTGGCTTCTTCGAGGGCGCGGAGGACGTGTTCGCGTTCGGCAGTTTCCCTGGCTTCGGCGACCGAGGAACGGGGGCCGGTGTCCTTCTGGAGCTTGAGTTCCAGGGGGACGGCGGCGGTGGTAATTTCGTCACCCTGCGAGAGGATGGCCATGCGCTCAACCACGTTGCGGAGTTCGCGGGCGTTACCAGGCCAGGAGTAGCTTTCGAAAACGGGCCAGACTTCGGGATCGAACCGGCGCTTGCGGAAGCCGTTGCGGGTGCAGAAATCGTCCAGGAAGTAGGCGGCCATGGCGGCGATGTCCTGCGGGCGTTCACGGAGGGCGGGAACGCGGATGGGGACGACGCTGACGCGGTAATAGAGATCTTCGCGGAACTTACCCTGAGCGACCATGGCCTGGAGGTCGCGATTGGTGGCCGAGACGACGCGGACGCTGACGCGAATGGTGGTTTCGCCGCCGACGCGGTGGAATTCGCCCTCCTGGAGGACGCGGAGGAGCTTGGCTTGGGAGTTGGAGTGGAGGTCGCCGATTTCGTCGAGGAAAAGGGTGCCGTTGTCGGCCATTTCGAACTTGCCGCGGCGCATGGAGGTGGCTCCGGTGAAGGAGCCTTTTTCGTGCCCGAAGAGTTCACTTTCAATGAGTTCGCCGGGGATGGCGGCGCAGTTGACCTTCACGAACTGGCCATTTGCGAAGGGGCTGTTGTGGTGGATGTGGGCTGCGAGGAGTTCCTTGCCGGTGCCGGATTCACCGACGAGGAGCACGCGGGCGTCGGAACGGGCGGCCATGGTGGCCTGTTCGACCGCGCGCTCGAAGGCGGGACTGGAGCCGATCATCTTCGCGCCGGGGCCGACGGCTTCCTTTAGCTTCTTGTTTTCCTGGCGGAGCTTGCCCTGCTCGAGCGCGTTCTTGACGGCGACCATGACGCGGTCGCGGCCGAGGGGCTTTTCGAGGAAGTCGTAGGCTCCGGCTCGGGTGGCTTCCACGGCGTCGGCGATGGTGGCGTGGCCGGAGATCATGATGACGGGGGCCTGGACTTCGGCGGCCTGGAGTCCGCGCAGGAGGTCGATGCCGCTGGCGTCCGGCAGGCGGACGTCGAGCAGAAACAGGTCCATCAGGGTGAGGCCGGGGAAGGCGCGGAATTCGGCGGCGGATTTGACCGCGTTGACCTGGTAGCCTTCGCGTTCCAGGATCATGCGCAGGGAGCGGCCGATGTTTTCTTCGTCGTCAACTACGAGGATGCGTTTGGAGGCCATGGGTTAAGTAGTTCGTTCAAGAGTCGGGAGGATGACGCGGAAGCCCGCACCGCCCAGTTCGCCTGCGATGAGCAGTATGTCGCCACCGGAGAGCAGCGCGCTCTTACGGGCGATGGAGAGACCGAGGCCCATTCCTCGCTGTTTGAACGAGATGGTGGGCTGGAAGAGAGATTTACGGGCAAGGTCGCTGAGGCCGGGGCCGGAATCGTGGACCTCAATGGCGACGCGGCTGGCTCCATCGGGGGCCTGGACGGCGGCGACTTTGGTGAGGATCTGGCCGCCTTCCCCAGCGGCTTCGGCGGCGTTTTCGAGGAGATTCACGAGGATGCCTTTAACGAGGTCCTCATCAGCCAGGGCGGAGGGTGTGTTTTCAGCAGTTTCAACGACGTAGCGGACTTCGGGGTGCGCGGCTCCGAGGAAGGCGATGCGTTCTTCGACGAGCGCGGGCAGGTCGAGGGGCTCGGGGCAGACGGGCGGTTCGGAAGAGAACTCGGAGAAGGCGCGGATGCGGCGTTCGAGGGATTCGATTTCATCGGTCACGATGCCGGCGGCCTGGGTGAGGAAGAGGCGGCGGTCGTCAGTGTTGGGGTCATCGTGGCGGGCGACCATTTCCTCGACGGTGAGCCGGATGGGGGTGAGGGAATTCTTCACCTCATGCGCCATTTTGCGGGCGAGGATTTGCCAGCTGGCCAGCTGGGTGAGGTAGACGAGGCGGTCACGGTTGCGCTCGAGTTCGGAGGCGGTTTGGTTGAAAGCGTCAGTGGCGAGGCCGATTTCGCCGGTCTGGTCGTGATCGACGCGGATGCGGAAGTTGCCGGCGGCGAGGGCGCGCATAGCGGCGGTCAGGTTGACGATGGGACGGGTGAAGCGGGTGGCCACCCACCAGACCAGGCCCAGGGCGAACAGCCAGATGAGCGCGGCGAGGAGCCACCAGGCGCTGAAGAAGCCGCGGCGGAGGTCGCGGGAGGCGGTCAGGCGGGCGGTGGCGATCTGTTCGGCGAGTTGGGTGAGATTGAGGGGGAGGGGTTCTTCCCAGACGTTTTCGGGGGTCAGGTAGATGAGCCGGGCGCCGTCGCGCGCGAAACGTTCGGTTTCGCCGCTGGCTTTGAATTCATCGACAAGGGGCTTGAGGGCCGGGGTGTCGGGAGAAACGGGCTGCAGCCGTCCGGCGCGGGCGTCGGCGCGGAGCTGGTCACAAGCCTGGCGATAGTATTCTCGGCCGGTCTTTTCGAGGGATTCGGCAAGCGTGGTGAGCTGGTTCGACGGGCGGATTCGGAGGCTTTGGTCGAGCAGAATGCTGGCCAGCCAGAGGGTCGCTCCGAGAGGGACCAGGGTGGCGGCCACGAAGACCAGCGCGAGTCTGGTCCTCAGGCTCAACTGTGGCTCGCTTTCCGGAGTTCGGCGAGTTTGTGGGGACCGCTGTTCAGGAGCCAGCGGGGTTGCGCGCCTTTAGCGGGGCGGCTGAAGAGTTCGACCAGGCGGGTGATGTTGATGCCGGGGTCACCCACGATGCCGAGGGGGTCGCGGGGATCTTCGAGGCGAAGGTCGAACTGGACGTAGAAGGGTTTCTCGGGCGGCAGTTGCGCGGAGGCGATAGTCATGCTGTCCAGACACCAGCGCTCCGTGGCCTGGGCGGAGAGATGGCTTACAGTGCGGCGGGCTTCGGGACGGTCGCCGAAGCGGGTGACGGAGAACTTTTCTTCCCAGATGTCGTAGCTGAGGGCGAAGCGGGCGACCGAGCGGGCGCTGGGGACGACGGCATTGGGCACGGAGGAGACGGTGAGCTGGCCGACGAAGGCAACGGTCGAGCCACTTTTCAGACGGTCCAGAGCGCTGGTGTTGAGGAAACTGAGGCGGGGAGCGGAGATGCGGAGGGCATCGTCGTCCAGGTGAACGTTGAGTTTGAGTTCGGCGACAGCAACGGCAAAAGCGCTTCCCGCCACGAGGGCAGCAAGCGCGAGGGCGGTGGCGATGGTGTTCCGTCTACTCAATAGTTCGTCTCAATAGTTCATGCCTGCCATAAAGACGGGTGTGACACGTCCTTCGACTACAGGAAATGCGACGGTGAGAACAAAAATTCCCTGGCGGAAGCCGGCTCCGACCGAGTGGCGGATCTTCGAGGTGCCGCCGGAGGTCCACAGCGTGCCGGTGTCATAGAACGTTTCGACGGTGCCCTCGCCGATTTGGTAGCCCCAGGTGAGGGAATTGTGGGCCATGCGCGTGCCGCCGAGGGGGTCGACCGCGTAACGATTCCAGCCGCGGAGGGTGGAACTGGAGCCGAGGATGAAGCGTTCGAAGAAGGGCGCGTCACCCGAGACGGTGCCGGTCTGGAATTCTTCGGTGGCGGTGTGGCGTCCGGCTTTCACTTCGTAACGGGCGGTCAGGTTGTGACGCGTGTAGCCGTAGTCGGAACCGAGACTGCGGAGTCCGGCGCGGAGGGTGTAGCGGAAATCGAGACCGCGGCCGACCCAGCGGGCACCGGCCGTGATGGCGTTGGCGGCGCGGTTGCCGAGGAGGCGATTTTCAGATTCGGTGGCTTCGAAGCTGAGACCGCCGGAGAGGGTGAGGTTCTTTGAGACGGCGAACGTGGCTTCCGGAGCGACATTGCGGCGGGCGCGGTAGAGATCGAGGCCCGATTCCGGGGTGACGGCGGCTCGGGTGGAAGGATTCCACTGTTCGTGGAAGTTCTCAAAGCCAAGGCCCAGGTGGAGGCGGCCGTTGGCGAGTTGAGTGTTTTCGTACCGAGTGGAGTACCCGGTGAAGCGCTCGGTGAGATCGTCGCCGTTGCTGACCACACCCATGCGGAAGGAGTTGCCTGCGAAGCGGGTGGTGGCGTCGACTTCGCCGGTCCAACCCTGACTGGAGTGGTAGAGGAATTTCGGGACGGCGACTTCGAACTGGCGCTCTTTGGGGACAACGTCGAAATTGACGCGGATGCGGTCGGGCTGGCTGCCTTTGGTGAGCTTTTCGGTGGCGGTGCGGAGGTGGAGTTCCCGGCGGAGCTGGGTTGCGAGGTCGTCGAGGAGAGCCATGTCGCAACGGGCACCGATGAGGGCACCCAGGCGCTGGCGGAGGCTGGAGGGTAGTTTGGCCTGGTGAACTTCGACACCGGCGACCGAGACGCTTTCAATCAGATAGCGCTGGTTGACGTTGGTTTCGGCGGCCTCGCGGAGGAATTCCTGCCCGGCGAAGACCGGGAGGCAGAACAGCAGGAAGGCGGCGAGGACACCAAACATACAAATCCCCGTGGCACGGGAGGCACCACGGGGCAAGATATTGATTTTATTGGGATCAGTGCCCTGAAACTGTTGCGGAACCTGCACAGGTGTGCAGAGGGGGGATATGAGGAAAGAACCAGAGGCCGCGCGCAGCAGTGAAGCGCGCGCGGCGTGGAGGTTCGAATTACAGTGCTTTTGCGAGCTCGGTCGCGAAAGCGCTCTTCGGTTCATGATCGCGCTTCCTGCCACCACGACGCTCGGGACGAGCACCACCAGCGGGGGTCCGGGGGCCACCAGGGCCACCAGGGCCAGCGGGGGCACCTGCCTTTGCGAGTCCCGCCGCGCCCTTGGTGGGCTGAGCGGGGTTGGCGCGGAGAACCTTGTCCTCCAGCGGAGCGCGATCAAAGCGGCGAATGATCGCCGCCATCTCGTCCGCCGTGGGGGCTTCTACAAATGCGAAGCCCTTGGACTCCTGCGTCTCGTGATTGCGGATCACTTTGACCGAATCCGCGACGAGATCGTCTGCGGCTAGCCACTGTTTAATGTCGTCGGCAGTTACCCAGATAGGGAGGTTGCCCAGGAATACGGTAAAGCTCATTCAGTTGCTGCTTGACTCCGTTGGATTTTTTGCTGGCCAGGCAAGAGGAGAGGGGGAAAACCGAAACTCTTGTCTCCCTGATACTAACAGACGATGTTGCGTGGTGCAATGCCGTGAGTTATGCAGAGCGCGAAAACCCTTGATTTATCAGGGTTACAAAGAGGTTTCAGCCAGCAGACGCAGGGTTTCCGGGTCGCGTTTGCCGGCGAAGTATTTTTCGATTGCGTCCGAAAAAATGGCCGAATCCGGGGCCGTGGCTTCGAAGAGCGTCAGACAGGACTGGAATTTTCTGTTGTCCGGATAGCCAAAGATGGCGTCGGCGGTTGTGTTTTCGAGCGCGTTGACCGCTTCTGTGCATTCACGAAGGCGCGGACCGAGGATCGGGTGGGCGAGGTAGGCGCGGGCTTCGTCCGCACTACTAATGGCATAGCGGCGGGCCATCTCGCTGGTGCCGAGGCCTGCGAGTTGCGGCAGGACGAACCACATCCAGTGGGTGCGTTTTGCGCCCTGGCTTAGTTCGCGGAGGGCGGCGGCGTAAACGGGGGACTGGGCGCGGACGAAGCGATCGAGATCGAAGTTGTTCATAGTTTTAGTAGAGGGCCTGTTTATCGAAGATGTTCTTCATGGCAGCGATGTTGCCAGCCAGGTAGTGTCCCAGGTTTTCGCAGAAGATTTCGGTGATGCGGGCGTTTTCCCCAGGGACCGTGCTGGCCGAGTGGGGACTGATCAGAACGTTGGGCATGTCCCAGAGGGGACTATCGGGCGGGAGGGGTTCGACTGCGGTGACGTCGAGCGCGGCGAAGGCGAGGTGGCCAGAGCGGAGATTCGAGAGGAGCGCGGTTTCGTCCAGCACCTGACCACGCGCGATGTTGACGAGCGCTGCGCCATATTTGGTGGCGGCGAAAGCGCTGGCGTCGAAGAGATTCTCGGTTTCGGGCGTGTGGGGAGTGGTGAGGACCACGGCATCGGCCCTGGCGAGGATGCGATGGAGGTCTTCGAGGGGGTGGACGGCGTGAAAGAGGTCGGCGTGGGCACGGGATTTTTCAGGGTGGCGGGTGACCGCTTCGACGCGCATTTCAAACGCCCGGGCGCGTAGCGCGGTGGCCCGGGCGAGGTCTCCGGCACCGATCAGCACCAGCGTTTTACCGGCGATTTCGTCGCCGCAATAACGAACCCAACTGTGGGCGCGCTGTTCGGCCTGCAGGTGGGCAAGGCCGCGGAAGTGGGCGAGCAGACTGAGGAGCACAAATTCCGCGAGAGGGCCGCCATGGACGCCGCGTGCGGTAGTGATGAGGAGGTCCGAGGTTTGCAGGTTCAGGCGGCGGACAGTGGCGGCGACTCCGGTGCTGGTGGTCTGAACCCAGCGGACATTGGGCGCAAGGGCCATGTCATCCGGGAAGTCCCAGAGGATGGTTGCCTGAGCGAGGCATTCGCGCCATTCGGCTTCCTGTCGCGGTGTACGGTTTACGTGGACTCCATTGTGATCGCCGCGGTACCGGGTCGGCGGCAGAAGATGCGGACGATGGACCACCGGAACTCCAATCGAAGCGATACGGTTGACGTATTCGGCCTCCAGCGGGGAGGCAATAAAAATGATGGGGGGCGGGATTTCCAAGTCAATCGCATTGTAAACTGATAAAACTGGAGAGACTCAATATGCTCAAAGTATTCGCAATCGCAACATTCTGCGCCGCCGCCGCGCTGGCCCAGAACACCGCCGTCGGCAACTGGCAGTACGTGAACGGCCCCAAGACGACGTACATCACGACCACCGAAGAAGGTGGCCAGCTGAAGGCCAAGATCACGAAGGTGACGAAGGACGGCAAGGACGATCCGACGGCTGTCTGCGGAAGCTGCAGCGACGAGAACAAGGGCAAGCCGCTGGCTGGTCTGCAGATCCTCTGGGACACCAAGAAGGACGGCAACAACTGGAAGGAAGGCAAGCTTCTGGATCCGGAGGGTGGCAAGATCGTGAAGGGTGCCGTGGAAGTTCTTGATGGCGGCAAGAAGCTGAACGTCAAGGGTTCAATCGCGTTCCTGAGCAAGACTCAGGTCTGGACCCGCGTCCAGTAGTTTTTCCGCAAGGTTTGAGAGAGGGGAGGGCCGAGAGGCTCTCCCCTTTTTTATTTAGCCTTCCCAGAGTTCCTTGACCATGTGGTTGCCACCGAGGATGGTGGGGCGTTCCATACGGCCGTTGCGGAGGTAGGTGAGGCGGAGGTGGTCGAGGCCCAGTAGCCAGAGGATAGACGCGTGGATGTCGTTCACGTGAGCGGGGCGTTCGATGGCTCGGAGGCCGATTTCGTCAGTGGTGCCGATGGTTTGTCCACCTTTGACACCGCCGCCCGCGAAGAACATGGAGAAGCCCCAGGGGTTGTGGTCGCGGCCATCGCCTTTTTCGTTAAAGGGAGTACGGCCGAACTCCCCGCCCCAGACAACGAGCGTGTCCTTCAGCATGCCGCGGCGCTCCAGATCTTCGAGGAGGCCGGCGACGGGTTTGTCGGACGCTTTGCACCACTTGCCGTGGTTGGCTTCCAGGTTCGCGTGCGCATCCCAGCCCGAGCCGGAGCCGCAGTAAACTTCCACAAAGCGGACGCCACGTTCGACTAAGCGCCGGGCGAGCAGAACGTTTCGGCCGAAGACGGCAGTTTCGGGCTGGTCGAGACCGTAGAGGGCTTTCGTCTCTTCGGTTTCGGTGGAAAGGTCGACGGCTTCGGGGCCGGATTTCTGGAGTGCGTAGGCGAGCTCGAAGCTGCGGAGACGGGCGTCGAGGCTGGTGTCGTCTTCGCGTCCGGCGCCGTATTCGCGGTTCTGATCGGC
>CANIHR010000205.1 GCA_947467185.1 Bryobacterales bacterium
CAACCAATACGGGCACGGGTTTCTCGCGCTCCACTCTGACCGGTACGGCCGGTGATTTCTCACTGCCCGACCTCCCTCCCGGTACCTACTCGGTGCTGGCCACGAAGACCGGTTTCACCGATCAGAAGAGCACCGTGGAAGTCGCGGTTTCGCGCGTTTCCGTGATCACGTTTAAGCTGGGCCTGGCGTCGCAGTCGTCCACCGTTTCGGTGGAAGCTTCGGTCGGCCAGATTGAAACTTCGTCGACCACCATCACGGGCGTTGTCGGCAGCAAGACGGTCGCCGATCTGCCGATGAATGGCCGCGATTTCCGCCAGATGATCAAGCTCGCTCCGGGTGTTTCGCCGGCGACGACTTCAATCAACGGTGGCCGAACGCGTGGCAACAACTACATGATTGATGGCGCCGACAACAATGACGGCTTCCAGAACGCAGCGGCCGTGAATCAGGGCGGCGTGGCGGGCATCGCGGGAACACTGCTGCCTGTGGAAGCGATTGATCAGTTCTCGGTGGCGACTAACGGCTCGGCCGAAATGGGCCGCAACGGTGGTGGCATCGTCAACATCGTGATCAAGAGCGGCACGAACGAACTGCATGGTTCAGCGTTCTACTTCAACCGCAATGAATACTTCGCGGCCAACACGCCGCTCGCTCCGGCGGGCGCCAAAGTTCGCCGCATTCGCAATCAGCAGGGTGGGTTCTCGTTCGGTGGCCCGGTGATCAAGAACAAGACCTTCTACTTCCTGACCGGCGAATACCAGGTGGCTGACGCATCGAACGCGACCGCTGTCACGACGCTGTCTTCGGCGTGGATCGCGCAGGGTCAGTCGATTCTGAGTTCATTCGGCATTCCGCAGAACCCGGTGACGGCGAAACTGGTCAGCTTCTGGCCGGAACGTGTCCGCACGGGTGGCGCAACGGTTAACAACTTCTTCTCGCAGGATCCGAACACGTACAACAGCTACAACGGGATTGCGAAGATTGACCACTCGTTCAACTCTGCCAATAACCTGAGCGTCCGCTACTACGGCGGCACGGGGACGCAGAAGGCGGTTGTGGATTCGCTGGCTCCGTTTAAGGAATATTTTCAGGTCGCCCCCAGCCACATGCACAACTATGCTGTGGCTCTGACAAGCGTTCTTTCCCCACGCATGGTGAACAACCTGGTGCTGGGCGCGAACTACTTTCTGCAGACGTTTAACGATCTGGACACCAGCCCCAATCCCGCGGCTGCCGGTCTGAACACGGGCGTTACCGCCCCGACGCTGGCGGGTTCGCCGACGATTCGTATTTCGGGCTTTTCCACCGCTGGCGCGACACAGCCTCTGGGCCGCATCGACACGACGGGTCACGTTACAGACACGCTGAGCTGGACGCTGGGTAAGCACCAGCTGAAGATCGGCGGCGAGTATCGCCGGGCGATGCTCGACATCTTCTATGACTCGAATGCGCGTGGCACGTTCACCTTCGATGGCACGCGTGGTCCGTGGGCGACCAGTTCCGCTTACTCCTCGCAGCAGCGCGCGCTGGCCGACTTCCTGGCTGGCTACGTGACGAACTCGAGCGGTGCGACGATTGTGCGTCCGGCTCCGGGCGTTTCGGTGACGGGCAGCTTCCTGCAGAAGGACTACACGCAGAACTCGTTCGACTGGTTCGTGCATGACAACTTCCAGGTGACGCAGGCACTGTCGATCAACTTCGGTATGCGCTACTCCTACCTGGGACCCCTGGGTGACAAGAAGCAGCAGATCACGACGTTTGTTCCTGGCCAGGGTATTGTTGGCCCGGGCCATGGTCTGAACACGCTATACCAGCGCGACCTGAACAACTACGCTCCGCGCGTGGGCTTCGCTTACCAGCCGTTTAAGGGCAAGGCGACGGTTATCCGCGGCGGCTACGGCCTGTTCTACGACGTTCCGGCGGTGGCCTTCTTCGCGGCCAACACGGGCGGCGGCAATGGCGGCGCGGCGGGCGTGAATGCGAATCCCGGTGGCCCGCTTCCGGTGTATTCGCTGAGCGCTCCTCCGAACGTGACGCTGGCGACCGGCGTGGACCCGTGGGCTTCGGCCACGGTACCGATTCTGGGCGTGCTGAGCGTGAACCAGACGCTGCGGACGCCGTATGTGCAGAACATGAATTTCAACGTGCAGCAGGGTCTGTGGAAGGGCGCATTGTTGCAGGCCGGTTATGTGGCCAGCATGGGCCGCAAGCTGATCTACACGCGCAACATCAACGCCGCGGTACCGGGCACGGGTACGGTGCAGTCGCGCCGTCCGTTCAATGGTCAGTATCCGACGCTGGGTTCCATCAACCAGGTGGAATCGGGGTCGAGCTCAAACTACCACTCTCTGCAGATGCAGTTCACGCAGAAGGTGGCTTCGGGCCTGACGGTGAACTTCAACTACACGTGGGGTCACTCGATTGACACGGCTTCAGAAGCGCGCAGCGTGGTGCCGAGCTACAGCGCGAATCTGCGGCTGGATCGCGGCAACTCCGACTTCGATACGCGCCACATTGTGACGACATTCGTGAGCTGGCAGGTTCCGACGTTCACGCAGCATATGAAGAAGCTGACGTCGGGCTGGCAGCTGAACACGCTGGCCACGGCGCACACGGGTCTGCCGATTCTGTTCCGGGCGGGTACCGATGTGAACGGCGACGGCGACACGTTTGACCGCATGAACCTGGTGGGTGATCCGTTCGCCAATGTTCCGGCGAATACGGCGGCGACGAGCCGGGTTTGGGTGAATCGCGCGGCCTTCGCGGCGGCTCCGGCGGGAACGCTGGGCAACCTGGGGCGCAACGCGATCTATGGACCGGGCTTCTTCAGCATCGACCCTTCGCTATTTAAGGAAGTGGCGGTGACGGAGAGGATTAAGGCTCAGATCCGCTTTGAAGTGTTTAACGTTCTGAACTGGACCAACTTTGCGAATCCGACGGCGACGTTCAACTCGGGCACGTTCGGCACGATTTCGAATACTCGAAATGGTGGCGGCGCTCCGGGTCTGGGCTTCGGCGAACCCCGGAATGCGCAGATTGCTTTGAAGCTGATTTGGTAACTGGTGGGAGCCAGCGGGGGGATGGCGCGAAAGCGCTGTCCCCCCTTTTTTTTGTGCAAACGCTGACGGGGCAGTCAACGCCTGGCGGGGTTGCGGGGGGATGAGGCGAGCACCAGCAGGATGCCGATCAGCGGGGTGAGAAGCATCGACCCGAAGAAATAGCCCCAGAAGCCCAATTTTTTGTTCCTTCCCAGAAACCCGACTAACACGCTGACCAGGATGTAGAGGAGCAATGTCACGTCCATTACGCTAGTCTCTTTTAATATGTCGCAGCGAGGAACTTTTGTAGAGCATCGGAAGGCCGGACGCTCTCATTTTCTCAATTGTCACGTTGCTTGAAGTAAGGAGGCTGAAACCGGATTCCTCGTGCTCCACCTCGCCGCCGGGGGGCGCTACAGCCTCACTGCGCCGGCGACGCCGCGCGGTTGTTGAAAATCAATCCGGCCACCGTCAGCAGGCTTCTTACCCGGACGCTGCGATCAACGGGGAGGGCCAAGACACGCCAAGTAATGCTGACAAAACTACACCACTTAGTTCTGAAAGCGGCAGCTTTGGGGTTGGACGCCGTCGGCCTCGGCTGGGTTGACTTCCATACCCAGCTGCAAGGAACTGACTCCGTCCGGAGGAACGCTGTTCAGGCTGCTGTGTCCACTGGGGGCGTCACCCCGTCCCGGTCAACCAACCAACCGCCGTGCTCTCCCTTGCGAAGTGAGGTAAGATTCCCGACAAGCGGGTCATCTCCAGTAGCTTTATGATCCGGGGCGAGGGGTTCAGCAGGCACAACCGGCGTCCGTGCTGTCCCGCCGTGGTGTAGAGGATGACGAGTTCACCCAGTCCTGCGCTATCGACGTCGTGAACCCCGCTGAGGTCGATGATAACGCCCGGTTCCGCAGCGGAACTCAGGTGCTCCGCCAGGCTCTTCCCAAACTCGAGTAAGCGGGGGCCAAGCGTCAGGCTGCCTGTGACCTGGACAAGGCCCGGCTTACCTGAACCCGTTGCGGCAGTGAGCACAAAATTGAGAGCCATCTTACTTCTTCACCGCATCCTTCAAGCCGAGGTTCCGCACCAGTCTTAAAAGGTAGGTCGGGTTTAGTCCCAGGATCTTCGCCGCGACCTTGTACTCACCGCCAGCCTGCTGATAAGCCTTGCGAATAGCCTCCCGCCGGGTTTCGGTAACCGAGGTCTGGAACGTGCCCAGGTCGTTGGAAGGTGCAGCATCCCAAATAGCTTCCGGCAGGTCTCCCGGTACGACCATGTGGCCAGCGCCGCCCAACGCGACCGCGTGCTCCATCGCGTTCGCAAGCTCCCGAACGTTCCCCGGCCAGTCGTAGGCTTCCAGACAACGCAGAGTCTCCGGGGACAATCGCCGGGTTGGGTCGCCGAAGACTGCCAGAAAATGCTCAGCCAGCAGTGGGATATCCTCCTTACGGGCGCGCAGGGGCGGGGTTCGCAGGCCAACCACGTTGAGGCGGTGAAAGAGATCGGCGCGGAAACTTCCATCGCGTACCTTTTCTGAGAGGTCACGATTGGTGGCTGCGACGACGCGAATATCGATTCGGACGGAGCGGGTACTTCCGACACGTTCCACTTCCCGTTCCTGCAGCACGCGGAGGAGTTTGGCCTGAAGCGGCAGAGCCAGTTCGCCGATCTCATCCAGGAACAGCGTGCCATTCTGCGCCATGTAGCCGAAGAGCTCGCTTTCGAGGAGCGTGTCCGCGATGGCGGCGCAGTTGATGGCAACAAACGGACCTTCGGCTCGGGGACTTCCCCGGTGCAGAAGGCGCGCCACCAGTTCTTTGCCGGTTCCGCTTTCACCCTGAATCAGGACCGTCGTCTCACGTGGCGCCAGCTTTTCGACCTGATCGAGCAGCTTTCGGAGCTGCGGGCTGCCACCTAACATGCCGCCATTACCAAAGACACGACGTTCCAGGGTGGCACAATCTTCGCGAAGCCGTTCGACCTCCCGGATACTTTCCACTGCCACCGAGGCAAGGCTCGCGGCTGCGCTAAGAATGGGCATGGCCGCCGGTTGAACGCCTTTCAGGACCAGTGCGCCACTCAGCACACCCGCCGCGTAAATGGGGATCACGGCTTCGTCGCCCGTGTGGAACGCGCCCTCGGTGCGGAGTCTCAACCAATGACTCGCGAGTTGGGGTGCGGAGAATTGAAGCTCCAGATCGTCTTCGCTTCGCGCGAGAAGCGCAATGCCCGATTCAAAGATCACAAAGTCAGAGAGCAGGCCCAGAAGTTGCGTGGCGACCTGCTGCCTGCGTTCTGCTGTGCGAGCGCCGGCAAGGGCGCGAAAAAGAAAGACCAAAACCGAGGCATTCAGCAATACAGACGAGGGGGAAACGTTCGTCTCTGCGGCTGGCGTCGTCATTATCCTTTTGGTTCCATTCATTATCTATCAGGTACAGTCCGCGGAGCAGGAAGAGCGGGGGAATATCCATGAAAACACGGTATTTCCCTATTGGCCCTCCGTTTGCAAAAGGGTAGCGCCTATGTCCCTGATTCTGCACACACGAACCACCGGAAGCATTGAGATCCTGACACTGGCGGGCCGCCTGGTACTGGGCAACGCGACGGCGGGGCTCCGTGAAAAGCTGCGGGCCGCGGCCATTCGCCCTTCCAGCGTCCTGGTGGATCTCTCTGGTGTGACCTATATTGACAGCGCGGGCCTGGGCGAACTCGTCTCCGGCTTCAATGCCATTACGGCCACGGGCCGCTTCATGAAGCTCCTGCGTCCGGCACAACGTGTCGATTCTATGCTGCACATGACGAAGCTCTACAGTACATTCGAAATTTTTGAAGAAGAAACTGCGGCGCTCGGTAGCTACCTGCGGTAGTGGTGGGAGATACTATGGCAATGCCTACGGCTCATTCGGGCGAAGAACTGATCGAACTGCAGCAAAAGCTGGCGCGTGTCCAGAGTTTGCTGGAGGCTGCGCGGCGCGTTCACGCCACTATCCGGCTGGATGACGTTCTGGCCGGCGTGCTCGAAATCGCGGCCAAGGAACTGGAAGCGGACGGAGCATTTTTTGTCTCGGCGTCGCCCCAGTGGCAGGTGAGGACCAGCACTTACGGTGAAGTCCGCGACGACTGGTCGCGGTGGACGGAATCAGCCGAGATGCCGGGGTACGCAAGTGCCATCCTTCCGGGGGAACGGGGCGAAACTCTGGCCCACCTGGTCATCTGCCGAAGAGAGCCACTTTCCATGGAAGAGGCGGATTTTTTGGAAGGTCTGGCGCTGCAATCGTCACTGGCGATCGGGAACGCGCAGCATCACGAAAAGACGCTGGAGTGGGAACGCGTGAAGATGGATCTCGACGCCGCGCGGGCCATCCAGAGAAGCCTGCTGCCCCACAGTGTTCCGGAGACTGCGGGCTATTCCATCAGCTTCCGCTCCACTACCTGCTATGAAGTTGGCGGCGACTATGTGGATGCCGTCCAGTTGCCGGACGGGCGCATGATGATCGTGCTGGCGGACGTGGCCGGCAAAGGCTTTGCATCGGCCATGATCAGCACTACGTTCCGCTCCAGTTTTCGCGCGATTGCTGGCACCGGTGTTCCTCTGGACCAAATGGCGGAGCGGCTCAACAACCTGCACTGGCAGGAAGGCGTTGAGGCTCGACGCCGTTACGTGACGGCCATCCTGATGTGTCTGGATCCCGTGAACCATGTGGCGGAAGTGGTGAACTGCGGGCACAACCCGGGGTTTGTGGTGAGTGGCGGGGAACGCCTGCGAGTCGGTGCCAGCGGTCCGCCGCTTGGCATGCTGCCGGGGCGCACATATGAGATCGAGTATGTCCCAATGCCCGAAGGCAGTCAGATTTTGCTGTATACCGACGGATTAACGGAGGTGTTTTATGAAGATGAGGAATTTGGCGAGGATCGGCTCATGGAGCTGATTCTGGATTCGCCGACGCCCGATTTGCTGGATCGGGTCTGGCAAACGCTGACTCGGTTTGCCCGCGGAGCCCGCCAGACCGACGATATGACCGCACTCTATCTCTCTCGTACTGCAATTCCCCTTCGGGCAGGAGGCGAGACCGCATGACGGAGCCGATTATCACGGAGCTGAGACTTCCGACTCGCCTCGGTTTCGAGAAGGTGGCCATGAACACGGCCGCCAGCGTAGCCGAGATTATGGGATTTTCCAGTGACCGTGTGGATGATCTTCGAACTGCGGTTTCCGAAGCCTGTATCAATGCGATTGAGCACGGTAACCATCTGAACGAGGACCTAGCGGTGGTGGTCACGATGTCGATGAGTGTGGAATCGCTGGAAGTGAAGATTCGCGACGAAGGCCCCGGGGTGCAGGGCGAAATGCATGTCCCCGATATTGACCGCAAAATGTTGGGAGAGGAAGACCCCCGCGGGATGGGAATGTTTCTCATTCAGGCGCTGGTGGACGAAGTGGAGTATGTCACGAATCAGCCGGGGGGCGGCAGTTATGCACGGCTGGTGATTCATTTACATCCGGAGAACAAAGATTAATCATGGTTACACCAACGAAGACAAAGACAGAACAGAGCGGCGACACGGCCGTGATGCGGTTTGAGGGAGACATCACCAGTACTTCGGAAGAAGCGGTGATCGGGAAATACAAGGAACTGGGCGCGGGAACGAAGAAGATCCTGCTCGACTTCTCCAAGGTCCCGTACCTGAATTCGAGCGGCATCGCGCTCGTGATCCAGTTGCTGATGGCTGCGAGCAAAGTGCCGCAGAAGGTTGTGTGTTTCGGCCTGTCGGCGCACTTCGTGAAGGTGTTCACGATGCTCGGCCTGGCGAAATACACCACGATGCACGCAGACGAAGCGGCGGCGCGCGCAGCGGTTGCCTGAAGCGCGGCAGCGCTTCTTAACAACGAAACGGGAGTTCAGGCATGCGGCTTAGCGTAATCGCGGTTTTATTTGCCGTGTCGCTACAGGCGCAGGTCCGTTACCACTTTGGGGACGATCCCAAATGGGCCGATCCGAGCCTCGACGATTCGGCGTGGCCCGCAGTAACGGCGGACTTTCCACTTCCTTCGGCTAACAGCGACGGGATGGTGTGGCTGCGCTACCGCGTGCCTGTCGCCAAAGGCGACGAGCCTCTGGCGGTCCGTCTTGCACGGGAACAGAGCGCCTGCACGCCGGGTGAAGCGTGGGTGAACGGTGTCCATGTGGGGGTACAGGGCCGCTTTCCGCCGCAACCGGATTTCGGGGTGCGTTGCGCGACGACCGTGTTCGAGTTGCCCGCCGGTTCGGTATCGTCCGGACACACAGCAGTGGTCGCGTGGCGGGGCTGGATTCCGCCAATTTTCCGCGCCAGGGTTCCCTATGTGTCGCCGCAGTCTTTTGCCGTCGAGATTGGCTCCCGTGAAAGCCTGCGGGCGCACGAACAGCTTGCCGTCAACGGCGTGCGGCTGGAACTGGACCTCGAAACCTTCATCGACCTGACAGAAATCCTTCTCGGCGTCGGCCTGTTGATCCTTTGGTGGCGAGTGCGAGGCAGCCCTTCGCTGCTGTGGTTTTCACTAGTTGTCGTCGTATGGCCGGCCAACACGCTGGTTATCGATGCGCCAGCCATCTGGCAGGTGAACTGGACGTACACCTTCTATTGGCTTCTGGTTAACCCCGTTCTTACCATCCCCCTGAATGTGGTGTTTCTGGAATTCCTCAGGACTTCGACCACCGCCCCGCGCAAGGTGGTTCGCGGACTCGAAGTGGTGGTGGTCGTGTGGCCCGTGCTCTGGTTCCTGCCTGTCCTCGCAGTGACTCCGGTGCCTCTGCTGAGTCTTCTCACCCCGCTCGGAACATTGCTGTTTGGCGTGCAGCAGGTCGGCATCATACTAATTGCGCTGTGGGTGGCGATCCGACAGGGGCGGGAAACGCGGGGACTCGCTATCGCGTTTATCGTGTCCGCTGTTGCGAGCCTGTTCGTGGATATCTTTGCGCTTGTGCCAACGTATTTGCGATGGGGCGGCAATCGTCTCTTTACCGACAACCTGTTCACCATGCTCGTGATCGGCGCCATGTGTTACCTCCTGATGAGCCGCTTGTGGCAGGACTGGCGGAAGAAGGAAGAACTGGACGCGGAGTTCGAGGCGGCGCGGGAGATGCAGACGCGGCTTGTGCCGGCTGACATCGCGGTTCCGGGATTCACGATCGAGAGCGCCTACCATCCGGCGCGGCAGGTCGGCGGTGATTTCTTCCGGATCATTCCGGTTGAGGATGGTTCGGTGCTGGTGGTCGTCGGCGACGTGAGCGGCAAAGGTTTGGTGGCAGCGATGACCGTCGCAGCCATAGCGGGTGCGCTCGACAATGAATTCTCGCGAGATCCGGCTGAGGTCCTCGCGCATTTGAACCGGGCCCTGTTGCTGCGCAGAAGTAGTGGGTTTGTCACCTGTTGCGCTGCGCTGATAAAACGCTCCGGCGAAGCTGTAATCGCCAATGCGGGACATCTCTCGCCTTATCTGGACGGGCGGGAAGTAGCGGTTGAAGCGGGCCTGCCCCTCGGCATCGTACCCGATACCTCCTATCCGGAAACCACGGCATCGGGTCATCGGTTTACGTTTATCTCCGATGGCGTTCTGGAAGCGGCGAATGCCGGAAATGAATTGTTTGGTTTTGATCGTTGCCGCGAAATCAGCGGGAAACCAGTTGCCGGGATTGCGCTCGCGGCGCAGGAGTGGGGGCAGAACGACGACATCACGGTGTTGGC
>CANIHR010000206.1 GCA_947467185.1 Bryobacterales bacterium
CCACCGCTGTTGGTGTCCGTGGATGCGGAAATGATTGCACGGGTGGCGGATGTCACGGTGCTGATTGTGGAGGCCGAGGCGGTGTCGAAGGCGGAACTGCAAAAGGCGGCCAGCATGCTGGAACGACTGAAACCGAAGGCTGTTTCGACGATTTTGAACAAGGTCGATATCAACGCGGGTGGTGGGTTCGGCAAAGCAGCCCTGGCGGAGTTCCGCTCGGGTTCTGTCGCGAAACCCTCGCGCCTGACTTCGCCCTGGCTCTGGAGATGACACGGAAATGCCTGCCCGGCCGGTCCTGATCTACGCGCTGCACAGCGGCAACCTCTACGGTACGGAGCGGATGGCGCTGGCGACGGCGTCTGGGCTGGCGGCTGACTTTGACTGCGTGATGCTGGCGCCGGAGGGGCCGGCGCTGGACGAAGCGGAGCGACTGGGATTTGGCGCGGTGGCCTTTCATGGGGCGAAGCAGTTCGCGGCCATTCTGTGGCAACTATTGGGGACAAAGCGGGATGTGGCGTTTTTCGCCACAGGCGTCATGCACTCGTCGGTGTGTCTGGCCTTGAATTTCTTTCGGCGGCGACGAATTGCGCATTTGCATCTGGTGCACGGCGGGGCGCAGGAATCGCTTAGTTACGGTCAGAAGAAGAAGCTGAATGGTCGGAAGGTTCGATTTGTAGCCGTGTCGGGTTACGTGAAAGAGCGCCTGATCGCGAATGGTGTGGCGGCGTCGCAGATTTCGGTCATCGAGAACTTTCTGACGGATGAGCGTGTGGCGAGTGCCGCGCAGCGGCCTGCGTTTGAGACGGCCGGCGTTCCGCGGCTGATTGTAATCTCCCGGCTTGATCCCGAGAAACGGGTGGATCTGCTGCTCGAAGCGCTGATAGCTTCGCCTGAGTTGCAGAAATTCAGCATTCGGGTGTTTGGGCGCGGCTGGTGCGAGAAGGAATTGCACTCGAAAGCGAAAGCAGCGGGGCTGACCATCGATTTTCGAGGGTTTGAGTCCGATATTGCAGGGCAACTGGCGGTGTCGGATCTGCTGGTGCATCTCTGTCCCGTGGAGCCGTTCGGATTGGCGATTCTGGAAGCGATTGCGGCGCGCGTGCCGGTGCTGGTTCCGAATTCGGGGGGTGCGGGATCGCTGGTGACCGATGGTGTTTCGGGTTTCCATTTTCAGGCGAACGATGTCGCGGGTTTGACCGCGAAGATTCTGGAGATTCACCAGATGCCTGCCGAGCAACTGAATCGGGTGGCCGATGCTGCTTCCGAGGCGTTACGGACTCGTTATTCCGAGCGCGCCCGTATTGAAGACTATCGTCGGTTGTTGCAGGAGTGCCTCGAATGAACCCAGTCTTGTCCGTTGTGGTCATTGGCAGGAATGAGGGCGAGCGGCTGAAGCGTTGTCTGCAGTCCATTCGCGATATGAAGAACCCCGGGGGCGACGTCGAGGTGATCTACGTCGATTCCGCGTCGAGCGACAACAGCGTGGAGAATGCGCGGGCATTTGGGGCTCAGGTTGTGGCGGTAAAGCCGGTACGGCCCACGGCGGCACTGGGTCGGAATGCCGGCTGGCGGATCGCCACGGCTCCGATTGTGCTGTTTCTGGATGGCGACACGATCCTGCACCCCGATTTTGTGGTCGCGTCGCTGGGGGAGTTTGCCGATCCGACTATCGCGGCGGTCTGGGGCCATCGCCGGGAGATCCATCCGGAAAAATCGATTTATAACCGGCTGCTGGATCTGGACTGGATCTATAAGCCGGGCCTGACGGAGTTTTGCGGCGGCGACGTGCTGTTCCGGCGCAGTGCTCTGCTGGATGTGAATGGGTACGATGAAACGCTGATCGCAGGCGAAGAGCCGGAGATGTGCCGCCGGCTGCGGGGCAAGGGCTACCAGATTCTGCATGTGGATCGGCCGATGACGGGGCATGATCTGGCGATGACGCGGTTTTCGCAGTACTGGAAGCGGGCCACTCGCGCCGGATATGCTTATGCCGAGGTTTCTGAGCGCTTCAGCAGCACCGAGATGCCCTTCTGGGCCGATGAGGTGGTCCGGAATCGGAATCGCGCCCTGACGTTGCTGGGGATCTTTGCGGCGGCACTGCTGTTGTCGGTTGCGCTGTTGTCGCCGCTGCCGCTGCTGTTGGCCGTGGCGTTTTATTCGCTGCTGGCGGTGCGGAGTGCGCTGAAGATTCGCTGGAAATCTTCGGACATGGTGACGTTGTTGGGTTACGGGTACCACTCACACTTCCAGCAGATCCCGATTTATTTCGGGCAGCGGCAGTATCGGAAAGATCGAAAGAGCGGCAAGTCGCGGGGCCTGATTGAGTACAAAGAGGGAGCGAAATGAAGGGCCTGTTGCTGGTTCTGTTGGCTCCCTTTGCCAATCTGGTGGTGGCGCTGGAACCTTTGCGCCGCGCCTGGGCTCACGCGAAGTTTGCCGCGCGGATTCGGGGTTCAGTGGATACGTCGGTGGTGCTGCAGGATGCGCCGGAAGTCCACGGGACGGGGCGTATCTCGCTGGGTAAGGACCTGTACCTTTACCGTGGGCTGTACCTGGAAACGCAGGAGCACGGCAGCATCACGGTGGGGAATCGCGTGGTGATCTCGCGCGGTGTGCATATCGTGTCGTTCGCGCGAATCACGATTGGTGACAACTCGATGATTGGCGAATACGCCAGCATTCGGGACGCGAATCACCGGTATGGCAGTGATACGCCGATCCGCGATTCGGGGCACGATGCGAAGCCCATTGAGATTGGGCGCAATGTCTGGATCGCGCGGGGCGTGACGATTCTGCCGGGTGTCCGGATTGGCGATAACGCGGTGGTGGGGGCGAATGCGGTGGTCACGCGGGATGTGCCGGCCGACACCGTGGTGGCAGGGATCCCCGCGAAACCTCTGGCGGCGAAGGTGGCAAATTGAGCAAGACACCGCGAATTCTCCTTTCGGCTTACCAGTGCGGTCCGGGCATGGGTTCAGTTTCCCAAATCGGGTGGGAGTGGTATTCGGGCCTGGCGAAGCGTGTGCCGGTGACGCTGGTAACGCACATCCGCAACAAAGAGGCTCTGACGAAGTCGGGTACTCCGCTGCCGGGGTCGGAGGTCCATTACATCGACACGGAGTGGTTTGCCGGGCCGCTGTACCGCTTTGCGAGCCGTCTGTTTCCGCGTAGTCAGCACTCGGCGTTTCTGGTTTCGTCGCTGGATTACTTCGTTTATGACCGCGACGCGATTGCGCTGTTGCAAAAGCTGAAGCCAAAAGAAAAGTGGGACCTGGTGCATGCGGTGACACCGGTTTCGCCGGCGGGTGCGACGCGCCTGCACAAGCTGGGGCTGCCGGTGATTCTGGGGCCGTGGAATGGGGGCCTCGCCTCGCCTGCGAATTTCCCCGAGATCATGAAGGACGATGTCGGCTGGCTCTACAAGATTCGCGACATCGGGCGGTATCTGGACCGCGCGTTTGGGACGACCCGAACGGCTGCCGTTATCCTCACGGCGACCAACGCGACAGAGGCGAGCATCCGGCAGGAGAATCGCGGACGTGCGGTCCGAATGCTGGAAAACGGCGTCAATCTGGACGTGTTTCAGCCTGCCACGTGGGACACGATGCCTTCCGAGGAAAATCCACTTCGCATTGTTTTTGTGGGCCGTCTGGTGCCCTTTAAGGGCGTGGCGATGTTGATCGAAGCCGTTCGTCGCGTGCGGAATGAATTCCCGGTAGAGCTTTCGGTGGTGGGTGATGGTCCTCTGAAAGAGGAACTGGAAGGCGTGGCGCGTACGGCTGGCGTACAGGATATCGTCCGTTTCCATGGTGCGCTCCCTCTGCCCGAAGTGGCTGCGGAAATGCGGCGTTCGCATGTCTTCTGCCTGCCGTCGATTCGGGAGTCGGGTGGCGCGGTGGTGCTGGAAGCGATGGCGTCGGGACTGCCTGCGCTTGCCGCGAACTATGGTGGTCCGGCGGAGATTGTGGCTGACGAAATTGGTCGGTTGCTGTCGGTGGCGGGCGCGGAAGCATTGACTGCCGATATGGTGAAGGCTTTCCGCGAGATTGCGCGTGACCCGGAACCCTGGCGGCAGAAGGGGTTGGCCGGGCGCATTCGGGCCGAGCAGCGGTATGGCTGGTCGGCCAAGATCTCGGCCATGCTTGAGATCTACGACCGGGTCCTGGAAAGGAAGCCTCTGAATGGCTGAAAAAGCCCTGCGATATCTGCTGGTCACGCATATTCCGTTTGCCCGGAACGCGGCGGGTGATGTAGTGCTCGACAGCCTGTGGGCGCGGGATCTGGAAGGCATTGCGCAGTCGGGGTGGCACGTGCGCGTCTGTGCGCCGGAACTACGTTCGGAGGCGGCAATTCGCACGTGGGGACCGAGCGCAGCGACGCTGCCGAAGTCCGGTCCGATTGAGTTTTCGGGCTTTCCTCCGATCCAGCGTCATATCGATTTCTGGAAGTGGCTCAAGATTCGTTCGGTCCTTCGCCTGGAGGTGTCGGAGGCGGATCTGGTGCATTCGTCCAACGTGTTTGCTCCCTATGTCGGGCTCGCCTACGCCCATGATTACGCGGTGAAGCTGGGGAAGAAGACCGTCTACGTGATCGCCGAAGATTTCAACGACATGCTGGAGTGGGAGTGGGTTCGCCTGGGCGATTCCCCCGGCCAGATTGCGCGGCGGCAGCGCCAGGTGGGTGCGCTGGAGCGTCGTTCCCGCCTTTCCGCATCTACTGCCAGCCTGACGTTTCTGCATACGCCTGCGGCCGTCCTGCGCTACCGTCTTTCTGCACGTAATGGTCTCGCGATTCGCCAGCCGGGGCATGAATTGGACGACGTGATTTCGGCGGCGGATTTTGCGGTGAAGTCCCGTGCCATCGTCGAGGGGGCGCCGCTGGTCATCGTGGCTGCATGCAGGCACAAGCCGCTGAAGGGCCTGGACCTGCTGATCCGGGCTGTCAATCTGTTGAAACGGCGCGGGGTTCCGGTGGAAGTTCGGCTGTTTGGTTCCGGAGAGCAGCAGGATTCGCTGAAAGCGCTCGCAGGCCAACTGGACGTAACTGACCGCGTCGCATTCCCGGGCAGCTTGCCGCCGGGGCGTGACGTTTACCGGGCGATTGGAGATGGTCACATTTTTGCGATGCCGCACCGGACGACGGATTTTGGCCGCGCATTCTTTGACGCGATGGCCGGGGGGACGCCGGTGCTCGCGTTCCGGACTCCGGCCAGTCTGGAAACCGTTAGGGATGGCGTAGATGGACTGCTGGCATCGCTCGACGATGTCGAGAGTCTGGCGGCGTCGATTCAGCGATTCCACACGGACCGCGCCCTGCTGCTGCGGTGTTCAGAAGCGGCGCGGGATCGCGCTCTTTGTAATACACGCTCAGAGTGGTACCGACTGCGCGCAGAATGGACGCGGTCTCTGTTTGCGGAGGAAAACCCAGGTGTCTGAAGTGACCCACGCCGATGCCGGCGCCCCGGAGGAGAGCCATCAGAAAACGGTCCGTGACTCGCTGTCACGGAATCTGATCGTCGATATTATCGCCCGCGTTGGGTATCTCGTCTCGCGGTTCTTTGTGCCGCCGTTTATTCTGGCGCATGTCACCCTGGAGGCCTATGGTCTTTGGGCGGCGGCGTTCATCGTAGTCTCGTACATCGGCGTCTCCACAATGGGGATCTCCAACGTCTACATCAAGTACGTGGCGGAGTATTCGGCGCGGCGGCAGTACGAGAAGGTCAACCAGTTGCTCTCGACGGGGCTGATGCTGACGATTCCGGTGTGCCTTGCGGTTTTTGGCCTCATCTGGATCTTCTGGCCCATCGTGATCACGTTCCTGCACGTGAATGCGGATTTGCGGGAAGACGCGCGGGTTGTGGTGCTCTCCGTGACGGCGATCTTCCTGGCCTCGCTCAGTCTCTCGGCCTTCCGCGATGTGCTGGCGGGGGTGCAGAAATCGGCCCTCATGCAGGTAGTGTGGGTGATTGGCTATCTCACGGAAACCGCTCTGATTTTTTGGCTGGTGGGCCATGGCAGAGGGATTCGCGGTCTGGCCGAGGCGTTCCTGATTCGGACCGGAATCGAGGTCGGCCTCGCCTGCCTGCTGGCCTTTAAGTTGCTTCCGTGGCTGCGGGTGACTCCGGGACGCTTCTCCAGGGAGGCCCTGCATACGCTGCTATCCTTTGGCGGTATCACCCAGTTGCAGAGCCTGATGGCAATCGGGCTGAACTCGGTGGAACGCGCTATGGCAGCTCCCCTGATTGGCCTTGCCGGAACGGGTTTGCTCGATATCGGCAATAAACTGCCCTCAATGGCCGCTTCGATTCCCAGTGCGTTTGCCGGTAGTTTCGTCCCCGCAGCGTCGTACCTCCATGGCGGCCTGGAAGGCTCTTCGGAGCAGCGCGATACTATCCGCAAGCTCTACCTGAAGGGCGCACGATACATGAATCTGACGTGCGCATACATCTGCGGGTTCATCGCCACAGTTCCGCTGCCGCTGCTGGACGTCTGGATGGGTAAGCGCTATCCCGATGCTGCCACGCTGATGATCATCTTCACCGTGCAGACGCAGGTCCACCTGATGACCGGTCCAGGAACTTCGATTCTGAAGGGTGTGGGGCGGCCCAAAGCCGAGTTCCACTACGGGATTCCTAATATTCTGGCCATTTTCATTACGATGCCGATCTTCTGGCTGGTGTTCGGGAAGTTCACGGCGATTGGGATTGCTCTGTCGGTGACGACGGCAACCGTTATGGCTGCCGTCTGGTTCCTGCGTCACGCGAATGGTCTGCTCAACGTATCCCTGGGCGAGTACTTCAAGGGTGTAGTCTGGCCCGGCGTGGTTCCATACCTGATAGGCCTGCCGTTCGCCTGGCCGGTGCTGATGTTGACGCAGAGGCTGAACCGCTGGGAAGGCGCGGGTGTTGTGATCGTCGCGGGCCTGCTGTATTCGGTGCTGGTACTGGTGGTGGTGGAACGCTTCGTCTTCGAGACCGGCGAACGCCACTGGTTCCGCGCGGTGCTCGCCTCAAAGTTGGCATTCCTGAACCGGAAAAAAGTCTAACGCATCACGCTGAGCGCGGAGGTGAGCAGTTCTTCCAGATTGCCGAAACGTTCCTGGTAATCGGCAAAGCTGCGGCGAATCACTTCATGGGCGTCGGCCGCGCCATACGTGTGGGTGATCTCACAATTGCTGGTGAGCGCGCCCGGTGGCAGTTTGTAGGTCAGGAAGTAGTGGCGCATGCGGTCGAGCACCACTTCAGGAGCCTCGCTGATGTCGGTCCAGGTGCCGTAGGTGGCGTCCTCTTTGAGGACCGCGATGATCTTGTCATCCACCTCGCCCTGGTCGAGCATGCGGAAACCGCCGATCGGGATGCATTCGACAATCAGGTTGCCGTGTTGAATGGGACGGTCGGTCAGGACACAGACATCCAAAGGATCGCCATCACCACAGAGATCGCGGCCGGTTTTCTGCATGGAATATTCGGCGACGGAATCTCCGCAATAACTCTGGGGGAGAAAGCCGTAGAGCGCGGGGCAGATATTGGAATAGCGCTGCGGGCGATCAACCTTCAGATAGCCGGAGACCTTGTCGATCTCGTACTTGACAGTGTCGGAGGGGACTACTTCGACGAAGCAGTTGATCCGTTCGGGGATATGCTCACCGGGCGAGATGCCGTGCCAGGGATGTGGTTTGTAAAGAACGCTCAGCAGCTTCCAAAGTGGTTGGTTTGACGAATTTCCCATGTGAACGTTTTCTACGTGGTTTCCGGTTGCGGAGTGATGTGTTTCACCATGTGGAGGCGATTGACGACGCCGTCGGTCAGGTAGTCTACCTGATCCATCGTGAGATGCATGATCTGCAGGCCCATGCCGCCTTCGGGCAGATTCGCCCGGTCATTCTCGTCGAAATCCAGGACGGTCGAACCCTGGCGGAGGGCGTTTACCCGGTCTTCGGGCATTGGGAGGCCATAATCGACAATTTCGACTTCGACCTGTCCAGAAGTGACGGAAAGCGTGATTGAGACTTCATGCCCCGTCCCGAACTTGTAGGCGTGCTTGATGGCATTGGTAACACCCTCGACTACGCATAACTCCACGCCGTAGATCACGTCATCGGAAAGCCCCATGTGGCGGCAAACCGCGTGAACGGACTGCCCGACCAGCGCGGCGTCCTTCAAATCACTTCCGATGGTGAACCGAATGGTGCTCAAGGTATTTCCTTAGGCGGAGAGTGTCGAAATTGCTTCGTCGGCCGTTTGGAAGATGCGGAATACCTTGTCCATACGGGTCAGTTTGAACATGTTGGCGACAGCACCGCCGAGGCCGCACAGTACCAGGTCGCCACCCTGCAGACTTTTCAGGACGGCAACAAGAGCGCCCAGGCCACTGGAATCAATGAACGAGACTTCGGACAGGTCCAGCACGACGACGCCATGCTGGTTCTGGAAATGACCCACCAGGGTGGTCTTCAATTCGGAAGACACGGCCTCGGCAATCCTCTTGTCGAGGACCCTGGTCACCAGGATATTGCCTACAGTTGTTTCGTTGAATTGCATGGGGTTCCTTTATTCTTGCGCGTTTCTCCGCTGCGGTGTGTGTCGGCGCTAATCATTCAGGTCACGAGCCACGGCGGTGAGCCGTTTGCCTGCCTCGCTGAGACCTGGTTTGCGGCGGGCGTCATCCACCAGCCAGCCTAACTGAGTCTCTCCAATATCCAGATAGCTGCCGTCCGGGTTAATACAGTTTGGACCGAAAACCAGGACATTTTCCAGCCGCGCTACCGAACTTACACGCGTATACTCACCAAGAATACATCCGCTGATCTTCGCTCCTGGTTCAATTACACTACCGGCGCCAACCAGCGTGGGCCCTTCAATTACGGCACCGTCGCCAATCGACACACTGCCGCCGATCACAACAGGTCCGGTGATCGACACTTTTGACGGATTCCAGGAGATGTTGATGCCCATGCGGACACCCGGCATCACTTCACGGCCTGGCAGTCGGTAGTTTTGAATGCCTCCGGCAAGTGCCAGCCTCGTCGCTTCCCAGTAGTCTGGCACCGACCCGATATCGACCCACTCGAACGGCAGATCGACGCCGTACATGGGCGCGCCGGCGGCTACGAGGCGAGGGAAAAGTTCACTGCCGATATCGAACTGTTTACCGGCGGGGATGTAGTCGAAGACGGCGGGTTCAAACAGATAGATCCCGGTATTGATCGTGGTGGACACGGCGTCGGCGACAGCCGGCTTTTCCTGGAAGCGGGTCACTCGGCCATCCGGCTCCGTCGCTACGACACCGTAGCGGAATACTTCTTCCCGCGGCACATTGCGCAGGATGATCGTGGCGATTGCACCGCTCTTCTTGTGGAATTCGACGGCTTTGCGCAGGTCGACGTTGATGAGGGCGTCGCCACAGAGGACGGCAAATGTGTCGTCAAAAAAACCGGAGAATTCCTGGATCCGCTTCAGGCCACCGGCGGAACCGACTGCCTCCCCTGTGACTTCGCCGCTGTCGGAGAGGACGCCCTCGAACGAGTACGCCATCTCGACGCCAAAGCTGGAGCCATCCCGAAAGTAGTCCTCAATCAGGGGTGCGAGGTGGCTGGTATTGACAACGATCTGATCGAAGCCGCAGTCGCGAAGGTGCTCGACGATGGACTGCATGATTGGCTTGCCGAGGAGGGGGATCATCGGTTTGGGAACGAGATTGGTAATCGGCCGAACCCGGGTGCCCTTACCCGCCGCCAGAATCA
>CANIHR010000207.1 GCA_947467185.1 Bryobacterales bacterium
AGTCCTCTCCCCCGCAGTTCCCCGCAACGGCCACCTCACCGTGCAGGTTGTTGTTACCGCTCCGCCCTCCACTAACTACTTCCTGTACGCCGGCGGCAATCCGCCTGATGCGCTCAAAGTCACCATCTACCGCCAGCATTTCGTGCCCTGCGGTACGGACCATTGCCCGGACTGGCTGACCGAGGTGCGATCCCCCGCGTTCGGAGCTATCCCCGAATCCGTTCACTGGCTGCCCAACCAGACGACCCGCTCTTACATTTTCGATATCTGGGTGCCTCCCGACGTGCCGCCCCGTCGGGTTCGAATTGAAGCGCTGTTGAAGGTTGGTTATTGGGTGGTCGCGCCGATGGAAGTGCGCGTCATCGATCCGATTCTGCCTGCCACTGATGCGCTCCCCCGCGAACGCAACATCGCGGATGTCAACGAACCCGCCAGCGCCACGTCGCAGCGCCAATTGCTCCGCTATCTCAGCGGGATGCCGCCACAGATGCCGCCGCAGATCCTGCGTTTGGCCGATCTGCTGCAACGCAACGCAGCGGAGGACATGCTGCTTGCGGGGGCGATGGGCTACCGCAACCCGCAACTCAGCTTTCTCGCCTGGACACCCTTCGTCTTCCCGCAGGCAGGTCCGGAATGGTACCTGCGTGCGAGAGACCTGATTTACCGCTACAGGAAATAGCCTCTACCAGTTGGTAATCGACCCGTCCGGACGGAAGTATGTCTGCATCCGGTCGGCATTCGGCTGCGTCACTTCCAGCAACTTCACGCACTTGCTCGGATCGAACTCCACACCCAGACCAGGGCGCTCATTCGGATACAGCTTGCCGTTCTTGAAGTCCAGGCAGACTGGCAGGTGCGGCAGTTCTTTCCCGGCAAACCCGTACTCCATCAGCAGGGACCCGGAATACGTGCCCAGCGAATTGACCAGTGCGGCGGTGGCAATTGGTCCCGTAAAGTGCGGCACAATGCCGATGAAGTGCGTTTCGCAGATAGCCGCGATCTTCATCATTTCCGTGATGCCGCCCACGTTCGGCAGCGTGGCCCGAACGAAGTCGATATCGTGTTCCTCCACCAGTTTGTTGAAGTCCCAGCGATTGCCCCACTCTTCGCCGGCCGCAATCGGTACCTTCACCAGTTTGCGAAGCTTCGGCAGGTCGTCATTGAAGCCTTCGGCGCGAACCGGATCTTCCACGAACAGCGGTGCGAATTCTTCAATCAGATCGCAGCCCCGAATCGCATCCGCAAAGTCAAAACGCTGGTGGAAATCCACGCACCAGTCGCCATTCGGCCCCACGCCCTCGCGGGCCGCCTTCGCCTGTTCGCGCAACTCCAGAACCTTCGTGCGTGTGTTGAAAGTGGTGTTCGCCGGTGTATCCGACGCGCCCATACGGAACGCCCGATAACCAGCCGCAATCGTGGCCGCAGCACGGTCTTTCAGTGACATCCCCGGCGTAATCCCCGGCACTACGCCGCCGGTGTTGTAGCACTCGCAGTGGTTGCGCGCCATGCCGCCCAGAATCTGGTGAACCGGCAGCTTGAGTACCTTCCCGCGTATGTCCCAAAGCGCCAGATCCAGCGCCCCGTGTGCATGTTCCTTTTCCCGCCCTGGCGGGTAGAAATACGACCGGTGCACGTCCTGCCACAGCTTCTCAATATGCTGCGGATCCTGTCCGATCAGTCGTCCCGCCGCCTGCCGCAGCGTATCGGCGTAACCGCCTTCGCCGATGCCGGTAATTCCGGCGTCCGTCTCGATCGTCACCACCGTATCCGCCTGATTGAACAGGACGTTCGGGTTCGGTGGCTGATACGCGCGAATCCGCGTGATCTTCATCTTCGGCAGTGC
The DNA here is from genome assembly GCA_947467185.1 of Bryobacterales bacterium. Lineage (GTDB taxonomy): Bacteria > Acidobacteriota > Terriglobia > Bryobacterales > Bryobacteraceae > BOG-234. Next base: position 1,844 of record CANIHR010000207.1, read on the forward strand.
AGCCTGGAGCAGCGGATACCGCGAAAGGGCCATCGCCCCGGCAGCCGCCATCGACTTCAAAAATAACCGTCGCTTCATATCTTTTTCCCTGTCAGCTTGCCATTGCGGATCAGGCCGGAAGACTCGCCGATCGTCGCCTGAATCTGCCCGTCCTCAAAGTGGATCGCAATGGTGTAGCGGTTGATGTTGGAAATGAAATTCAAATCCATTTGGAAGTCGGTGTCGGACGTCCACTTGCCGGTCGCGCCTGCCAGCAACTTCAGCGGGCCGTACGGCCCCAGGCGGTACACGCCGTCCAGTCCCACCGGCATGGCCAGATCCGTCCCCAGATACTTCAGCTTCAGCTGCGCTTCCTGGTTGCCGTTGAACGTCAGCGACAGTCCATCCAGCCGTGAATTATTACGCGGAAATTCGTAGAAGTTGCCGGAGACGGTCTTTGCCATCACGGGCAGGTCGGGAGTGGCCGTCGGGGCCGGGGCCTTCGCTGCCGCTGCCACCTTCTCGCGCAGGTCGCGCGCCGCATCGGCATTCGCCGGCAGCGGTTTATCCGCCACAATCGACTTCGCAATCGCCGGCCCCACTTCGCTCGCCGGATACCCGCCACCCGTAACGATGACGATCATGTCTTTTTCCGGCCAGACCGCCACTTTCTGGCCGCCACGGCCATTACCACCGAACTCCTCCAGGCCGCCTGTATTCGCCAGCCACCAGCCGTAGCCATAGCCCCCGCCCGCGCCACGACCCGGGTCAGCCTGCTTCGTGATGGATTTCCGGACCCACTCCTTCGAAACGATCTGCTTGCCTTCCCACTCGCCATCATGCAGGTACAGGTAGCCAATCTTGCCGAAATCGCGCGGATAGAAGTGGCTGTCGCCCCAGCCGTGCGTCCGGCCTTCGTCATCCGGGGGCCACACCACATCCTTGATCCCCAGGGGCTCAAACAGATTCTTGCGGCCAAATTCCACTTCCTGCTCGTGCGTCGCGACGGTGATGATCGAGGAAAGCACGTGGTAGCCCGGGCTGCAATAGCCAAATTTCCCGCCCGGTTCGTACTTCATGGGCAGCGCCAGCGTGTATTTCACCCAGGTGTTGGTGCGACGCATCTGCTCCAGTTCCTGCTCGCCCGGCGCAAAGCCGCAATCGAGACCGGACTGCATGTTCAGCAGGTTCGCCACCGTGATCTTCTGCTTCTGCGGATCAGGGTCAGCCGGCGCTTCCTTCGGGAAGAACGACAGCATGGTCTGGTCCACCTTGATCAGCCCCTTGTCCACTGCAATGCCGGTGATCGCCGCGGTGATGCTTTTCGACACCGATGCCACATCATGCGTGGCGGTGGGGCGATACGGGTAGAAGTAGGCGTCCAGCACGACATTGCCGTGCCGGATTACCGTCACGCTGTGAACATTCAGATGCTTCTGCATGATGCCATCCACCATGCCTGCCAGAACCTTTGAATCGAGGCCCTGTTCCTCGGGTGTGGACTCCCGCCACGCCTTCGTTGGGTAATAATCGGCACCGGCCGCGTACATCTGTGCCGACGCCATCAGGACGAGCGGCAGGACTATGGAAGAAACTCTCATGCGGCCACAAGAATATCATTGAAAGTGCGGCATGCTCCTGCTTCCGGACCACTTACTCCCCGCGTATATCGGCCCCGGCGCAGGCTTTGCCTTCCTCGGCTCGTTCCTCACGCTGGTCCTGTCGGTGCTTGCCGGAATCGTCTCGCTTTTTCTGTGGCCGGTGCGCTGGGTTCGCAGCCTGCTGAGCCGCCGCAAAGGCGCGGTACGCCGCGCGATCTTTCTGGGCTTTGACGGGCTGGATCCGCGCATCACCGAGCGCCTGCTGGATGCTGGCCGTCTGCCGAACTTTGCAAAGCTCCGTGCCACCGGCTCATATTCGCGGTTGCGGACCACGTTCCCCGCGCTCTCCCCCGTTGCCTGGTCAACGTTCGCCACTGGCGTGAACCCGGGCCGCCACAACATCTTCGATTTCCTCTCGCGCGACCTGCGAACCTATGTTCCTGAACTTTCCTCTGCGCGGGTAACGAAGAAATCCGTCGAACTCCGACGCCGCAGCGAGCCGTTCTGGAAGATTCTGGGCCGCAACGGAGTCACCAGCACCATCCTGCGCGTCCCCATCACCTTCCCCCCTGAGGAATTCAACGGCCGCCTCCTTTCGGCGATGTGTACGCCAGATTTACGCGGTTCCCAGGGGACATTTTCCCGGTTCACCGAACCGCAGGGCGAACTCGAAGGCCCCGAAGGGGAACGGCTTCCGTTCACCGTTCGAAACGGCGTTCTGGCCATCGGAGACGAGCGTATTTCCCTCGAAGACAGCGTCTACACCGACTGGGTCCATCTCCGCTTCCCCTCGGCGCAGGGAATTGCTCGCTTCCTCCTGACCACGAAACCGGAATTTTCGCTATACTGCACGCCCGTCCAGATCGACCCCGAGAATCCGGCGATGCCGATCAGCCACCCGCGCTGGTACGCCATCTATCTGGCCAAGCTCTTGGGTGCGTTCTCCACCCTCGGCATGGCGGAAGACACCATGGCACTCAACGAAGGTGCCATTGACCAGGCGGCATTTCTCGAACAGGCCCGCCTGATCCAGAAAGAGCGCGAGACGATGTTCTTCTCTGCGCTCGACCGGTCGCCCCGCGGCGTCACCGCCTGCGTCTTCGACACGACCGACCGTGTGCAGCACATGTGCTTCCACCAGCCCGACGTCATTGAGCCGATGTACGAGGATATGGATCGCATCCTCGGCCAGACTCTCAAATACGTCGACGCCGACACTGCGCTCTTCGTCCTGAGCGACCACGGATTCACTTCCTTCCGCCGCGCCGTTAACCTGAATACCTGGCTGCTTCAGAACGGTTATCTCGCGCTCCTTCCCGGCACTGATGGCACCACGGAATACCTCGCCGATATCGACTGGTCCAGGACCCGCGCCTACACGTTTGGCCTGGCCGGAATCTATCTCAACCTGAAGGGCAGGGAAGCGCAGGGCATCGTGGAACCCACCGAAGCGCCCGCTCTGATCCAGGAACTCTCCGCGCGTCTGACCGGCCTGACGGATACGGCTCACCCCGCCATCACGAAGGCCTACCCCGCCACCAGTCTCTACAACGGTCCATATCTGGCTGCCGCCCCTGACCTGATCATCGGTTACGCGGAAGGCTACCGTGCGGCCTGGGACGCTGCTGTCGGCAAAGTTGCCGCCGAGGTCTTCGTCGACAACAACAAGCACTGGTGCGGCGATCACTGCGTGGACCCGGCGCTTGTCCCCGGCGTGCTCTTCTCCAACCGGAAACTCACGCTTGCGGACCCCGGCCTCGAAGACCTCGCCCCCACCGCCCTTAGCCTCTTCAAGATTCCGGTCCCTGCCTGGATGGAAGGGAAGCCACTCCAGTGAAGCGCCTTCTCCCTCTGCTCGCGCTCAGCCTGGCCGCCTGCGGCCCCCACTCCACCACCAAAGTCATCGTTTTCGGCGTAGACGGCATGGACCCGAACTTCGTGGAGCGCCACTGGGCCGACCTCCCTGCCCTCAATCAGCTCCGCACCGAGGGCAGCTTCGCCCGCCTCGCCACCACCGACCCTCCACAGAGTCCGGTTGCCTGGTCTGGTTTCATCACCGGCCTGCCACCCGCCGAACACGGTATCTTCGACTTCGTCCACCGCGACCCGGCGACTCACGAACCCTACCTGTCGATCACCCGGACCACTGCCTCCCACATGCTGATCCCGCTCGGCCCATGGGAACTCCCGCTGCGCCCGGCCGGTATCCAACTGCTGCGCAAGGGTCAGCCATTCTGGGTGCCCCTGGCCGAGAAAGGCATTCCGGTCTCGATCCTTCACATGCCCGCGAACTTCCCTCCCACGGGAACGGGCGAACAACTCGCTGGCATGGGCACACCTGACCTGCGAGGCACCCAGGGGACCTACACACTCCTCGACCACGCCGGGGAAATCGACCTGCCCGGTCCGGCCAACACGCTCCGCCGCGATCATGCGCCAACCGCCGCCAAAATCCGCATCGATATCGACGCCGTCAACCCCGTCGCCCGCTTCATCGTCGGAGATCAAACCATCCTCCTCAACGAAGGCGAATGGTCCGGCTGGCTCCCTGTGGAATTCCCGCTGATCGAGCACCTGGCCTCCACTCGCGGCATGATCCGAATCTTTGCCAAACAGCTCCACCCGGCCGTCTCGATCTACATCAGTCCCATCAATCTGGACCCGCTGGACCCTGCCCTGCCCCTCTCCAACCCGTCGCGTATGGCTCCGGACTACGCCAAAGTCATCGGTCGCTATCCCACCGTCGGCATCCCGCAGGACACTGCTGCTCTTCGCAACGGAGTCTTCACGCTCGCTGAATTCCTCGCCCACACGAAGGACATCCTGAACACCGAGCGACGCCTGCTCAACGCCGCACTCGATCGCTTCCAGGGGGGCCTGCTCTTCTTCTACTTCTCGTCGGTGGACCAGAACTCGCACATCCTCTGGGGAAAAAACGAAGCCGAACTCCTGACTTACTACCAGGGGGTGGATGAAGCCATCGCGAACGCCCGCCGCCGTGAGCCCACAGCGCGAATCATCGTCATGTCCGACCACGGCTTCGCCGCCTTCGACAGAGCTGTAAACCTCAATACGTGGCTCCGCCAGGAAGGTCTGCACACCAGAGCCTGGGCGCTTGGTCTTAATGCCCTCTATCTGACTGACCCCGCCGACGCTCCCGAGATTCCCCGCCGTCTGCTGGAACTACAGGATCCGGAAACCGGCAAACCAGCCATCACGGCAGTGGGCCTGGTCCAGCCCGCCATCGCCAACAAAGCCATCGCGCCAACGCTCACCGTCGGTTACGCGCCAGGCTACCGGGCGTCCTGGGCAACGGGCCTCGGCGAAGTCGCCCCACAGGTCTTCGAAACCAACACGGACGCCTGGCAGGGAGATCACTGCATCGACCCCGCTGCAGTCCCCGGAGTGTTGTTCGTCTCCAAAGGCCCGCCCATTACCGCCTCCAGCATCCAGACGCTGGGAGCGGCCATCGCCCGGCTGTTTTAGCCAGCCCAGTCCTGCGACGCCAGAATTTGCAACGCTCCGTTCCTCGGAATTGCTTCCAGCGGCAGGCCATCCTGCCAGAACGTCAGGCTGACTTCGTTCTTTAACGCCGACGTGGGCACCACAATCTCCAATACGTCCCCGAACGCTGCCCTGGCTCCGGTTGCCGTAGCCCGGCCATCCTGCAGTCGCACAACATTGTCCACGCCGTTCAGGCTCACCCGCACTTCCAGGCCATTCAGCGCGTCGGCTGACTCCGCAAAATCGATCCGGAGCGCCACCGACTCCGCATCCCCGCCGTAGTGGACTTCCCGCACCAGGGTCCGTTTACCGTGCATCGACCCCTGCCGTGAATCCACCCGGAACACGCCCGCGCCCATCCACTCAAAGTACGAGTCGATCACACCATTCACACGCGGTGAAATCGGCCCCAGCGGCTCCAGTTGTGTCTCTTCTTCATGGATTTTGATGATCGGATGCGACAGTTCCGCGGGTGGCGCCACACCCAGCGCCCGGTACACATTCGCCAGATGCTCGCGATAAATCTGATCGAACTCCACCGCGTTCGCCGAGTCGTGCTCCGGCCCATACCACCAGTTCCAGTCGCTGCCCTCCGAAATCAGAATCTCTTCAAGGGCGAGTTCCCGCTGCTCCGCCGTCACCTTGTCGGCATGGTCGGCCCAGGCTTCGCGCGCCGCCAGCAGCAACCGCCACGCCTTGTTGTCCTCTTCCGCGCCAATCCAGACATCGAAATTCGCACCGATCCACGAGCCGGGGAAGATGTGATCCAGCGGCGTCGCCTTCAGCCGCGCATGAGCCTCGCTCACCGTGATCGCTTCCATGCCGGGGTCCGCCGCAACCCCCGAATACAGCGCCCGGAAGAAGGGCCGCCCGCCACGCTCGTAGTATTCCCACGCGTTCTCGCCGTCCAGAATCACCGGCACCATGGCGTCTTCGCCGCGTGCCAGCATCGGCGCACAGTTCTCGCGTATCCGGCGCAGGAAGTCGTTGGCGGCTTCCTGGGGATTCATCCCGGAATAAACGAACCCAATCAGATCGCTCAACAGATGATCCCGGAAGATCATGCCCAGTTCCCGCCCCTGACGCTTCCACCGATAGGGACGATACGTCACGTCCGCGCCGGCATCACGATTCAGGGTCCGCGCCAGCACGCCATTATCGGTCGCGGCCCAGCGGAAACCCGCATCCGCCGCCAGACTCAGCGCCTCGTCCGACACCGAACCCTCCGAGGGCCAGAGGCCCGCCGGAGCCACGCCGAAGGTCTTCTCCACATACGAATACGCCCGATCCAGTTGCAGCTTTGCATCTTCCGGATACCGGAAGCGCGGCGGCAGCGGCACGCCCGGGTGCGAGACCGAAGCGATATCGGAATCGCAAAGTAACGGCAGAATCGGGTGATAAAACGGCGTCGTCGAAATCTCGATCTGCCCGGTTGCCGCCATTTTCCGGTACTGCGGGATTACCGCCCCACAGATCTCCCGCTGCTTGCGTCCCATCAGCGCCTGATCGGCCAGAGAATAGCCCCGCTCTTTGTCCACCAGAGCGCGAACTTCGGGGTCGTTATCGAGGAATTCCTCGTCGAACCAGGCCACCTGGGAGAGAACCTGCAGATCTCGGAACTCCGGAACCCCAAACACACCCCGCGCGATCCCGGTCTGGTCCTGCTGCTGCCAGGCCGCATGAATTTCGGCATAACGTGGAAACCGCCGGATCATCCGGTCCGGGTTGGCGTAAAAAAAGTTCTTCAGGATGCGGGCTTTATCGTCATCCGTCAGGTCCTCCGCCGGTTTCAGCGCCAGATGCAGAAGCGGGTCGTTCGCCTCGCCCCGCGCATACTCCTCCACCTGGACCATCATGGAAGGCACCAGATTAAACGTCTGCCGGATGGTTGGGAACTCCTCCAGGATCTTCACCATCCCGTAGTAGTCCTTCAGGGCATGCATCCGCGTCCACGGCAGCCGGTATTCGCCAGACGCGAGGTCTTTGTAGAAGGGCTGGTGCATGTGCCACAGAAAGCACAGGTGGATTTTTGGCATCGCGGGGGCTCCTTCCAAAGTTAGCAGCGGCCCGTCATCGATTCTGATCACAACATGCGGTACCCTCGAAGGTATTCCACCTTGCCAGGTCACGTATGATGCGTAATTATCGTTCGACTCCCATTGAAAGAATCCGGCGTCTCGCCATCGTCTTTGCAGCGGGTTTGGCATGTGCCGCTCTCGTTCCGGCGGCCACTTCGCCATCAACTCCCGCCTTCTCGGTGGGCAGCACGCTAAACCTCAGTATCTCCTCGTTCTATATTGGGTTCGAATTTTCCGTTTCGACTACGCAGACCGTTAATCGTTTGGGCATCCTGAATACCAACTTCGACTCTACGCTGCCAGCCAACACGGGCGTCGGCATCTATTCGGTGACGCCGGGCGGGACTTCGCCCAAGGCTGCCACTGCGGTCATCACAGCAGTGGTTCCGGCTGGTACATCTCCCATTTCGGTTGGAACGCTCGGCGCATTCATGGTGGCGGTCACGCCGACCGTCCTCGCGCCGGGCAACTATGTCCTCCTGGCTGAAACCGGGACCGGCCATGAAGGTTACGTTAGCGCCTCCCTTTCCTTCATCCCCGGCATTACTTACGTGAATGGCTGGTTCTCTGGCGGCAGTGTTTCCTTCCCCGATGTCGGCGTCAGCACCACAGTCACCAACCAAAGCAACGGGGGGAATAACTGGATCAGCGCCATCTTCGGTGTTGAGCCTCCTACAGCCTCCGGCACCACCCTGAATTTCAGCACTGCTTCCAATGGCTCAATCGCTGA
>CANIHR010000208.1 GCA_947467185.1 Bryobacterales bacterium
CCGTGAAGTCTTCATCCGTATCTGCACCCGCTGCCACGAGGCCTCCAACGCCACCAAACTCCGCCTCACCCGCCGCCAGTGGCAGGGCAAGGTCTACCAGCAGGCCGACCGCGGAGCCGAAGTCTCCGGCCCCGAACTCGACCAGATCGTCGACTATCTCTCCAAAAACTTCCCCGCGGAGCCCACCGCGAAATGACCCGCCCCCTCCTATTCCTGGCCCTCGCTGCCCTTTCTGTCAACGCCCAGGTCCTCAGCCAGTACTGCGTCCGTTGCCACAACCAGACCACCCGCTCCGGCAACCTCACCTTGGCCGAAACCACCGACGCCACTCTCCACACCACCCCGGACATCGCCAAACGCGTCCTCGATAGACTCCGCGGCGGTTTCATGCCCCCTCCTGGTCAGCCGCGCCCTGACCGCGCCACCGCCACCCAGTTCCTCGCCAACGTCGAAAAGTCCCTCGATGACGCCGCCCTGCAACACCCCAACCCTGGCCGCGTCGCGCTCCACCGCCTCAATCGCGCCGAGTACGGCAACGCCATCCGCGACCTCCTGAACCTTAAGATCGACCCCGAAGCCCTTCTGCCCCCCGACGACGCCAACAACGGTTTCGACAACCAGGCCGACGCCCTCGCCACCTCTCCCGCGCTCATCGAGCGCTACGTCTCCGCCGCCCGCAAAATCGCCGCCCTTGCCCTCGGTGACCCGGAAGCCAAACCCGCCCTCCAGACCTTCCTCATCCACGGCGACCTCTCGCAGGACGTCCACGCCCCTGGTCTCCCCCTCGGTACCCGCGGCGGTCTCCGCATCGAACACAACTTCCCCCTCGACGCTGAATACGACCTCCGCACCACCCTCATCCGTTCCAATCGCGGCATCATCCGGGGCATCGAAACTCTCACCCAGCTCGAAATCGCCATCGACGGTGCACGCGTCAAACTAATCCCTTTCGGAGGCAAGGCCGACGAAGCCCTCTCCAACGAAAACCCGCCGCAATTCGCCACCGATCTCGAACGCCGCTTCGACCTCCGCCTCCCTGTCAAAGCCGGACCCCATATCGTCACCGTGGCGTTTCTGCAGCAGAGCCCCGCCGCCAAGCCCGACATGACTCAGCCCCGTATCCGCGACAAGGACAACACCCAGGCCGTCATCGGAGTCCCCGAACTCGCCTCCGTGTCCATCGGCGGTCCGTTCAATGCAACCGGGGTCGGCGACACCCCTAGCCGCCGCCACGTCCTCGCAACCGGCCTCGCCAAGCTCGCCCGCCGCGCTTACCGCCGCCCCCTCACCCCCGAAGAAATCAACCAGCTCACCGCGCTCCAAAAGACCGCCGGCCTCCGCCGCGCCGTCGCGCAGATCCTCGCCAACCCCCAGTTCCTCTTCCGCTTCGAACCCGATCCCGCCGCCCTCCCCGCCGGCAAACCCTACACCCTGGGCGACCTCGAACTCGCCTCCCGCCTCTCCTTCTTCCTTTGGAGCAGCATCCCCGACGACGAACTCCTCAACCTCGCCATCGCGAAGAAACTCGCTCAGCCCGCCACTCTCGCCGCCCAGGTGAAGCGCATGCTCGCCGACCCCAAAGCCACCGCTCTCGTCGCCAACTTCGCCGGCCAGTGGCTCTACCTCCGCAACCTCAAGCGCGCCCTCCCCGACCAAACTGTTTTTCCCGATTTCGACGACAACCTCCGACAGGCCTTCCTCCGCGAAACCGAACTCTTCACCGCGTCCATCTTCCAGTCCGACCGCTCCGTCCTCGACTTCCTCAACGCCGACTACACCTTCCTCAACGAGCGCCTCGCCCGCCACTACGGCATCCCCGGCGTCTACGGCGACCAGTTCCGTCGCGTGCAACTCTCCGACGCCAACCGCCGCGGTCTCCTCGGCCAGGGCAGCATCCTCACCGTCACCTCTTACGCCAACCGCACCTCCGCGGTCCTGCGCGGCAAATGGATTCTGACCAACCTTCTTGGCACGCCGCCACCCGCGCCGCCGCCCAACGTTCCACCCCTCAACGAAAGCGCCCCCGGCGACAACCTCCCGCTGCGCGCCCGCATGGAACAGCACCGCGCCAACCCCGCCTGCGCCGCCTGCCACAAAGCGATGGACCCACTGGGCCTCGCACTCGAAAACTTCGACGCCACCGGACACTTCCGCCCCGGTGTCGATGCCAGCGCCGAATTCCCCGATGGCGCCGCCGTCAACGGAGTCGCTGGCCTCCGCGACCATCTCCTCGAAAACCCCAACCAGTTCAGCAGGGCTTTCACCGAACGCCTCATGACGTACGCGCTCGGTCGCCCCACCGAAGCCTTCGACCAACCCACCATCCGCAGCATCGTCCGCGACGCCGCAAAGGATGACTACCGTTTCTCCAGCATCGTCCTCGGCATCGTCAGCAGCCCCGCATTCCGCATGAAGGTGAAGCCTTAGATGTTCCTCACTCGTAAACACCTCTCTCGCCGCACCCTCCTGCAAAGCGCCGGAGTCACCCTCGGCCTCCCCTTCCTCGAAGCGATGGCCCCTGCCCAGACGCCCCTCGCCAAACCTACCCTCCGCGCCGGGTTCGTCTACGTCCCCAACGGAGCCGTCATCACCCGCTGGGCCAATGAAATCCTGAAGCCGCTCGACCCCTTCAAGTCCCACCTCAACGTCGTCGGCGGCCTCTCCCTCCCCCTCTCCGCGCCCTCCGCCCACGCGCAATCCAGTGGCATGTGGCTCAACTCCGCCGCGCTCCGCCCCGGCGAACTCAAGGCCAGCACCACCGCCGACCAACTCATCGCCCAGCGCATTGGCCAGACCACGCCTCTGCCCTCTCTCGAACTCGCCACCGAAGATGTCTCCGGTGCAGTCGGAGCCTGCGAAGGCAACATCGACTGCACTTTCCTCAATACCCTCTGCTGGCGTACCCCCGTGACGCCCCTCCCCATGGAGATCAATCCCCGCGCCGTCTTCGAACGCCTCTTCGGCGAAGGCGATCCCCGCGAGTCCGCCAGCATTCTCGACGGCACCCTCGCCTCCATGAAGTCCCTCTCCACCGGCCTCGGAGCCCGCGACAAAGCCCGTCTCGATCAGTACTTCGAAAACATCCGTGAAGTCGAACGCCGCATTCAGAACACCCGCAAACCCGGATTTGGATCAAACAACGCCCCCATCCCCCAAACCCCCATCGGCATCCCGGTCTCTTTCGAGGAACACATCAACCTGATGTTCGACCTCATCCACCTCGCCTGGTCCGCCGACATCACCCGCGTCAGCACCTTCATGCTGGCTCGCGAACTCAGCCCCATGACCTACCCGTGGATCGGCGTCCCCGACCCCCACCACGCCATCTCCCACCACCAGTACAACCCCGTCCTGATGGACAAACTGACGAAAATCAACACGTATCACGCGCAGCTCTTCGCCCGTTTCGTCGGCAAGCTCGCCGCCACGCCCGACGGCCCCGGCACCCTGCTCGACCACTCGATGATCCTCTACGGCGGAGGCATGCGCGATGGCAACGGCCACACTCACGACAACCTCCCCCTCGCAGTCATCGGCGGCGGTGCTGGCACCATCAAAGGCGGTCGGAACCCCCAGCTCAAAGAGAACACGAAGATGTCCAATCTCCTCGTTTCCCTCATGACCAAAGCCGACGTCCACGAATCCAAATTCGCTGACAGCGACGGGAGCGTCGACCTGTGATCCCCACCCTCCTCGCCCTCACCCTCGCCATCTCTCTCCCCGACGCCGCCCGCGATCAGAACGCAACCCAGGTCCGCCAACTCCTCCAGCAAAAGGCCCCCGTCAACGACACGAACGCCGAAGGCCAGACCGCCCTCTACTGGGCCACCCACTGGGCTGATCTCTCCACAGTGGAAACCCTCCTCCGCGCCGGTGCCGACCCCAATAAAGCCAGCCGCTACGGCCTCACGCCCCTCTATGAAGCCGCCGTCCTCGGCGATCCCCGCCTCACTGCGGCGATCCTCAAAGCAGGCGCGAACGCCAACACAGCCCTCCCCCTTCTCCCCGCTGCCCGCTCCGGTAATCTCGAAACCGTCCGTCTTCTCCTCGAACACAAGGCCGACCCCAACGCCCGCGAAACCTGGCGCGGCGAAACCGCCCTCATGCTCGCAGCCAACGAAGGCCACGCCGAAGTCATCCGCCTCCTCCTCAAACACGGAGCCGACGCCAACCTCCAGTCCGCCGTCCTCGACGTCGAAGACCGCGACGGCATCGTCGGCCTGCAGTCCAGCCTCTACTGGAAAGGCGGCCTCACCGCTCTCCTCTACGCCGCTCGACAGGGCAATCTCGAAGCCGGCCGCGCCCTCCTCGATGGTGCCGCCAGCACTACCCTGGGTGACGCCGACTTCCGCTTCACCCCTCTCCAAACCGCGATCTTCAACGGCCACCTCGACTTCGCCCAAATGCTCGTGGAACGCGGGGCGAATCTCAACGATGGCTCCCTCTACCTCCTCGTCGACCAGCGCCAGCTCATCCCCAATCGCGGCGACAAACAGACCGTAGCCAGTCTCTTCCGCCTCTTCCTCGATCACGGAGCCGACCCCAACGCGCCATTCAACAACGGCAAAATTCCGCCCCGCGTCACCTACCCCGCCATCCGCTACGGCCCTGTTCACCAGGGTTCCACCGCGCTTCTCGCCGCCGCCCGAACCCAGGAACTCACCCTCATGAAGGCCCTGCTCGACAAGGGCGCGAATCCCAACGCGGCCACCACCGTCGACCACTTCACCCCCCTCATGGCCGCGCTCACCCAGGCTGCCGCAGGACGTGGCGGACGCGGCGGTGGAGCCCAAAACATCCCCGCCGCAATTCGGCTCTTACTCGATAAAGGCGCAGACGTAAACGCCGTCAACTCCCGCAACATGACCGCCGCCCACTACGCCGCCCGCACCGGCAACGACGAAGCCCTCAAACTCCTCGTCGAACGCGGAGCGAAGCTCGACATCAAAGACCGCATCGGGCGCACCCCTCTCGATATGGCCCTTGGCGTCATGACCGCCGTCCGTGGTGACGATTCGCCCCCCAACGAACGCACCGCCCAGCTCATCCGAAGCCTCGCAAAATAACCGGCTTTTCTGTTTGCAAATCTTAAGGGAGGCCTGACCGCCGAATATCGTTTACTGGGATGTGGATACATCCCGCTTGAAAACCCTCAACCGCTGTCATCCTCTCCAAACACAGAAACCGGCCGTCGAATCCGACACAACCGTCATCCTGCGCTGCCTCGAAGGCGACCCAGCCGCCTGGGAGACTCTCGTCCGTCGCTACACCGGCCTCGTCTATTCTCTCTGCCACCGCTATAATTCCCGCGATTGTGACGCTCGCGACCTGACGCAGGACGTCTTCCTCCGCGTCTTCACCCGCCTCCACACCTTCCGCCGCGACACGGTCCCGTTCGCCTCCTGGCTGACCCTGCTGGCCCGGCACGTCCTGATCGACCACTACCGCCACGTCCGCACCGAACGCCGCCTCACCACAGCGGACGACAATCTCATCCGCCTCGAAGACCCGCGCGGCAGCACTATCCGGCCAGACGCCCTCTGCGCCAGCGCCGAAACGACCCGTTTCGTCGAAACCGCCCTCGCCAAACTTGCCGCCCCGCTCCGTAACGTCATCGTCCTGTCGGACCTGCAGGAACGCCCGTATCACGAAGTGGCCAGGATGCTCCAGATCCCCATCGGCACCGTGAAATCCCGTCTCAACCGGGCACGCGGAGTCCTCCACCGCCACCTGACTCGCCAAAAACTCGCCGCCTGAACGATTCCCCGCTCAAAACAACTCTGGTAATCGATTCGAAAAACGGGGATCTATTTCTGCAATTCCGCCAGCCAGTTGAGCACCAGGGAAATCTGGGGTACGTCGCGGACACCGGTCCTCGGTTCTCCCGAGATCAAAATGCGCTGGCCGTCGGCGGTGACTCCAAAGCGGTAGCTCCGTACGTCGTTGGGTCCTATGGTGAAAAGTGGCTTGGGTATGCTGGCTTCCAGCGTTGTTCCCGTCCGAATTTCGGCACTCATCAGGGCAGAACCGGCTCCAACATAGAGAAGTTCCCTGCCGCCCCTCGTCCAGGTCGGCAACACTCCTCCGCCGTCCGATACCTTTTTCCGGACTGCAAAGGAGGGAAAGCTGGCCACATAGACTTCATTCCTTCCTGATTCCAGAGAAGCGTACGCTACAAATTTTCCATCCGGCGAGAAGCTGAACATCTGCATGCGCTGAGGTGTCTCAAGGATGGTCTCGAGTTTTCCGTCCTTCATCGAACGCAGGTAAATCCTTGGTCCGTCGGCGTCAGTGCAGAGGATGGACTTGCCATCGGGTGACCATGCCTCCGGGACGGCCGATTCCTGACCCAGCGGCGTTATTTTGCCCGATGCCACCGAGACTTCCCTGCTTCCCGCCCCCCGGACGGCAAAGGCCAGCCGCAGCGAATCCGGCGACCACTTGGGTGAAGGGCCTTGAGACGAGGCTCGGGAGTCTGTCGTAAGGCGGGTGGTCGCACCGCTGGCCAAATCCATCGTCCAGACATCGTACTTACCAGCCTGGCCTACCGTAAATGCGGCGCTTTTTTCATCCGGGGAGAGGGACAGGCCGCTCAGTTCGAAGGGCTTACCCACCTCGCTTAGAACCTTTCCCTCCCGGTCCCGCCAGGTGACTTGCCGCATTCGGTCGGTCTGTGCACGATAGGCCAATACCCCGTTTTGGGAAACGGCAATTGTATTTCGGCCATTACCTGCGTTGAACGCCACATCGTCCGCCACCCCCAGCGGTTCGCCCGACACCTGAAATGACTTCGGGTCCATGCGTTGCGCCATGAGGTTCCCGTCGCGGAGGAACAGCAGGAAGCCGGGAGGTGCCCATACGGCCCGGGTGGAGTTCTGGATTACGCGAACCCGACTGGTGGAGTCCAGCTCCTGGACGTAAATCGCGTGGGTGGAGGGAGGCCCACCGGAAGCCAGATACATCACATGACGCCCTCCGGGCAGAAACTGCGGCCATTGATGCCCCAATTCGCCTTTTTCCAGTGCGGTGGCTGGCCGGGGCACTCCACCGGCCGCGGGGACCTGCAGAAGAGGCCCGCGTGTCAGCGAAAACACGATGACTCCGTCCGGACTCCAGGCTCCGCCATCCCCGCCGATGCCCCGGTCGCCAGTACTCACGTTCAGCTCGCAAATAGTCGCTACGCTGCCCCCGGAGGCGGCAACCCGCTTCAGTTTGTCCTGCGTAAAGAATGCGATCGACTTGCTGTCCGGCGACCAGAACGGGTACACCGCTCCGTCGGTCTTGTCCAGGCGCCGCGGCTCAGTGGCGTCGAGCGGACGAATCCACAGCGCGGTTGCGCCGGAAACTGCGTCCTCGGCAATCATCGCCAGGTTGCGCCCATCCGGAGAAGGCACCCATTGTGTCGCGGATCTGGATGCCGTCTGGACGGTTCCCGGTGGCATCGGAATCAGGAAGCGCGACGTGTAACCGGCGGCGCCGGGGGGCGTGGGGCGGAACCATGCGACCGTGGCGGACACGAGGGCCAGCCCCGCCACGACCCAGGCCACCCAGATGTGGCGCGCCGCTCGGGCGGGGGCGGGAGCGATCGCCTCAACAGGTTCGTCGAGTATCACGCGCGCTTCTCCGATGTCGCGAAGCCGGGTGGCGGCATCCTTGCGGAGGCAGCGGTCCAGCAGGCGGCGGATGTGGGTCGGTGTTCCTGCGGGGAGCGCGTCGAAATTGGGCTTGTCTTTGACGACGGAGGCCAGCGTATCGGTAACCGTCTCACCCGCGCCGAACAGCATTTTGCCGGTAAGTAATTCGTACAGGACGACCCCAAAGGCCCAGATATCAGCCCGCTTATCGACCGTCTTGCCGCGCGCCTGCTCGGGTGACATATACGCGGCGGTGCCGAGGATCATGCCCGCCTGAGTCATGGCGAGGGAGAGCGTCGGAGAAATCGTCGGGTTGGCCTGAGCGGCGGTCGCCTCAGCGGTCGTTTTGGCAAGGCCGAAATCGAGGATCTTGACGGTGCCGCCGGGGGTGAGTTTGATATTGGCGGGCTTGAGATCGCGATGGATGATCCCTTTTTCGTGCGCGGCTTCCAGGCCGGTGGCGATCTGGCGGGCGACAGCGATGACCTCGTCGAGGGGCAGGGGACCCTTGAGGTCGGCTCCCTCCACGAGTTCCATCACGATGGCGCCCTGCTCGACGCCGTAGATAGTGGCGATGTTGGGGTGGTTGAGGGCGGCGAGCGTCTGCGCTTCACGTTCAAAGCGCGCCATGTATTGCGCGTCCCCCGCCAGAGCGGCAGGAAGAACTTTGATGGCGACGTCGCGATTCAGTTTGGTGTCGGTCGCGCGATAAACCGCACCCATGCCACCTTCGCCGAGTTTCGACGTGATGCGGTAGTGCGCAATGGTGGAGGGTGGAGTCATCGACGGTGACGTTCTGGAATATTACCACCTCGACCACGAAAGTGTCGCCCGGAAAGCCTGATATCCGGAATCTGGTTCTCGACGCCATCGCCGGTGGCTGGAATCTCGGATGCCACAGGCCAGCCGCGGCCCCTCTATTCCCTCGGGAACGCCGCCAGGAACAGGCTGATGGGACCTCACGGCTGCCTGGATTTCTCGACCCACAAGGAATTCCGCATGGCGAAAGAACGCCCACACCCTGCAGTTCCGGATGGAAGCTTCTCAAGCCCGCGGTTCACAAGGATTACGTCTGCCAGCGAGTCGCTGCGTTAGCGCGTCACCGTAAAAGTCCGCCCGGGGCTCTCAGGCCTTAGCGGCGAGGCGGATTTCGTCCTCAATTTCGTAGATCTTGTCTTCAATGTTGCGCGTGGGCTTGCCGGCGGCTTTGGCGGCGTCGAGTTTGGCGCGGGCCTGGGCGAGTTTCTTTTCGAGCGGCGATTGCGGACTGGGTTTGGCGGGCGCCACGACCGCGGGAGCGGCGGATTTCGCTGTGCCCTTCTTGCCCTTCGCCGCGGCAGTTTTGAAGCGGAAGGCGGTGATGGAGGCAGGGGGCTTGAGGGTAGCGCCGAAGTCCTGATGGTAGTCCTGCGCAATCTGCGCGGCTTCCGTGAGCAGGTCGCGGAAGCGCGTTTCCATGGCCTGTTTAGCCTGCGCACGCAGGGCGTGGCCCTGCTGTTTCCACTTCCGGTATTCGGCGATGACGGTGTCCATAGGCAGGAAAAGGGGTGAAAGACGATTGTACGGGGGAGGATCTTATGAGGCGCGTTTCGCCAGCAGATCGCCTTCGCCGAACTCGCCGATGACGACATGGAATTTGATGTCTTCGCCGGTGATTTTGCCTGTGTAGCGGATCTTGAACTGGCCGCCCCCGGCATTGACAATGAAGTTCACATCGTCGCCTTTTACGGAACCTTCGGCGATCTGCTCTTCGCCGTACATGTTGGTCACCGTGCCGGTCAGCTTTTCGCCGTCCACCTGGAACACCATGGTGGTTTCCAGGTCGCCATTAGGAGAGGCAAGGTTGCCTTTCCACTTGCCTTTGATATCGAGCCCGAAGGCGGTGGACGCAAGAGCAATCAGCAGAAACAGCGCGGCGGAAAGGGTTGTCTTAGTC
>CANIHR010000209.1 GCA_947467185.1 Bryobacterales bacterium
CAAACATACCCTTCGTGAGAAATGTCGGGTGCTCCTGAATCACTTCGAGAATCCATTCGTTCCGGAACCTCTTCATCTGGAAAGTCTAAACTAGACATGTGGCCCCCGCACCGGTCTTCCGCGCTGTTGACCGCTACTTCCAGTTCGCCCTCCTCGGCATGGTGGCGAGCGGTTTCTTCGCGCTCGCAGGCACCGGTCGCCTCGACGCCGCCACCATCACCTTCACCTGCGCGGCCCTCTTGACCCGAACCCTCGTCCTCACCGGGTTGGTCCGCTTCGAAATCCCCGAGCGCGCCGTCTCCTTCGCCGCTCTCGCCTACGTCCTCTTCTACCCCGTCGACTTCCTCTGGCTCTCCCGCGACTTCTTCATGGCCACCATCCACGGCGTCTGCTTTCTCGCCGCCATGAAAATCCTCACCGGCCGCAACGACCGCGACCTCCCCTACACCGGCCTCGTCGCCTTCGTCGAACTCGTCGCCGCCGCCCTGCTCTCCTGGCACTCCAGCTTTCTCATCTGGCTCGCCCTCGCCGTCTTCTTCGCCGTCGCCGTCTTTACCAGCGGGGAGGTCCGCTCCGGCATGGCACGCAACACCCTCATCGCAGCCCCCACCCGCAACCTGTCCTGGCGACTCGCCACGATGGCTGGCATTGCACTCTCCGGCGTGCTCCTCATCACCGGCTTCCTGTTCCTGATCGTCCCCCGCACCGCCCGCGCCGCCTCCGTTCTGTTCCCGGGCGCCGCCCGGCTCACGGGGTTCTCCAGCGTCATTGACCTCGGCACCTTCGGCGCAATCTCCAAAGACGACCGCGCGGTCATCCACATCCAGTCTTATGGACGTCCCCTGCCCCTCAACATGAAATGGCGGGGCGCAACACTGAGCCGTTTCGATGGTCGCCGGTGGTTCGAACCCAGCCCGATGGCACCCCAGCCCGTCCCCTTCGTCAACGGCATGGCCGAAGTGGCCGACCGACTGCAGCGCTCCCGCCGCGATGGCCGCCGCCTGCTCTACCGCGTCGATTCCTCAGCCTCCACCAACGGCACGCTCTTCATCGCGGGAATCCCGGAATACATCAGCCTGCCTGGGCAGACACCACCCGCGCAACGCCTCATCCGGCGAGCCGGCAACAACTGGCAGGCCGTACCGCCATCGAACGACACGCTGCACTACGAAGTCTCATCGCTCCTGGCCCAGCCGCTACCCGAAGTCCTCACCGACAGGGAACGTAACCGCAACCTGGCCGTCCCGCCCATCGACATCCGCATCCCGGCCCTCGCCCGCGACTGGTCCGGCGAAGGCACACCCCTCGAACGCGCTCAGCGCATCCAGAACCACCTCCGGCAGGACTTCCGCTACACGCTCGAAACGCCCGTCATCAAAGGCCGAGATCCCCTCTCCCGTTTTCTGTTCGTCGATAAGAAGGGCTACTGCGAGTACTTCGCCTCTGCGATGGCTGTGATGCTGCGCTCCACCGGCATCCCCGCGCGAGTTGTCACCGGCTTCCAGAGCGGCTACTTCAACCCGGTCTCCGGCCTGAACGTCATCCGCGCCTCCGATGCCCACGCCTGGGTGGAGGGCTGGTTTCCGGAACACGGCTGGGTCACCTTCGACCCCACGCCCTCCACTCTTGCGAATGATTCCGGAGTCCTCAGCCGAGTCAATATGTATCTCGACGCGGCAGACTCCATCTGGCAGCAGTGGGTCTTAGCCTACGATCTCGGCCACCAGGCCACGCTCGCCGCGCGCCTCGAAGGCTTCCTCCGTCAGGGTCGCCGCGACACGCCAAAATCCCCCGACTTCCACCCTGTCGATTTCGTCCGCGAAAACTGGGTCTGGATCTGCGCCTTCGCCACGCTCGGCCTGCTCCTGTGGAATGCCCGCTCCCTCGTCGCACTCCTGAGTAACACCCTCTGGCTCCGCCGCATCGCCGCGGGCCGCACCACCAATAACGACGCCGCCCGCCTCTACGACCTTATGCTGCGCAAAGCGAAGCTCACACGTTCGCCCGACACCACACCCACCGAACTTGCCGCCGTTACGGCCGACCCTCGAGTCGCGACCTTTACCCAGACCTACAACGAAGCCCGCTTCGGCAGCAACCCGCAAGCCATCTCACAACTTGCCGAGATGCTGAAAACCTGGAATGCCTAGAAGAACGCTTCCATCACCAGGACAATGCTGAACCCGACCACCGCCGAAATGATCTTCATCACGGTCCACGTCTTCAGAGTCTGCCCCACCGTCAGCCCAAAGTACTGATTCACGATCCAGAACCCGGCATCGTTCACGATCGAGAAACCGGTTCCGCCGCAGCACAACGACAGGAACAACAGTTCCGGACGATACCCCGGCAGCCCCTTCACAATCGGCGCAATAATGCCCGCCGCCGTGATGATCGACACCGTAGCCGAACCCTGCGCCAGTCGCAGCACACCTGCCATCAGGAACGCCGCCCAAAGGGGAGAAATGTGCGCCTGGGCCATCATCTTGCCAGCCATCGCCCCGGCACCAGAGTCCACGATAATCTGCTTCAGACCACCGCCCGCGCCCATAATCAGCAGGAGTGAAGCAGTCGGCCCCACAGCCTTATTCGCCAGATCCGTAATCGACTGGTTCGACAGACCACGCGCGGTCCCCAGCAGCAGCATCGAAGCCAGCAACGTAATCAGCAGGGCCGAGAAGGGATGTCCAATCAGCACCATGAACGGAACTTTCGGCCACAACGTCGCACAACCAATGAGCAACACCGGCAGCAGCAGCAACACCGCCACGCCAAACACGGCGGGTGGATTCTTCCCCCGTTCCACAGGAACCTGCAACGCGGCAGCCGGCAGCGGCACATTGATCCGCTTTCCGATCCACTGCCCGTACCACATACCGCTGATGAGAGTCATCGGAATCGACAGCAACGTGCCATACAGCACAGCCTTACCAATATCGATTCCCAGCAACTGCGCCGCAGCCGCCGGAGCCGGGTGCGGTGGCACCAGCGAATGCAGAATCGTCAGCGGTGCCGTTACCGCCAGGCCATACACCAGCAGCGAGCGCTTCCCTTCCCTCGTCAGGCTGTAAACCAGCGGCACCATGATGATGAAACCGACCTCGAAGAAGATCGGCAAACCCACCAGAAACCCGGCCACCATCAAGGCCCACGCCGCTTTATCCTGCCCGAATTTCTCAATCAGCCAGTCCGCCAGCGCCCTGCCCCCACCCGAATGTTCCAGATAAGCGCCGATCATCGCGCCCAGGCCCAGCACCACGGTTATCGAGCTCAGCGCATCGCCAAAACCCGCCTGAATCGACTTCAAAACCACCGTCGGGGCCATCTGCGCGGCCAGCCCCATCGCGAAGGCCGAGATCAGCATCGCCAGGAAGGCGTGCATCTTCAGCACAATAATCAGGAACAGGAGAAAGGCTACGGCGCCGAATGCAAGAAGGATCAGGTTCAAGGTAATCATCCTCTCAGGCCAGACCCTGCCTTGGCAAGTCCCGACTAAGAAATGGGCGCTATGATGAAGGCATCATCAGCCCACCCCATGCGGACGAAGCGTCCACGACGAATTCCGATAAGCCACCTTTCTGGCAGCGAATCCCGAAATGGCTGATCCCGACCATCGGCTATGGCATCGGCGCGGCATCCCTCGCCTGGGTCTTCTTCCGCTTTCCCTTTGCTCAGCTCGGTGAGCATCTCCGCAACCTCGACTGGCGCTGGGTTGGCGTTGCGGTCCTCGTCGAATTTCTCATTTACGTTGTCGAAGCCTGGCGCTGGGCTACAGTGCTCGAACCTGTCGGCAGGCCAGGCCTCGGCAAATGCATCCAGGCAGTCTACGTGGGGCTCTTCGCCAACGACTTCCTTCCGGCCCGAGCCGGTGAAGTCATCCGCTGCTTCCTGCTCTCTTACAAGACAGGCATCCCGCTCTCCCTCACCTTGACCTCCGACCTCGTCGTCCGTTTAATGGACGGCCTCTGGATGGTCATGATCTACCTCGCTGTGACCTGGCAGATTTCCAGCCACGTCGGCGTAAATCGCGTCATGTGGATCTTCGGCGGCACCATGGTCGGACTCGGCGTGCTGCTGCTCTGGGCGCTCTTCCATCGCCAGCATGCTCATGCCTTCGTGAACAGCAAGAGCTGGGCCGCCCGCTTCAGCCAGCTCCTCGAACGCATCCACCACCTTGGCCACTGGAACCCGCTCGGCCGCGCCATGGCCATCAGCGGCCTCTACTGGGTGCTGCAGATCTTTGCCGTATGGGCCATCGCCCGTGCCGACGCCTTCGAATTCTCTTTCAGTGCCATGGCCTTCCTGGTAGTTGTCCGCAACGTCGGAACGCTGATGCCGAACGCGCCCGCCAACATGGGAGCCTTCCAGGCCGCCGTAGTTTATGGCCTGCAACGCCTCTTCACCGAAACCCCCGACGCCAAAATCCTGGCCGAGATCATGTTCCTCCTGCAGACCCTGCCGCTCGCCCTGGGAGGAGCCATCGCCGTCGCCGCCGCTGGCTTCAACTTCAGCGATCTGAAGCGCCACGCCGACGAAGCGCACCGCACCGGACGCCTCGATTTCGACCAGACGAAAGGCTCCGGGAATTGAAGTCTCTCGCCGAGTACGAAGTCCTCGCCGCCGAGGCCCATGGCCACCTCTGCGCCGGGCAGATCCTCGGGCTGCGGATGTCCCTCTATGGCCTCGCCCTCCTCGGTATTGAAGACCCCCGCGGCGCCGATCGCAAGCGCCTTGTCACCTTCGTCGAGATCGACCGCTGCGTCACCGACGCCATCACCGTAGTCACCGGTTGCCGCCTCGGCAAACGCGCTCTGAAATTTCGCGATTTCGGCAAAGTGGCCGCTACCTTCATTGACCTCCGTGACAACCGCGCCGTGCGAGTCGCCGCCCTCGAATCTTCGAAACAGGCCGCCCGACTCCTCTACCCCGATATCGAGCCGAGGAACCAGCAGCAGATGCTGGCCTATCGCGAGATGGCGGACGCGGAACTCTTTTCCCACCAGTGGGTGGAGGTTCCCCTCGTCCCCGAAGATTTCCCCGGCTACAAAGGCCCCAAACGCACCTGCGCCACCTGCGGCGAGGGCATCAACTTCGAGCGTTTCGTCGAACGCGACGGCCAGACTCTCTGTCGTGGCTGCGCGGGCGAAAACTACTATACAGTCCTGTGATTCGCTGCCAGATCACCAACGGCCTCGGCACCAGT
Source organism: Bryobacterales bacterium (assembly GCA_947467185.1). GTDB lineage: Bacteria > Acidobacteriota > Terriglobia > Bryobacterales > Bryobacteraceae > BOG-234. The sequence goes on from CANIHR010000209.1 coordinate 5,204, forward strand.
CGTTTCTCACCCCTGGCCGACCTCATCCAGATCCGGGAATCGCAGCTAACCATGAAGGAACTCGCCTGGTACGTTCGCCAGGCCCTGACCGTCAACGCCCGCATTCTGGTCAATGACCGCCTCGACATCGCCCTCGCCACCGGAGCCGCCGGTGTTCACCTGAAGTCCCAGGCGATCTCCCCAGGAAGCATCCGCAGCCTCACCCCACCTGGCTTCCTCATCACCGTGGCCTGCCACAGCGAACAGGACCTGCTCGAAGCCGAAGGTGCGGACTACGTCCTGCTCTCTCCAGTCTTCTCCCCCCTCTCGAAAACAGACACACGCGCGCCCCTGGGTCTGGACGAACTCGCGCGACTCACCAAACTCTCCCCCGTTCCCGTGCTCGCCCTCGGAGGAATAACCGAAGCCAATGCTCCCGCGTGCCTGGAAGCCGGAGCCACGGGCATAGCCGGAATCAGTCTGTTTAGTTGAGATTTATCGAAGGTTGGCGAACCAGTACGGAACCCAGATCGCAGCCAGCAGCACGTCAAACAGCAGTGCCCGCCGGTTATGTGGTTCCTGCCACGCCCGATACGCCGACGCCAGCCCAAACGCACTGAACACCACAATCGTAGCCAGGAACCAGTAGTAGAAAGGCAGGAAGGTCCACGGTCCCATGCGTCCGCCAGAGCGTCGCGCAATGTACATTACCACCAGCGTGAGCGCAACCAGCGCGCGAAATATCATTCGGGACATGTAATTACTCCGTACCTGATAAAGATTATCGCGTACCCCATTCCCAAAGCCCGAAATTCGTACTCTGGGATACAGCGTGCCCCACCTGGCGGGCCAGTTGCGTCACCTGCCCCCGGTGGTGCGCGTCATGCGCCAGCAAATACGCGGCGAAACTCCCGGCATCCGGCTTAAAGCCTTTTACCTTCCCGTCACCCCGCAGTGCCTTCTCCAGCACGACCCGCAACGCCTCTCCACTTTCAGCCAGCGCAGCCAGAACCTGTTCCTTCGAACAGATCTCGCCGTCCAGTTTCTCGGGCAGCGGGGCGTTTTTGTCAATCGCCTTCAGCCACATCAGCCGCACATTGTGAATATGCGCAAAAATGGCTGCAACCGACCGTCCCTTGCCACCCGGCGGGGTCGCCCGCCAGGCAGCTTCCGGGACATTCTCCAGCAAATACGCGTTGATCCGCCCGTTCGTACCCCAGGCATGCAGGCTCGAAGCGACCGGATCAAACGCCATAGACTTACCGCAAGGACTCGAACTTCTCGATGGTCGACTGCACCGCGCCCTTCAGCGGCGTCCGAGGCACTTCGCCCACCGTCGCCACCAGCGCCGCATCGCTCATCCGATATGCCACCGGCACCGGATTCCCGGCAACCGTGATCAGGCCCTTTGCTTCCGGCCGCAGCTCTTCCAGCATCCCGACCAGGTTCTCCATCGAGATCACCTCACCCCGCAGGTTGAACGCATGTGCGCCCTGCGATTTGCTCAGCATGCACTGAATGAAGATATCGGCCACGTCCTGCGTGTACTGCAGATCCATGTGACCCGAGAGCCGGATCTGGAACGGCTGCCGCTGTGCCACCGCGCGCATCGCGAGCGTTGGATCAGCAGTCAGACCCGCATCGCGGCCTGGACCAAACACCGTCCACGGACGCAGACCAATGCTCGATATCCCGTCGTTGTTGAAGAAGATACGCGCATTGCCTTCGTTCGCGGCCTTATAAACACCGTAATGCGTTTGCGGCTTGGTCGGCAGATCTTCTGTCAGTTCGCCTTCGCCGTACTCATCGGTCGGGCCCCAGACAGCCGAGGAACTCGCGTACACGATCCCGTTCGTAATGCCCGCTTCCTTCGCCGCTTCGAACACGTTCAGCGTGCCCACCACGTTGATCAGCGCACCTTCCACCGGATTCTTCGCGCAGAACGGCATCAGCACAGCCGCCAGGTGGCAGATATGCGTAATCCCTTCGTCCTTCACCAGCTTCTTCACCGCGGCGGTGTCTTCAATCTTGCCCACGCGGCGATTCACCTTCGCGACTACGCCGGCGTCGGAGATCATCTCCAGGCGCGCCAGCGAATCGTTGATATCGAAGGTAACCACCTCGTGGCCCGCTTCGATCAGTCTCTTGACGACCCAGGAACCGATACACCCCTGTGCGCCTGTAACAAGTGTTCTCATAGCTTTTTGCCCATAAAACAGCGGAAAGGGCCTCAACAGGCGATAATACAGTACGGCCCCCTATGCGACTTAAACCCGCCTTTCTGACCCTTGCAATCGTGGCTGTCTCGCAGGCGCAAACTGCGGACTTACTTGTAAAAAACGCCAAAATTTACACCGTCGATCCGAAAACCCCCAAAGCGACGGCCATCGCCGTTCGCAACGGGAAACTTGCTGCCGTTGGTAACGACCTGAAGGCCTTCGAGGGCCCCACAACCCGCATCATTGACGCCAAAGGCGCCACCATTATCCCTGGCCTGATCGATTCCCATGGTCACGTCGAAGGCCTCGGCTCGTCGCTCGAAATGCTTGACCTGAGAGGCATCACCTCCGAAGCCGAAATCGCCGGCAAGGTAAAGGCGGCCGCAGCCAAAGCCGCTCCGGGCGAGTGGATCGTCGGCCGTGGCTGGGATCAAAACCTTTGGATGAACAAGCAGTTCCCCACCACCGACTCTCTCAATCAGGCAGCCCCGAAGAACCCCGTCGCGCTCACCCGCATCGACGGCCACGCCACGTGGGCCAACCGCGCCGCACTCGACGCAGCCGATATCAACCAGAACACCAAAGATCCGGATGGGGGCCGCATTATCCGCGATGCCCAGGGGAAGCCGGCCGGGGTGCTGGTCGATACCGCCCAGGGCATGGTGCGTCGCCGCATCCCGGCCGCCACGCCCGAACAGGTCCGGCGCCACATCGCAAGAGCGCTGGAAGAATGCGCCCGCCTCGGCCTCACCTCCGTCCATGACGCCGGCGTCGGCAATGCCGAAATTGCTGCCTATCACGCCCTCGCGCAGGAGGGCAAAATGCCGGTTCGTGTCTACGCCATGCTCTCCAACCAACCGGCGCTCGTGGACGCCTGGCTCGCGCGCGGCCCCGAAATCAGCGAGTTTTTCACCATCCGGAGCATTAAAGCTTATGCCGACGGTGCCCTTGGATCCCGCGGTGCGGCCCTACTCGCCCCTTATGCCGACGAGAAATCCGCCTCCGGCCTGATGATCACCGGCCAGGCCGCCATTCAGGATGTTGCCGTCAAAGCGGCAGCCCGTGGTTTCCAGGTCAACACCCACGCCATCGGCGACCGGGGCAACCACGAAACCCTCGACGCTTACGTGGTTGCCCTCAAAGGAACCAACAACAAGCGATTCCGCGTGGAACACGCTCAGGTCATCGCTCCGGAAGACTTCATCAAATTCCAGAAGTACTCCGTCATCGCCTCCATGCAGCCCACCCACGCCACCAGCGATATGGGCTGGGCGGCCGACCGCCTTGGCCCTGAGCGCGTCAAAGGTGCCTATGCCTGGCAGACACTCCTGAAACTCGGCGTCCATCTCGCCAACGGTTCCGACTTCCCCGTCGAGCTCGCCAACCCCATCGATGGCTTCTACGCCGCCGTCACCCGTCAGGACAAACAGGGTAGGCCGGCCGGTGGCTGGTTCCCCGACCAGCGCCTCAGCCGAGAAGAGGCCCTGAAGAGCTTCACCCTCGAGGGCGCTTACGCCGCGTTTGAAGAAAACACCAAAGGAAGCCTGGAAGCAGGCAAACTAGCCGATTTCGTCATGCTCTCAAACGACATCATGACCGTGCCCCCGGCAGAAATCCTGAAAACCACTGTCACCCTCACCGTCGTCGGAGGAAAGATCGTGCACCAGCAATGAGGCTTCGGTTCCTCATACTGGCCTTTCTCGCCACGCTTCCGTTGTACGCCGGTATCGCCGATAACCCGCCCTTCCAGCTCCAGCCCGGTGACTATCGCATCCTCGACCTCCGCGTGAAGCAGACACCGCTTCGCGTGGACGCCTCATTCCAGGTCACCGAAGGGGAGGGCTCCGTACACATGGAACTGCTGCCCTTCCACGCCTTCCGTTCGATGCAGCGCGGCCAGCCACACCAGGCACTCGCCGCCACCGCCGACGGCTCTTCCGGTACTTTCCGCCAGACGATTGAAGAACCCGGCATCTACCGCATCGTGATCACCAATCGCCCCAACGCAAAAGTGGCGACCGTGGCTCTCTCGGTCAGTACTGACCGCAATCCAGCCATTGTCGCCACAGAACTGCCTGCCAAACGTCGAATCGTCGTAATCGCGGTCAGTTTCCTGCTCTTTTTCGCCATGGTCGGCTACTCAGGCTGGAAACTCCGACAGGCGAATCA
>CANIHR010000210.1 GCA_947467185.1 Bryobacterales bacterium
CCGGGTTCCGAAACCTGGAAGGGTAAGGACCGCGAACACGGCGGCGCGCCCACGTGGCTGAGTGGCACGTATGACCCCGAACTCGATACCGTCTACTGGCCGATCGGGAATCCGGCCAAGGAATATAACGGCGATGAGCGCGGAGGCGACAACCTGTACTCCGATTGCGTAGTCGCGCTGGATGCCAAAACCGGCAAGCTGAAGTGGTACTTCCAGTTCACGCCCCACGACCTTTGGGACTGGGATTCCACCGAAACTCCGGTGCTGGTGAACGCCAACTTCCAAGGCCAGCCCCGTAAGCTGCTGCTGCAGGCCAATCGCAATGGGTTCTTTTACGTGCTGGACCGAACCAACGGCAAAGCCCTGCTGGTGAAGCAGTTTGTTCGTAAACTGACCTGGGCCACCGGCATGACTCCCGAAGGACGTCCGATCAAGGCCCCGAATCAGGAACCGACGCCCGAAGGTACCTTCGTCTGCCCGTCACAGGACGGCGCGACCAACTTCTATTCCCCGTCGTTCAACCCGGCGACAGGCCTGTTCTACTTCCACGCTTTCGAGAGCTGCAGCATTTATACGAAGCGCGACCAGCCGAACTGGGTGCCGGGCCAGACCTACCTGGGCGGCGTGCAGAAGGGTGCTCCGGGCGAGGTCCGCGAGCATTATCTGAAAGCGATGGATATCTCGACCGGCAAAGTGGTCTGGGAACTCCAGCAGCCGGGTCCTTCGCAGAGCTGGGGCGGAACGCTGGCGACAGTGACGGGCCTCGTCTTCTTCGGGGAAGAAAACGGCGCAATGATGGCGGCGGACGCAAAGACCGGTACCCCCCTGTGGCGCTTTGAGACGAATACGCTGTGGAAGGCTTCTCCCATGGCGTATATGTTCGATGGCAAGCAGTATGTGGCGGCTATCGCCGGTGGGAACGTGATCGCGTTCGGGTTACCGGACTAAGCGCCTATTTCGGGTGGCTCTACTTGGGCATGCCCGGCAGCGGCGGTGGCACCGGGGCGATCTTGCCCCAGCCCTGGTCCTGCGCAAGCTTCATGTCCTTCATTAACTGTTCCGGAAGCTTGCTGTTGACCTCGGGGCGCTGGTCCTGTGTGCCCAGTTGCCAGCCAAGCGCCGCCACGGTCTTCGCGATTGCCTGCATTTCCTGGTAGTCAATCTTGTCGGGCGTATCGGTAGCCCGATGGTAATCCGGGTGCAGCCCCGTCGTGAAGAACGCAATCGGGATGCCCATCTTCGCGAAGTTGTAGTGGTCGCTGCGGTAGAAAATACGCTGGCCGTTGGGTGCCGGACCCAGATTGTCGTGGGTGGCGTCAGGCGCGGTCGCGTCGTAGAAATGGTTCAGCTCCATCTTCTGGTAGCTGGCGTTCACCGTTTCAATCGTCTTCCCCAGATCGCTGCTGCTGATCTGCGGACCGACAATCAGGACTTCGCCGGGCTTGACCAGGACGTGCGTCGGGTCGGGATCCGTAAAGCCTTCGCCTTTAGTGCGGCCGATCATGTCCATATTGATATTGGCGACCACCTTCTTCAGATCCAGGAACGGAAACTGGGTGAACAGCTGCGAACCCCACAATCCCTTCTCTTCACCCGCCATCCACAGGAAGATGATGGAGCGGCGGGGACGGATGCCTTTGGCCGCACCTTCGGAGTACGCACGGGCGACCGCCATCAGAGCGGCAGAACCGGAGCCGTCGTCATCGGCACCATTGTTGACGTTGTGGCCATCAGGCAGCGGTGCCGCCAGACCAATGTGATCCAGGTGGGCACTCATCACGATGTACTCGTTCTTCAGGACGGGGTCGGAGCCTTCCAGCATGCCGATCACGTTCTCGCCGTGGGCGGACTCGGACTTCGTCACCAGCTTGAGGGCGAGTTTCTTAGCGGGAGTCAGTGCAAAGGAGTCCTGCTTCGTATTCAGCCCCGCGTTGGAGAAGATCTGCTGCGCGGTACTCTTTTCACCCTGAAACAGGGCGCTCATCAGGCCAAGCTGCGCCGTGACGTTCGGAACGACCGGGCACAAAGGCGCGTTCACCAGTTTGGCGGCGCGATAGTTCGGACCGTTCAGACCAGCGGGGCCACGACCACCGCCACCACCGCCGAATGCGCCAAAGCCGCCACCGGCCACGTTCGGATTGGCGGCAGTCGCCATTTCCTGAAAGGTGGCGAGAGTGACGACCGCGACTGCGCCATTCTTCGCAGCAGCCTGTTCGGGCGTCATGAAATCTTTGCAGGGTTCGCCGAGAGGATTCGGGCCACCGCGGCCACCACCACCCGGAGCCGCGGCGGCAGCGGCCTGCTGGGCGGCGATTTCGGCCGGAAGACCGGCAACCACGACGATCTTGCCCTTCACATCCAGGTCCGCGTAGGGATCTACGTTGCCCTTCACCACCGTGTAGCCGTTGCCGACAAAGGCGAGATTCCCGGAAACTTCGAAGGGTTCCAGCGGCTGCGCACCACGTCCGCCGGCGTTGGAAGTCCAGTCCTTCCCGTATTCCAGGGTAAGAGTCCGGGTGGGTGGGGGTGTTGCGGGCGTTTCGGCACCGGCTGCGGCAGGTCCACGACCACCGCCACGCCCCCCACGACCACCGCCACCGGGCACACCGGAAACCGTCGCTTTACTCTCCGCCGCCACTGCCGTTTTCACCACCAGTTCCATCGGCATAAAGTAAGGCTGGTGCGGACCGGTTGTTCCGGTCGTGCTGCCGCCTGGTTTCAGGCCCCAGTCGGCCAGGTGACTGGCAACATAAAGCGCCGCCGCATCGAACCCTCGCGAGGGCAGGTTCCGGCCCTCCATCTGGTCGGACGCGAGCACATAAAGATAGTTCCGGAGTTCGTCCTGCGAAATGGAATCGGCATTCCCGTACCGGGGCGCTTCTGCCGCTTTGGCGGGCGTTTTGCCGCCCTTGCCCTTCTGCTGCGGAGCCGAATTTGCCAGGGTCACCAGGCACAGGAACGTCACGGAAACAGCAACGGATTTCGACCGCAAAAGCGTAGACATGGGGATTTCGTGATGGTAACACCCGGGAAAAGCGTCCCCTGCCGGAAACTGTGTGCCGCCCGACAAAATCCCGTTCGATATATTGGAAGCACCCCCCATGAGCCAAAACAGCTTTGGTACTGCTTCCACGTTGACCGTAGGTGGAATCAACTACACCTATTTCCGCCTCCCCGCCCTCGCCGAAAAAGGCATCGACATCTCAAAGATGCCGTTCTCGCACCGCATCCTGCTGGAAAACCTCCTCCGCCAGGAAGACGGTAAGAAGGTGAAGCCGGTCGATATCGAAAAAGTGCTGAACGCCGCGGTGAACCAGGACGAAATCTCGTTCATGCCCGCCCGCGTCCTGCTGCAGGACTTCACCGGCGTCCCCTGCGTGGTGGATCTCGCTGCCATGCGCGACGCCCTCGAAGCCATGGGCGCCAACCCCGCCAAAGCCAATCCGCTGATGCCGGCCGACCTCGTCATCGACCACTCCGTGCAGGTGGATGAGTACGGCACCAAACAGGCGTTTGACATCAACGCCGCTCTCGAATTCGACCGCAACCGCGAGCGCTACATGCTGCTCCGCTGGGCCCAGACGGCCTTCAGCAACTTCCGCGCCGTCCCGCCTGACACGGGCATCGTCCACCAGGTGAACCTGGAATATTTGGCCGACGTCGTCTTCCGCGCGAAGCAGGCGGATGGCTCGTGGGTCGCCTACCCCGACACCCTGGTCGGCACCGACTCGCACACCACCATGATCAACGGCCTCGGCGTCGTCGGCTGGGGTGTGGGTGGGATTGAAGCCGAAGCCTGCATGCTCGGCCAGCCCGTTTCCATGCTGCTGCCCCCAGTTGTTGGTTTCAAGCTGTTCGGGAAACTGCCCGCCGGCTGCACCGCAACCGACCTCGTCCTCACCGTCACCCAGATGCTCCGGAAGAAGGGTGTTGTCGGGAAATTCGTGGAATTCTACGGTGCCGGCCTGACCGCGCTGAGCGTCGCCGACCGTGCCACCATCGCCAACATGGCCCCGGAATACGGCGCCACCATCGGCTTCTTCCCGGTGGACAACGGCACCCTCGATTACCTCCGCGTTTCCAACCGCGACCCGCACGTTGTGGAACTGGTGGAAGCGTATTCGAAGGCGCAGGGCCTGTTCCGCACCGACGAAACACCCGACCCCACCTTCGCCGACACCCTGGATCTCGACCTCTCCACCGTGGTTCCGTCCATGGCGGGTCCGAAGCGTCCGCAGGACCGCCTCACCCTCCCACAGGTTCGCGGCAACTTCAACGATGCGTTTAAGGATGCGACCGCGAAGTCAGCGACGATCGAGATGAACGGCGAAGCGGCCACCATGTCGGGTGGCGCAGTCGTGATTGCGGCCATCACGAGCTGCACCAACACCTCCAACCCTTCCGTTTTGATCGGCGCTGGTCTTCTGGCAAAGAAGGCTGTCGAAAAGGGCCTGAAGTCGAAGCCGTGGGTCAAGACCAGCCTCGCGCCTGGCTCCAAAGTCGTCACAAATTACCTGAACAAGGCCGGCCTCTCGCAGTATCTCGACGCCCTGAACTTCAACCTGGTCGGTTATGGTTGCACCACCTGTATTGGCAACTCCGGCCCCCTGCCCGAGCCCGTCTCGGTGGCTGTGAAGAATGAAGACCTCGTCGTCGCGGCCGTCCTCAGCGGCAACCGCAACTTCGAAGGCCGTGTGAATCCGCAGGTGAAGGCGAATTACCTCGCTTCCCCGCCCCTGGTTGTGGCCTATGCGCTCGCCGGCACGGTGGATTTCGACATGGATAAGGATGCGCTCGGCACCGGTTCCGACGGTCAGCCCGTCTATCTCGCCGACATCTGGCCCACCCCGGAAGAAATCGACTCCGTGATGCGTGCGACGATCGACGCCGAGATGTTCCGTACCGAATACGAAAAGGCTTTCGAAGGCGACAGCAACTGGCGCAATCTGCCGGTTCCGACGGGCAGCATCTACCAGTGGGATGCCGATTCCACCTACATCCAGAAGGCGCCCTGGTTCGACAACATGGTTGATCCGAGCGCTCAGATTCAGGATCTGGCCGGCGCCCGTGTTCTCGCGCTGCTCGGCGATTCCATCACCACCGACCACATCTCACCCGCGGGTTCCATCGCGGTGAACAGCCCGGCCGGTCAGTATCTGATCTCGCTCGGTGTGGCCCCGAAGGACTTCAACTCTTACGGCGCGCGCCGCGGCAACCACCAGGTGATGGTGCGTGGCACGCTGGCCAATGTCCGGCTCCGCAACCAACTGGTTCCTGGCGTGGAAGGTACGTACACGATCCACCAGCCGGATGGCGAGCAGATGTTCATTTACGACGCTTCGGCGAAGTATCTGGCCGAAGGCACTCCGCTGATGATTCTGGCCGGTAAGGAGTACGGCTCCGGTTCGTCGCGCGACTGGGCGGCCAAGGGCGTCGCTCTGCTGGGTGTGAAGGCTGTGATTGCAGAGAGCTTCGAACGTATCCACCGGACGAACCTGGTGGGTATGGGCGTGCTGCCGCTGCAGTTCGCTCCGGGCGAATCGGCTGCGACGCTGGGCCTGACGGGCCGGGAAACCTTCTCGATTTCGGGCGTTTCTGACGCCGTGACGAAGGGTACGCGCGTGAAGGTAACGGCGGTGGCGGACAACGGTGGCAGCATCGAGTTCGAAGCCGTCCCGCGCGTGGATACGCCGCAGGAAGCCGAATACTTCCGCAACGGCGGCATCCTGCCTTACGTTTTGCGCCAGCTCGCGTCAGCATAAATTACGCAGAGCGAAAAGCTCTGGGATAATTGCTGCAGATGTTGAAACGCTTCGGGTTCCTCACAGTCGCCATCCTGTTTTGTGCGTTCGCCGCTACGGCGCAGGACGATGCGAAGGAAATGAAGCGCTTCATCGAGACGCTTCGGATTCTTCAGGAATACAGCGCGGATCCAATCAATGCGGATCAGGCGTTTTACCAGGGGGCCATTCCCGGCCTGGTAAAGCACCTCGATCCGCATTCTGTTTTCTTCGACAAAGACCAGTTCGAACAACTGCGTCAGATGGAGTCCTCCACGCGCAAGGGTTTCGGCACCATCGTGTCGATCCTGCCCGGCCGCGTGCTGGTGCTGCAGACGCTGCCCAACACCCCTTCCGCCAAAGCCGGCATGATGGCGGGCGATGAAATTCTGGCAGTCAACAACTACCGTCTGGACCGGCTGGAACTGGAACAGATCGTCGAACTGCTGAACGATTCCAAGCAGAAGCCGGCGAAGCTGATTGTCCTGCACCCCGGCAACATGCGGCCCGCCGAACTCACGCTCATCCCGGAAGAAATGCAGAGCTCCAGCGTGGAGCGCGCCTTCCTCCTCCAGCCCGGGATTGGCTATATCCGGGTCGGCAGCTTCGAGGAAAGGACCGCACCGCAGATTCGGGTGGCCCTTGACAAGCTGGGCGGCCGCGACCTGAGGGGTTTGGTCATTGACCTGCGGAACAATCCAGGTGGAGTGATGACTGCGGCGATGGAAACGGCGGCTTTCTTCCTGAAGCCAGGGCAGGCGGTACTTTCCGTGAAGGGTCGCAATGTTCCGGAAAAGATTGAACGCGTAACGCCCGATAACCGGCCTTTTACCTTCCCGCTGGCGATCCTGGTAAACGGGAAATCGGCGTCCGCTTCCGAGATCGTGGCGGGCGCGTTGCAGGACCACGACAGGGCCGTCATCATTGGCGAGCCAACGTTCGGCAAGGGTCTGGTGCAGGGCGTGTTTCCGCTTTCCGAAGGCACGGGCCTGGCTCTCACCACAGCGCTCTATTACATCCCCAGCGGCCGGTCAATTCAGAAACCCTTCCGCAGCTCGGACTTCGCGCTGGGTGAGACCGCCGCACACCCCAACGAGCGGTCCGATTTCAAGACCGACAGCGGCCGTCCGGTTCCTGGCGGTGGCGGCATTATCCCCGACATTGAAGCGTTTCCGCGTGAGATGACGCAGTTCCGCAATGTACTGGAAGCAACCGCGGCGTATACAACCTTCGGCACCGAGTACCTGCGGGGCAAAGAAATCAAAGCGGGGTGGGATTTACCGCCCACACTGCTCGATCAGTTTCAGGCGTGGCTGTCGGAACGCCGCATTCAGCCGAGCGTTCGTGAATGGATTTCGAATCGCGAATTCGTTTCGGCGCGTCTGAAAACAGAGATATACAATCTGGCGCTGGGCGTGGAGAAGGGCGACGAGATCGACGCCACTCTCGACCCGCCGATTCAGAAGGCATTAGAAGCAGTTCTAAAGGGAGGGTCTTTTACCAAATGACGCTCGAACAGGAAAAGAACCCGTGGCTCGCCGCGGAAGTTCGATTCGATAACGCCGCGGCCAAACTGGGCCTCGACGATGGGATGCGCAAGGTGCTGAAAAGCCCCGCGCGCGAAATGACCGTACACATTCCGGTACAACTGGATGACGGCCGACTGGAGGTCTTCACCGGGTACCGCGTCCAGCACTCGATTGCGCGTGGACCAGGCAAGGGCGGCATCCGCTATGCGCCCGATGTGTCGATTGACGAAGTGCGCGCGTTGGCGTCGTGGATGACGTGGAAGTGTGCCGTGGTGAACATTCCGTACGGAGGCGCGAAGGGTGGCGTGATCTGCAACCCGGCGCTCATGTCAAACGGCGAACTGGAGCGGCTCACGCGGCGCTACACGGCCGGGATCATGGACATGATCGGCCCTGATCGTGACATTCCGGCTCCGGACATGAACACAAATTCGCAGGTAATGGCCTGGATCATGGACACCTATTCCATGCGGATGGGGTCGGCAAATACAGCGGTCGTGACGGGCAAACCGATGGAACTGGGCGGCTCGCTGGGCCGGCAGGAAGCGACGGGGCGAGGCTGCATGATCGTCACGCTGGAAGCGCTGGCACGTTTTGGCCTGAAGCCGGAAGACACCAGGGTGGTGATCCAGGGCTTTGGCAATGTGGGCGGCATGGCGGCGCAGTTGATGGCGGCGCGCGGCTTCCGCATCATCGCGATTGTGGAGTACGATGGCGCGGTTTATAACGCCAATGGCCTGGACATTGCGGCGCTCGCGGCGCATCGCAAGGAGACCGGCTCCATCAACGAATTCGCGGGTGGCGAGGCCATCGACAAGCGCGAGGCGATGTTCCTGCCCTGCGACGTTCTGGTACCTGCCGCAACCGAAAACGTGATCACTTCCGAAAACGCAGGCAAGCTCAATTGCCGAATTCTCTGCGAAGGCGCGAACGGGCCCACGACCGCAGTTGCGGACGGCATTCTGGCCGATAAGGGAATCTTCGTGATCCCCGACATTCTGGCCAACGCCGGTGGTGTGACCGTGAGTTACTTCGAGTGGGTGCAGGATCGCCAGGGCTACTTCTGGAACGAAGCGCTTGTGAATTCCCGGCTGGAAGAAATCATGGTCCGCAGCTTCGCCGACGTGGCGAACTGGGGCGAGAAGCGCAAGGTGGACAACCGGACGGCGGCGTATATGCTGGCACTGGACCGAGTGGCCTCGGCAATTCGGTTACGCGGCATTTACGCGTAATCAGCGCCGCTCCAAAGCAAGCTTGATACCGGCGAGCACGGCCTCCTGACCGAGGCGCGTCTTGCCGGTAATAATATTCCGAACAAAGGCTCCCGAAAAACCGGTCAGTCCCGCCTGCGTCGTTCCCTTCAGGGTGATCAGATAAAAGCCCGAAGTGCCGTCCCGCAGGCAAACAGAAAGATCCAGCGCTACCTGAAAGTAGTGGCTGGCGTAAAGCTGCTTGATTGCGACAACGTCCAGGTCTCCACGCGGACCGCGCGTACTCCAGGTAACCGCATGGTTCAGGCGCAAAGTGGGCTTCATGCCGAAATTCACGCGCTCCCAGTAGAACGTCGATTCCGACCGCGGCAGGGTGGCGCTCGGGTAGTCGAGAAGAAACTTCGTCAGTTCCGGCAGATGCTCACCCAGTTGGGGTGCGCCACCGAGCAGGGCCTGAAAACGCTGTGCGATATCGACTTCTTTCTCGCGGTCGAAGTAGGCCCCCAACTGGCGATTTCCCCCCTCGCGATAGCGCCGCAAAACCTCCAGCGTCATGGCCTTATTGCGCTGGTTGACCTGCGCGGCGACATCCGGCTTCGACCAATCCACAGACTTCCGAAACTGCTGAATCGCCTCACCCGGCAGCTGCACCTCGCAATCGCCAGGTTTGCACCGGCTTAGCTCGCGTATGTCATCGGGCTCGAGGTCGAACCCGTTCAGGTCGGAGGACGTGGAACCCGGCCCCACTCGACCCACACCAAGGTACTGGGGCAGATGGCGGAGCCGTTCAATATCGGTGGCGAATTTGAAAAAGTCCGCAGGGTTTGCCCGGACATAAATCACTCCAAAGACATAGATCGTCGGGGCGGCCGAGGGCAGAATTTTGGCCACTGGCTGACCGGAGCGAATACGCGCAAGTTCGCGGGGAGTCAGCCGCGCTTTGTCCACCAGGTAATTCGTGATATTGCCCGTCGCCTGCGCGCTCGCCACGGCACTGAAGACGATGAAGAGGGGCAAGGTTTTGGCGAAAGATCTCATCGGACGCA
>CANIHR010000211.1 GCA_947467185.1 Bryobacterales bacterium
AACTCACGCGGCGGGCGTGACCCGATCCAGCCGACGGAACTTGTCCACGAACTCTACTTCGAATTACCCGGCCTGCGGGATCTGGATGTGGGCGCCCGCGGCCACTTCTTTAGCCTCTGCGCGCGCCTGATGCGCCAAATTCTGGTCGACCATGCGCGGCGGCGAAATGCGGCTCGCCGGGGCGGCCAGGCGGTAACCCTTCGCTTCGATTCGAAAGTAAGCGATCCGGCCCTCGAAATCGACATCCTGCTGATTCACGACGCCCTGAACAGGCTGGCGGAATCGTACCCCCGGCACGCCCGCGTTGTGGAACTGCGCTTCTTCGGCGGGTTGACCGTCGAGGAGACTGTCGTCGCCCTCGAGGCGGAGGGCCAGAATACCTCATACCGATCTGTTCAGCGCGACTGGACCTTTGCCAGAGCGTGGTTACTCGATGCCGCCACAAACCCCTAAGCCGGATCCCGGCCGGGTGGAAGAAATCTTCCACCGCGCACTGGCTATCCCCTCCGGCGACAGAGAGCTTCTGCTGGACCAGCTCTGCGAAGGGGACACAGCGCTCCGCGCCTGCGTGGAGCGGTTGCTGCGGTCAGCCGAAATGCCTGGCGGCGCGACCCTGCTCGATTCCGGCGCCATAACCATGGAGGCCGGGGCTTCGGTCCCTCCAGGTATTTCCGATCTGGGCCGATACCGCCTTCTCGAAAAGATCGGGTCCGGCGGAATGGGAGTCGTTTACCGCGCGGTTCGGTCTGACGATGAATACGCACAGGAGGTGGCAATCAAGCTGGCACCCTGGGCGGCCGGAGACGAGCGAGTCGCTACCCGCCTGCGCCGCGAGCGCCAGATTCTGGCTGGATTGCAGCATCCGAACATCGCACGCCTTCTTGATGGCGGCACGACACAGGACGGGACGCCTTACCTCGTCATGGAACTGGTGCAAGGCATTCCTGTCGATGAATGGGTGGCGCGGGAAAGCCCGAATCAGCGCGAGATCGTGCGTCTCTTCCGCAGGATCTGTGACGCAGTGTCGTGTGCCCACCAGAATCTCGTGGTTCACCGCGACCTCAAACCTTCGAACATCCTGGTGACCCGCACAGATGGAAGGCCGGAGCCCCGGGTACTCGATTTTGGCGTCGCCATGCTCCTGGAGGAAGATGATCCCGGCAGTCGCACACGTGCCCTGACACCCGAATATGCGAGCCCCGAGCAAATCACCGGGTCACCCGTGACCACCGCGTCGGACGTGTACTCCCTGGGTGTCCTGCTGTACGAACTGCTTTTCGGCAAACGTCCCTACCGGGTCACGAGCAGTGTTTATGAACTCGCGGATGTCATTTGCAAAGAAGAACCTTCGTTTCCGGACGGGGCTGATGCGGACCTCGCCAACATCGCGCTCATGGCATTGCGCAAAGAGCCGCGCCGCCGTTACAGTTCGGTAGACGAATTGTCCCGCGATCTCGGTCGGTGGCTGGATGGTTACGCGGTAGGGGCAAGGCCCAATACACCCGGCTACCGGGCACGCAAGTTCCTCGCCCGGAATCGTCTGGCAGTTGCCGGTAGTGTTCTTCTGGGTATAGCCATCGCCACGGGCGTTGCGGCAACGCTGTACGAGGCCCGCCTCGCCAATCGCCGTTTCGAGGACGTGCGAAAACTCGCCGATTCTTACCTGTTTGAGTTCCACGACGCGATTCGCGACGTGCCTGGAACTCTCAACGCCCGGCGTCTGGTGGTGAAGCGCGGCCTCGAATATCTCGACGCCATGACGCTCGAAAGGACCAGCGACCGCGCCCTCAAGCGGGAAGTGGCGGCTGGCTACGTCCGCATTGGCGACGTCGGGGGCCGTGTCAACTTTGCCAACATCGGTGACAGCGCGGGAGCCATCAGCAGTTACCAAAAAGGGGCGCGGCTGGCGGAAGAACTGCTGCGTGCCGACCCTGCCGACGCCGCTGCCGCGCTCACGGCGGCACGGGGCTGGGCGCGCTCCGCCGCCATCCTGGCGACGCGGGGCGATCTTACAGCCGCGATGGAACTCGGGCAGCGCGCCCTCCGCATTGTGGAACCTCTGGCCCCCCGGTCGCGCGCTGTACGCGATGAGCTGCCGGAGTTCTATGCGGCACTGGCCGATGTGGAGGGCAATCCCAGTTTTCCTACGGCTGGCCACACCGGGCGTGCGCTCGACTTGTATCGACAGGCCCTGGCTGGCCAGCAGGAAGTGGCACAGGCACATCCGGACGACTGGGAGAAGCAACTCCTTCTGGGCAGCCGCTACTGCCAGGTGGCGCAGATGGAGCAGGCGCTCAACCAGGGTGAGGCTGCGGTGGCTGACTTCCGGAAATGCGCCGCGATTGCCGATGCACAACGCCAGCGCCAGCCTGACAATGTGGAAGCAAAGCGTAACGTCGCTGTGACGCGCAACAATCTCGGTATCGCGCTGACGCAGTTGCTCGGGAAGCCCGAGGAGGCACTGGGGCAGCAAACCCTCGCGGTGCAACTCTTCAGGGAAATCGTGCAGGCCGACCGCGCCAATTCTCAGGCAAGGCTGGATCTGGCGGATGGGCTGTTTGCCCTCGGAAACACCGCAAAGAGGAAGGGGGACGTCCGAGGGGCGCTGCGGGAGTTCGATGAATCCATCGCTGTTTACCTCGCGGCCATGAAGGATAGTCCCGGTATGCCCCCGCCAGGCGGCTTGCGGACGGCCTGGCAGCTACGGGCCGACGCGCAGTTGGATACGCAGGATCTGACCGGAGCGCTGGAGAGCGTGCGGCAGCAACTCCGGATTGACGACGAACTACTGAAGCGCAATGCCGCCAACGCCGGCGCAAAGCGCAACCAGGCAATCGCCTGGGCGCAAACAGGCCGGGTCCACACCATCCTGGCCGCGCGGCGCGGCGGGGACGCGCTGGCGGAGTGGCGGGAGGCCCTGCGCTGGTATGAAAAAGCGCGTGCCGTCTACCTGGCACAACAGCAGCAGGGCACCTTCCTTCCGGTCTACCAGCGCGCTCTCGATGCGGCAAACAAACACCTCGATACCTGCCGGGCTCGGATCGCCGATCTCACAAAATAGACCGGCACCGACCCCGGAGTCCTGACTTCCATCAAGCGGTAGCCGCCATCGCCGGAAGCACCGCTGAAAGGTTGGGGGAACCAGCAACCTTCCAGCGGCACGTCCCAGGCGGGGGCAGTTCGGCAGACGATACCAGACGTTCCAGAGCGTTCTGCCACGCTGCCATCATCGGCCGCGCCGCGCGAACGTATTCCGCGAGTTCGTTGCGGCGAACGCCGAGCAACTGCGTCTGGAATTTCACGCCAAAGTACTGTCTTGCCTCGGCCAGCGGCCTGAAGCCGAACATCCGCTGATACACCTCGGTATGTTCGACCCTGGGGCAGGCTACCAGCCAATCCGCTTCGTAATACTCCGCGAGCGCCGCCATGTGCCCCAGCAACTTCACAAAAGCGTCGCGTCGCGCGTGGGGGCCAAAGCACAGCCGGCTCGCCTCCACGTAACTCTGTTTCGAAATCTCCTGCAACCGCGGGTGGTCGCCAAAAACATGCTGGGCGGGCGAATCCCCCCACCCCAGCTCAGGTTTCACCACGCTGATCCGCACTGTCGCCAGCGCCTCCCCGCTGCTCGCCTCCGCCAGCACGCTGATACTGTTGTCGAGTTCATCGAACTGATCCCGGAAGCGCTCTTCTGGTATTACGTCTATCGAGCCTTTGCGTTGGTAACAGAGGTATCGCAATTGGTAAACACGGTCGCGCAGGGCAGGCGTGTTGGCGATCAGGCAGTTCATGTCGTGGTCTCGCTTTCACTTCTCCAGGCGATGCCCGCCGCAAAACTCCGCCAACTATTTCTCCACTTTCCTGGGAAATGAGGGGTAGCGGGTAAAATATATGCAGTCCGTATCTCTGCGGACCTCATGAGCATCTCTTCCCATCTCTCCCCCTGGTTCAGCGAAGGTGTGCGTCAGCGCGGCCAGGCCTACTTCACGGCCGGTTACGTTCGCATCCTGCATGGCAGCACCACCGAATTCGAAGGTCGCGTCCGTGGCACTGAACCCCACGAAGTGATGATCGAAGTCTCGGGTAACGAACTTCGTCTCTCTTGCGACTGCGCGTTCTTCAATACCGAAGGCCCGTGCCGCCACCTGTGGGCCGGCGTCCTTGCCGCCGAAAAACTGCGCTACCTCTCAGCCGCCGCCCGAGCTACCCGCATTGCGTCCGGTCCCGGTCAATACGCGGCCGCCGAGTTGGAGGAGGAAGCCGAAACCTCGGGCTCGGGCGTTACTGCCCCCTCCGGGATGCCGTGGCGCGCCCGTCTCCGGGAACTCCTCGATGGCGCTGCCACTCCCGCTGCCGCCCCTGCCAACTCCGCCCCGGTCGAAGCCTGGCGCTGGCCGCATGGCCGCGAAATTCTCTACGTTCTGAGCCGCAACGGAGCCGCCTCCAGCGGTGCCATGCAACTTGGGTTGCACTTCCGCGACCGCCGCGCGGACGGTGAATGGGGACGTATCGTGCCCCTCATCCTGAAGCGCTCCGATATTTCGCGTCTCCCCGAGCAGTCCGACCACAACATCCTGGCCGCCATCTCCGGTGCCCTCTCCGGCACCATGATGAGTTCGAACTACACCTGGGCCAGCCAGAATCCGGTCCCCGCGTCGTCTACTATTGACGCGCCGCTTGCCCGCATCATCATCCCCGTCGCCGCCCGTCAGGGACGTCTTCTGCTTCGTGAAGCTCACGGCGCGCAGGACGCCGTTCCCGTCGTCTGGAACGAAAACCAGTGGAACTTCGCCCTTGAAATCGAGGCAGTCGCCGGCAACTGGCGTCTCCAGGGCATTCTCAGCCGCGAAGGTGCCCGCCTCTCTGTCGCCGATGCCGAACTGATCACCGCTGCCTCCCCCTCGGGCGATGGCTTCGTTTTTTCACGCCTCCCCGTCGGCAAAGAAGGCATCGTCCGCATTGAGGTTTCTCCCCTCGACGCCGCCGCCGGCCTCGAATGGATCAACCACTTCCGGTCCGGTCAGACCCTCGACGTCCCCGACACTGAGCGCGACGAATTTCTCGCCTCTCTCCTCAGCGCTCCGCGTCTGCCGAAAATTCAGGTCCCGGCCGAACTGGAATTTGAAGAAGTTTCTCCCGCGCCACGCCCCGTCCTGCGCATCTCTTCCAGCGGTGACGATCCCCGCAATCTGCGCGGCATCCTCGCCTTTGAATACGAAGGCCACATCCTGCTCCAGCAGGCCGAAGGCTCCGGGGTCTACGATTCCACCGCCCGCCGCTTCATCCGACGCGATCTTGCCGCTGAACGCGATGCCGCCAACCGGCTCGCCGCTCTCGGTGGACGTTACCAATCCTGGTATAACGACATCCATTGGTTGCTCCCGGCCACCAAACTCCCCCGCATCATCCGTGCCCTGGTCACCAACCAGTGGCATGTGGAAACAGATGGCAAATCCTTCCGCCAGGCCGGTGAGATCAAGGTCGAAGTCACCAGTGGTGTTGACTGGTTCGATCTCTGGGGCCAGGTCGATTACGGCGGAGCTACCGCCCGCCTCCCCGAACTCCTCGAAGCCTTACGCCGCGGCGAGACCGTCGTCCGGCTCTCCGATGGCGGTTTCGGCCTCCTGCCTGACGCCTGGCTGAAACGCTTCGGCCTCATCGCCGGACTCGGTGAAGCCGTTGACGGCAAGATGCGCTTTGGCTTGGCCCAGGCTGGCATCCTCGACGCCCTCATCGCCGCCCAGCCCGAAGCTACCTGCGACGAAACCTTCGCCCGGATGCGCGCGGAACTCCGCGATTTCTCGGGCGTCGAAGCTGCCGTTCAGCCCGAGGGCTTCGTCGGCCAGCTTCGTGACTACCAGCGTGAAGGCCTCGGCTGGATGAGTTTCCTCCGCCGCTTTGCCTTTGGCGGGTGCCTGGCCGACGATATGGGCGTTGGTAAAACGCCGCAAGTTCTGGCCCTGCTGGAAGATCGCCGGGCGCTCCGCGAAGCCAATCCCGATGGAGTCACGGTCTCCGGACCCTCCCTCGTCGTCGTCCCCAAGTCGCTCGTCTTTAACTGGCAGGCCGAAGCCGCGCGCTTTACCCCAAAACTGAAGGTCCTCGACTATACGGGAGCCGGCCGTACCGACACCCCCCTCGCCGGTTTTGACGTCGTCATCACCACCTACGGCACCCTCCGCCGTGATGTACCGAAACTCAAGGACATCCAGTTCGATTACATCGTCCTCGACGAAGCGCAGGCCGTCAAAAACTCCTCCAGCGAATCAGCCAAGGCCGTTCGCCTCCTCAAGGGCCGCAATCGTCTGGTCCTCAGCGGTACCCCCGTCGAAAATCACCTCGGCGAACTCTGGTCCCTGTTCGAATTTCTCAACCCCGGCATGCTCGGTGCGGCGAACGTCTTCCGCATGACCGGTGCCTCCATGCGGAACCCGGACGAAGACACCCGCGCCCTGCTCGCGCACGCCCTCCGCCCCTTTATCCTGCGCCGGACCAAGGGTCAGGTCGCCCGCGAACTCCCTGAGCGCACCGAGCAAACCCTCCGTTGCGAACTCGAACCCACCGAGCGCCGCCTCTACAACGAACTCCGCCAGCACTTCCGCGACACGCTCCTCGGTCGGATTGAACGTGAAGGGATCGGCAAGTCCGGCATCCATGTTCTGGAAGCCCTCCTGCGCCTCCGCCAGGCCGCCTGTCACCCGGGCCTGATCGACAAATCTCGGACCGAAGAACCCAGCTCCAAAATCGACCTCCTGATGGACCACCTGACGCCCATCGTCGAGGAAGGCCACAAGGCTCTCGTCTTCTCGCAGTTCACCAGCCTGCTCGACATCGTTCGCAAACGTCTCGACGCCCAGGGCATCGTCTACGAGTACCTGGATGGCAAGACCAACAACCGGCAGGACCACGTCGAGCGCTTTCAGACCGACCCCAACTGCCCGGTCTTCTTAATCAGCCTGAAGGCGGGCGGCGTGGGTCTCAATCTGACCGCTGCCGGCTACGTCTTCCTGCTGGACCCCTGGTGGAACCCCGCCGTCGAAGCCCAGGCCATCGATCGGACTCACCGCATCGGCCAGACCCGCCAGGTCTTCGCCTACCGTCTCATCGCCACCGATACGGTGGAGGAGAAGGTCATCGAACTCCAGCAATCCAAACGAGATCTGGTCTCCGCCATCATCACCGCCGACAACAGCCTGATCCGCAACCTCCAAAAAGAGGACCTGGAGATGCTGCTCTCGTAAATTTCTTGCATCCCGAATCCTTCCGCTGCATCACATAGGATTGGAATCTCAGTTGCACCGCTGTCCCCTGTCTGAATCTCTTCGAGGAGTCCGTATCAAAATGTTGAAAAAGTTCGTACTTAGCGTTGTTGCCGTTGCCCTTGCCGCCGGCCTCGCGTTTTCCCAGGATAAAGCCGCTGCTCCCGCTCCGAAGGCCGCCACGAAGGCTGCTGCCGGTATTCTGCAGCCCGGCATGGAACCCACCGGTGGCTGGACCGCCGCTGGCGAACTCGGCCAGAAGGGTGGCGATCTCTGGACCAACACCACCAATGGCGCCGCCGTGGATAACAAGCCCGTCGCGGGCAAAGCAGTCACTCTGACCGGCGAAATTCTTGACCTCTCCTGCTACCTCCAGCTCGGCAAGCACGGCGACAAGCACGCCTCCTGCGGCAAGAAGTGCATCACCGGCGGTCAGCCCATCGGTCTCGTTACCAAAGCCGGCGATGTTTACCTCCTCATTGACGAAGAACATGACCCCCGCCGCGACGGCCTCACCACCTTCCGTGCCGCCGCCGCCGAGAACTTCGCCAAGGTCATGACCGTCTCCGGTACCCAGACCACTGTCAATGGCACCAAGGCTGTCTTCGTTCAGGGCTTCCTGAAGAAGTAAGTCCAAACCCCTGAGAACGCAACACCTATGAACAAAACCTTCGCAGCGGCCGGCACATTTGTGCTGGCCGCTTTCGTCTTTGGCGCACCCCCTGTCGCGCCCCCCAACCCACCCCTGGGTTTCACTAAAGCTGCCTGGCCCGCCGATAACCCTTACTCGGCAGAAAAGGTCGCCCTCGGCAAGCTCCTGTATTTCGACAAACGGCTTTCGGCGGACGACACTGTCTCCTGTGCCACCTGCCACGACCCGAAATACGCCTTTACGGACGGTGCACCCGTCTCCACCGGTATTCGCGGTCAAAAAGGCGGACGCTCCGCCCCCACCGTGATCAACCGCGCCTGGAGTCTGGCGCAGTTCTGGGATGGCCGAGCCACCACGCTCGAAGCGCAGGCCGTTGGCCCTATCGCGAACCCCATCGAAATGGGCACCACGCATCCGGCAGTCGTCGCGAGGCTCTCCTCGATCGCTGGTTACGCGCCACTCTTCAAAGCAGCCTTTGGTGACGAAAAAGTGACCATCGACCGCGTCGCCAAAGCCATCGCGACTTTCGAAAGAACCGTCGTCTCCGGCAATGCGCCGTACGACAGGTGGAAGGCCGGCCAGACCAAAGCCATGTCCCCGGCAGCCGTCCGTGGCCTACACGTCTTCCAGAAGGCCGAGTGCGATTCCTGCCATGAAGGTGCCAACTTCACCTCGAATATGTACTCCAATATCGGCGTCGGGATTGCCGGCCCGAACCCCGACCTCGGTCGTTATGCCATCTCAAAGGACGACGCGGACTGGGGCGCTTTCAAGACCCCGACCCTCCGCGACATCGAGCACACCGCCCCCTACATGCACGATGGCAGCCTCAAGACCTTGGAAGAAGTCGTTGACTATTACGACAAAGGCGGTACGCCCAACAAGAACCTCGACCGCCACATGAAGCCCCGCCACCTGAGCGCCGAGGAAAAGTCGGATCTGATCGCCTTCATGAAAGCCCTCAGCGGCTCCGGCTGGCGAGACATTACCGAACCAAAGTCGTTCCCGCAGTAACCAAAGTCGTTCCCGCAGTAACCAATCGTTCCCGCAGTAACCAATAAGGAGAGGGGGGCGAGTTGTTCGCCCCCCTCTTTCTTATCCCTTAATTTCCCGCAATCCCGGACTCGCCAGCAAAGTCGCCTCCGTCACGCTCTGAATGTCATCAAACGTGACCCCGTCCGCCAGTTCCGCCAGCACCAGACCCACATCCCGCACGTGAATCACGCCCAGTTCAGTCACGATCGTATCTACCACGCGATACCCCGTTAACGGCAGGGTGCACTTCTTCAGGATCTTCGGCGCGCCGGTCTTCGTCGTATGCTCCATCGCGACAATCACGCGCTTGGCTGCCGCCACCAGATCCATCGCCCCACCCATTCCGCGGACTAGTTTCCCGGGAATCATCCAGTTCGCCAGACTCCCGTCCTGATCCACCTGCATGGCCCCCAGAACGCTCAGGTCCATGTGGCCCCCGCGAATCATCGCAAACGACTCCGCCGCCGAAAAGAACGACGACCCCGGAATCTCCGTGATCGTCTCTTTGCCCGCGTTGATCAAATCCGCGTCCTGCTGGCCCAGTTCCGGATACGGCCCTGTCCCCAGCATGCCGTTCTCCGACTGCAGCACCACTTCCATATCG
>CANIHR010000212.1 GCA_947467185.1 Bryobacterales bacterium
ACGAGTACGTGTGGGTGCTGTCGGCGGGGATGAGGGAGCCAGTGGGGGCGGGTGGCGGGGGTGGGCCGCCGCGATTGGTGAACTGGAGACCGCCGAGTTCGTACGTCTGGGGGCCGAGGCCGTGGCGGAAGACGAGGCGTAGCTGGCCGGGGGCGTAATCGCGGGAGGCAGTGACGGGGAAGGAGTATTTCGTCCAGGTTGCGAGGCTGCAGGGGTAGACGGTGTCCAGGATCGGATCGGTGCCGTCGGATTCGAGCGAGACCGTGCCGCGGAGGTTGTAGATATCGTCGGGGGCGACTTTGCGGACCCAGAAGGTGAGGGTGAGGCGGTCGCCGGACTGGATGGCAGTGTTGTTGGTCCAGGAGAGAGAGGCGAGAGAGAGGGTCCGTCCGGGGCGATGGGTGGTGATGCGGAAGGCGTCGGTGAAACCCGGGCCGGGGGAATTAACGACGTCAACGGCGGCAACGCCGAAGACGGTGGAGGAGCCGACGAGATCGGACGGGAGCACGGACTGCGCAGGAAGCGTGGCGCAGAGCGAGAGCAGGAGCGGGAGTGCGCGGAGTCTCATGCGATCAGGACATATACCAGCCGCCGTTGACATTGAGGGTCTGGCCGGTTATGTAGCCATTTTGGGCGAGCAGGACGGCGACGGAGGAGACTTCGTCGACCTTGCCGAGGCGGCCGACGGGGATGTTGGCGACGTTGGCGAATTTGTTCGCCATCACCATATCGGTTTCGATGAGCGCTGGGGCGATGGCATTCACGGTTATACCTTCGGCGGCGAGGTTCCGGGCGTAGTAGTGGGTCAGGCCGTGCATGCCGGCTTTGGAGGCAGCGTAGTGGGGGCCGACGACGCCCCCGATTTGGGCGGCTACCGAGGAGAGATTGATGATCCGCCCCCAGTGGCGTTCGCGCATAGCGGGGAGGGCGGCTTCCGTCATGAGGAAGCAGGATTTCAGGTTTTGGGTGAGGACGTAGTCCCAGTCGTCTTCGCTGGCTTCTCCGATGCGCTGAACGCGCGCGATGCCTGCGTTATTGACGAGGATGCTGACGTGGCCGAGGTGGAGGGTAGTTTCGTGGAGGAGGTGGGCCACGCCCAGCGGGGTGGAAACATCGGCCTGGACGGCGATAGCGCGCTGGCCCATTTCGAGGATGTCGTTGCGGACATCGAGGCCAGCCTGTTCGGAGTGGCAGTAGTTGATGGCAACATCGGCACCGGCTTCAGCCAGGGCGAGGGCGATATCGCGTCCGATACCGCGGCTGGAGCCGGTGACGATGGCAGTCTTCCCGTGGAGCGAATCCATGCCTATATGGATATCGCAGGGGATGGGCTGGCGGAGAAACTACTTGAGAGGCTTACCTGCGATCGTGGCGGATGTGGTGTCGCGCGAGAGGTTCGGGTTCGCGTTGCCGCGTCCGCCGCCACCGCGTCCGCCACGTCCACCGGGTGCCGCGCCGGGAGCCGGGGCAGGGCCACGAGCGATGTAGATCCACCATTCGGTCTTATCCTTGCTGAGGTTGAGGTTGGAATGGTCGAGCGTGCCGGTGGGCGGGACGAGATAGGCCGTGTTTTCCGGCATGTCGCGGAGTTCGCTTCCGAGGAGCATGACGGCATTGCCGGGCGTCACTTTGGTCCAGATTTCTTCGGTCCCGGGGACGTGGGAGTGGGGCTGGGAGACGGCCCAGGGGCGGAGCATCACGAGGTAGATGCGTTCGCCCTGCAGGAGGCCATCGGCCGCGCTGAAGACGCAGCGGGAGGCGTTATTCCAGTGGGCATTTTCTTCGCACCAGGGGAGCTTCGGCACGTCGCGAACAATGAGTTCGTTCTTCGCTTCGGGCGCGCCGGTGAACTGCAGCATGATCATGGAGAGTTCCTTGTCACGCGAGGTGTTCAGGAAGCGGTGCGCGACGTTGGGCGGGGCGAGGATGGCGACGCCTTCACGGAGATCCCAGGATTTCTTGCCGTCATCGAGGCGGCCCTCGCCCGACTTCACGTAGAAGAAGAAGGCGTCGGGGAGCGTGGAGAGGGGCGTCTCGCCGCCTGGCAGCAGGGTGGCGGTGACGAGTTCCTTGCGGTACTCGAGCACGTTGCCTTGGGGACCGGGTTTGTAGGGGTCGCCATTGCGCAGGATGGAGTGGGTCAGCAGAGTGCCGTGCGACAGGTGCGCGGTTTTGGCCGAGGGGTAGCCGATGAAGCGGTCGATGTCGAGGCCGAGTTGTTCATTGCTGGGGCGAGCGGGCGCACCTCCGCGACCGGCAGCGGGCGCAGCGGCCGCAGGACCAGCCGCGGCTCCGGCGGGGGGGGCTGGTTCCTGGCCGAGGCAGGTGAGGGCGGTAATCAGGACAGTAATAGCTATACGACGCATGGTGATCTCCGTGGAAATTATATGTTGGCTGCGGGTGCGGGTCGAGGTTTACGGCAAGGCAAAAGCGATGACGCTGTCGCCCGGCTTGCGGTCGTAGTAGCCGCCGCCGGTGGCGACGATGACGACGTACTGCTTGCCATCCTTGCCCTGATAGGTGATGGGAGAGGCATAGCCACCCGACTCCATCTGTGATTCCCAAAGAACCTTGCCGGTCTTCGATTCGAAGGCGCGGATTCGGCGGTCGTTGGTGGCGGCGATAAAGACCAGGCCACCGGCGGTGGCAACCGAGCCGCCCATGTTCATAGTGCCGGTGTTTTTGATGCCTTTGGCTTCCAGCTCTTCGACGACGCCGAGCGGCACACGCCACGCGTATTCACCGGTATTGACGTTGATGGCGACCATTTCACCCCATGGCGGTGCCTGGCAGGGCCAGTATTTTGTGCCGTCCCAGAAGCGGCCAAAGCCATTGCGGGTGTAGGGGATCGGCGCGCCATCGGCGTTCTTGTTGAGCTTGCCGATGTCGGCGAGGTCGAGCGTGTTGTAGAAGAGGTAGCCGAGAGAGGGGTCGTAGGAACCGCCGTGCCAGTTGCTGGCTCCGAGGGTACCGGGGAAGTTGATGGTGGTTTTCAGACCGTAGGGCGTGAAGGGGCCACCGTAGGCCATGCCGCCTTCCTGTGAGAAGAGTTCCTTGCAGAAGGCTTCGTGTTCGGGCGTGACCTTCGCCAGGTCATCGGGGGTGAAGCTCATGCGGGAGAGTGGGGCGGGTTTGACGGGGAAGGGTTCGGTGGGCCAGGTGTGTTCCCCGGGAACTTCACTTTTCGGGACCGGGCGTTCTTCCACGTCATAGAGAGGTTTGCCGGTCCGGCGATCCAGGATGAACACGAGACCGGTCTTCGAAGTCAGCGCCAGCGCGGGGATTTTGGAGCGATTGCGAGTGACTTCAAACAGGATGGGAGCGGCTTCGAGGTCGTAATCCCAGATGTCATGATGAACGGCCTGGAAATACCACTTCACTTTGCCGGTGTTGGCATCGAGAGCGACGAGACTGTTGCCGTAGAGGTTGGCGCCTTCGCGGTCGCCACCGTAGAAATCGTAGCTGGGGGAGCCGTAGGGGAGATAGACGAGGCCGAGCTGGGGGTCGACGCTGTAGAGACCCCAGACGTTTGTGCCGGACCGCTTCTCCCAGGAGTTTCCCTTCCAGGTGTCGCCGCCGGGCTCATCGGGGCGGGCGACGGAGTGGAACTGCCAGACGAGCTTGCCCGTGTGGGCATCCCAGGCGCGGGTGTCACCGGCGAAGCCGAAGGAGGGCGATTCCTGGACACGCGCACCGGTGATGATGAGGTTCCTGTACATCTTGGGCGGAGAGGAGAGACTAAAGTTGCCGCTGGGGAAACCGTTGTCGATGCCGACCTTCATGTTGACGGAGCCTTCGTTGCCAAAGCCGGGGATTAGCTTGCCGGTTTTGGCGTTGAGTGCGAGGAGGCGTCCGTCGGTGGTGCCGAAGAAGATGCTGGCGGGGGAGGTGGCATCACCGGGCCAGTATTCGACGCCGCGGGTGGAAGCGTTGGCGGTGCCGAGGTCGTAGTGCCAGACTTCCTTGCCGGTTTCCGGCTCCAGGGCAACCACACGGTTGTACGGGGTCGGCATATAGAGGATGCCGCCGACCATGATGGGGGAGGCTTCGGAGGTGCGGCCACGTCCACCGCCCGCACCGCGACCGGCGCGTCCGGGAGCGCCGGCACGGCCCGGGGTTCCGGCGGCTGGGGCGACTTCACCCTGCTGGGCAGCGGCACCAGTGGGGGCTTCAACGGTCAGGTGGTAGGTCCAGGCGCGAGTCAGCTTCGACACGTTGTCGGTGGTGATCTGTTTCAGGGGGGAGTAGCGCTGGTTGCCCGGGTCGTGGCCGTAGGTCGGCCAGTCGGTCTGGGCGGTGGCAGCTACTGAGAGAACAAGGGCAGCGGTTGCGGCGAGCGAGGTGGTGGTTAGTCTCATCAGGGTAAGAGTCAAGATCAAAAGGGGAATAAGACCGGCCGCCGGAGCCGCACCCAGCAGGAGGGGATGTCTCCTGTGAAGTGCGAACCCCGGCGGGCCTTTTACAGCTAACTGGTTAGAAGTTAATGCGAGCCGAGAGCTGAATCTGACGAGGGGTGTTGCCCGCCGTCGTAATCAGACCGTAGTTCGCGGCACCGATGCTGGTGTTGTAGGCGCCAAAGCCGCGGAAATTAAACGCGTTCTGGGCTTCCGCACGGAACTGGAAGATCCAGCCTTCACGAATGGTGAAGTTCTTCATCAGCGAGAGATCCATCTGATAGAAGGCCGGGTTGCGGTAGTTGCCATCGGTGGGGGGCAGGTCGCCCGAGATGAAGGCGCGGGCCCCAAAGACCTTGTTCGGATCCAGACGGCGGATGGAGCTGGCTGTGATGGGCGTAACGGGCGAGTAGAGAACCTGGCTGTCATTGGTGTAGTTGGCAGAGGTCAGGTTGTGATCGCTGGTGGCGTAGCTGCCCCAGGTCTGGTTGATTTTGATGGTGTTGTTGATGTTGGAGGTGGTACTGCCCGTGAGGATGACAGGGTTGCCACCGGTGTAAGCCCAATTACCGGCAATCTGCCAGCCGCCAATGGCGCGGTCGAGGACCTTACCGCCGAGGCTGGTGGGATTTTGCAGGAAGTGACGGCCTTTGCCGAACGGCATTTCGACCGTGTAGGCGACATTGAGGCGATGGCTGCGGTCCAGCGGGCTGAGGCTCCAGGCCTTGCGGTAGGAGTCAACAGACTGCACCGTTTTGCCGCCCTGACCATCCGGACCACCGACGTCGTCCATCAGCTGGCTACGCGTGTAGTTCACCAGAGCGGAGAAGCCCTGGGCGAAGCGGCGTTCGAGGCGCATGGTGAAGGCGTGATAGGAAGAGCGGCCTTCATTTATACCGGCCACCTGCACACGACCATAGAAGGGGTACTGATACTGCAGCAGACCCAACTGCTGGGTTGTACCGGTGATGGTGGTTTCCAGCGTCTGGCCCGCGTTGGGCGAGGGCATGAACTGCTGCATCATGGCCGCATACTTCGGCTGCAGAAGTTCGGCCGGGTAGTGGCTGATGGTGTCAGTGGCGAGCAGGCCCAGACCACGATTGGCAACATAGCCGACTTCGGCGATGAGCTTCATGGGGAGCTGGCGCTGCACGTTGAGAGACCAGTCGTATTCGCGCGGCATGCGAAGTTCGCGGCTGACGGCGGTGGCGCCGGGGTCGAGTGAGCTCTGGAGGTTGATGGTTTTGATGTCCCGCGTGTAGTTGGTGAACATGGAGGACAGCGGGAAGGGGTTGGCCCAGGTGGAGATGTAGTTGCGGCCACCGTCGGTGGACGCGTGCCAGCCAGCGAAGGCCTGATCAGACAGAGCCACGTTGGCGTTGCTGGTGGCGTAGCTGGCCGGGTTACCGGTAGTGGCGAGATACATCTTGCCGCCGTAAGCGCGGATGACAGTATCTTTGTTCAGCTGATAAGCGATACCGACACGAGGCGCGAACTGGTGGTTGTTGGCGATCTGGGGGCTGCGGGCTTTGAATTCTGGAGTACCGGCGACCATGACGGCACCGGGATCGAACTTACCGGCAACAGCCCAGCCAGGAACCGGAGCGTCGGCAGGAAGGCCAGCCGACTTGAGTGCAGCCGCGAAGCTGTAACCCGGGTTGACGGTGAAGAGCGACGGGTGGGAGGGATCCCAGAAGTAGAGTTTGTTGCCGCGCTCGGTGGTGGGACGTTCATCATCCCAGCGGAGGCCGAGGTTGACAGTCAGCTTCGAGGTGACCTTCCAGTCGTCCTGGATGAAGGCGCCCCAGTAATTGGTGTTCATGGCCCGGGTGGTGGGCTTGGCAATGTTGTTGCGGTTGTTGATGCCCAGCAGGAAGCTTTCGAGGCCAAGAACACGGCCTTCGTTGGCGCCCAGACCCCAGTCGCCCTGGAACTGATACAGGGGGTTGACCATGAAGTTCATCACATTCGAGCCGGCCTTATTGAGGAAGTTGTCGTAGTAGCGGCGATGTTCACCACCGAACTTCATGGTGTGACGCGACATCACCTTGGTCACGGTGCTGCCGAAGTTGTAAGTAGTGGAGTTGGTGACGGCGAGGGACCCCTTCTGCCCGTAGGGCGTGCCACTCATGAAGGTGACCGCGATATCCGGCACATCGTCCGAACCGATGTACTGCCGGTAGATGGAAGGCAGGAAGGAGTTGCTGAAGCCCGGCGCGTGGGCCGCACCGGTGAGCGTCGGGTTGTGGGTAACGGAACTCTTGAAATCAACGATGAGGGTCGGAGTCGCCGTCCAGTTGTAGTTGAGGCTACCGTTGAGGCCACCGTTGCTCTCCGTTACATTGCTGACGTAGAGGGGGTTCTCCATGGTGGGGGTGGACGCGGCGTTGGTGTCAAAAGTACGCCAGGAAAGGCTGAGGCGCTGCTTATCGGTCACGTTGTGGTCGATGCGAGCGCCGAGACGGAAGTTATAGAGGCTGCTGGAGGAGGCGAAGCCGTAATTGTTCAGACCAGTGCTGCCGGCGACTGACGACCGATTCGCCTGGGGGATCAGCTTGAGGATGGCCTGGGAAACGGGTGAGATCAGGCTGGCCGGAACGTGGCGGCCATCA
Source organism: Bryobacterales bacterium (assembly GCA_947467185.1). Taxonomy (GTDB): domain Bacteria; phylum Acidobacteriota; class Terriglobia; order Bryobacterales; family Bryobacteraceae; genus BOG-234. The sequence goes on from CANIHR010000212.1 coordinate 7,007, forward strand.
CCGCCGAGGAGGCCGGTGCGCTGCCAGAGGCCGTTCGAGTTGTTGAACACCTGCGGTCCGGCGGGATCATAGGCGACGTAGACGCGGTTGTTGTACGTGGTTTGGCTGAAATCGCCGGAGCGCTGCAGGGCATCGGGAACGCTGTTGAGCGCAATGCTGCCGGCCTGGGTCTTCTTCAGGTATTCGTTGTCCACGAAGAAAAACGTGCGGTTCTTGCCGTTGTAGATTTTCGGGATGAGGACGGGGCCACCGAGGGTGAAACCGTAGTTATTCTGGCGGAAGTGAACCTTGCGGTTACCCACCGCGTTCTGATCCCAGGCATTGGCATTGAACATGTCGTTAAACATGTATTCGTACATGCTGCCGTGGAGGGCGTTGGTGCCCTGCTTGGTGACGAGCGTGATGTAGCCACCGGAGATGCGGCCGAATTCGGCGGAGATACCGGAGGTAACAACCTTGAATTCCGCGACAGCATCCATGGACGGCGTCTGGCTGGTGAGAGCGTTGGCCTGGCCGGAATTTACGACCGCACCGTCGACATAGTAATCGATGCTGGAGGTGCGGCCCCCGTTGAGCTGGAGGCTGTTCTGACCGCTGGCGTTGGTAGCGGTGGAGCCGGCGACATCACCCGAGAGGTTGACCAGACCGAACGGATTGCGGTTCAGCTGGGGCATATTCTTGATGAAGTTGTTGTTGATGACTTCGCCGGTCTGCGCGTCTTCCGTGCGGAGGGGTGGCGCTTCGTCAATAACGGTAATGGTGTCTTTGGATTCACCGACCTGGAGCGCGACGTTGAGAGTCAGTTTGTCAGCGACGTGCAGCTGGATGGCTTTGGTGGCGTAGGTTTTGAAGCCCTGCACTTCCACCGTCACGTCATAGGTGCCGGGAGCCAGGTTGCTGAACAGATACTTGCCGTCCGCGAGACTTGTAGTCTTCGCCGGAACGCCCGTGGCGGGGTTAAGAACAACGACATTGGCATTCGGGATCACGGCACCGGTCGGGTCAGTGACCACGCCGCCGAGGGATCCCGAGTTCTGACTGAAGATAAGACCGGCGGTGCCAAGCATGAACATGCAGACCCGCAATAGCAGTCGATTCATTAAACGCTCCTCTGTATTGAAGCCGACTCGTGGCGCTGGATATTTAAGACGGAGTACCAGCGCTTCGGCTTCCCCTGATAATCGGGTCAAGCATATCAGGCCCTGTATAACAGGTCAACAGAAGAAATGCATTTTCGTATACAGATTTTGGAGAGAGGAGAAGAAGGAGAGGACCCGGAGGCAAGTGCGTCAAAGCACCACCTCCGGGTGAGGAGGGAAGGTTTAGTACACGTCGAAGATGGTGATACTGAATTCTTTATCCGTTAAAGTGTTTTCGATCATAGGCCATACACGCTGGTGATCGGCACTGGCGATCCACTTCTGGCGGAGCGCTTCGCTTTGGTAGGTGAGCTCAAAGCGATACTTGAGCGGGGCTTTGCCGCGGATGGCGGAGTTGAGCTTCAGCATCTTCAGGTCGATGTAGCCCTCGTGTTTCTTTGCGACGGGACGGAAGGTTTTCTCGAAGATGTCGAGCATTTCCTGTTCGCGTTTGGGGTCGACGGCCAGATCACAGTGGAGCTGGATGGGACGTGCGGCAGGTGCGGCGGAAGCTGCGGCGGAGGCAGCAACGCCTGCGGTCGCGGTGACGGCGATCATTTTCATGCAACTTCTGCGGTTTACTTTCGGCAATGTATAGGTCTCCTTAGCCAGGCTTGGCCCGAACCGTCGATACTATCAGAGGCTGTTTTACAGGTCAATCGCGTACCCAGGGCAGGTCACGGACGGGGTGTTTCCGGGTTGGGGTGGTCGGCGATCCACTGCTGTTCTTTCGTCGCTTCTTCGGTGTTGCCGAGACGGGCGAGGAGGCGGGCGAGCAGGGTGTGGGCGGCGCGTTCGCCGTTCAGGTCGTTGCCGGTGAGGGCGAGGCCGGTGCGGGCGGCGGCGATGGCGGCTGGAGCGTCACCGGCGCGGTCCAGATATTTGGCTTTTTGCAGGTGCGCGGGGCCGAAGGGCGGGACGCGGCGGATGACTTCATCCACGATCTCGACGGCGCGGGCGTCTTCGCTGTAGCGGGTCAGGAACTTCACGTACTCCATGGCTGCGATGGGGTCGTATGAGGGAGCCTTCGCGTTGATGGCGAGAGCGCGTTCAAACGCGGCGCGTGCTCCGGTTTGGTTTTCGAGGCCGCTTTCGCACATCCCAAGGAGCGTGTTCATCTGAAGCAGCGCGACGGGGTTCAGGCCGGGGAGAGCGAGGGCCTGTTGTTCCTGCGTGGCGCAGATGCGGTGGCGGGCATTCAGATAAGCCCACTGGGCGTAGTAGTGTTTGGCCTCGGGATCGCGAGGCAGGAGGCGGGCGGCGTGTTCGAGGAGTTTGCCGGCTTCGGTGCTGTCGTATTGGGCCTGGAAGAGGAGTTCTCCGAG
>CANIHR010000213.1 GCA_947467185.1 Bryobacterales bacterium
ATCCGAGATGAAAGTGCTCTCGATGGAACCCCAGTTCTCCATGTACTCCAGGCGGAACAGGGGTGCAATCAGAAATGCCGCCAGCGCCAGTACCAGTGCGCTGTCCAGCCACCATGTTTTTCGATTCATGAGCGTTTTGTTTCGAGTGACTCGCGTCGCCGGGCGGAATGTTCCCACGCTGTGCTCAGCAGGGATTCCAATGTCGGCTGCGCCTTGATTCGCAGGAAGATCTGGTAGGAGAACATGCCCCGCGAGATCCCGATCAGCAGGCGGTTGATATTTACCAGCAGCCGACTGAGCCAGTTGTCACCCAGGGCCAGTGGGAAGGGACCCGGCACGCCAACCTTCTCCACAATGTCGAAGCCTGATTGTTCCACCGCACGCTCAAATGAGGTGAAGGTGAACAGCCGAGTGTGGGTAAGATCCAGAATGCCGCGCTTGCCGTAGTTGAACTGCCCCAGCAGCAGCATCAGGCGCGGGATGAAGTACCCGATATTCGCGGTGCTCACCAGGAACTGCGCTTTCGGATTCACACTCAGCGCGTGCCGCAACTCATCCAGAAACTTCTCCGGTCGTGCCAGGTGCTCAATCACGTCCAGCATCAAAACGTAGTCATACTGCCCGAAGTCCAGCTTCGGCAGACCCGCGTTCAAGTCGTGGCGGTAGAAGTTATCGAGCCCCTCTTCCACGTCACTGAAGGAATCAATGCCATCCACCCGGCAGTGTTTCTGCGTGGAGAGGAACGTTCCCATGTAGCCACCGGCGCAGCCAATATCCAGTACGCGCGAACCCGGCTTCACCCGCTCAAACGCATAGGCGTGCGGACTCGCATAGGTCAGCTTCGGCGTGTACGGCGATTCATCCGGCGGCGCGCAATCGAACTTGCGGTCGTAGAACAATCCTGCCTTCTGAAGCCGGGCCTTCATCGCGGCCACCAGCACATTCAGGCCGTACTTCCACCCATTCACATGGCAGACTTCATCGCCATAAAACGTAGGGATGGGCAACTCTTTGATCTTCAGCCCGGCAATCATCAACTGAACGATGATCTCCGTATCGAAGTGGAAGTCGTTTGAATTGCGCTCAAAGGGAATCCCCGCCAGCGCGCTCACTGCATACAGCCGGTAGCCGGAGTGGAATTCGCTCATCTGCGATCCCAACAGACGGTTCTGGATCCATGTGAGCGTCTTGTTGCCGATGAACTTATACATCGGCATCCCACCCTTCAGCGCACCCTTTGGCGTCAGCATCCGCGACCCGAACACAGCTGATGCCTGACCCGCGCGCAGAGGTTCCAGTAACTCCGGCAGACACTCGGGCGCATACTGCCCGTCGCCGTGAATCAGCGCAACAAAGTCGTAGCCGTTCTCCAGCGCATAACGGTAGCCGATCTTCTGATTGCCGCCGTACCCCTGGTTCACGGGGTTATAAAGCGCAGTCACCCGGAACGGGATCGAATCATCCAGGCTGATCGAGTGGCTCTTCTCGAACGTGGAGTCTTTCGACGAATCGTCAATGATCAGGATGTCGGTTTCAAACGTATCCAGCAGACCTGCCGGAACACGCTGCACCACGCGCTGAATCGTCTTTTCCGCGTTGTAGGCGACAATGAAGACCAGTAATTTGGGTTTGCTCTGTGCCATCGCGCCTATGTAACTGATAAGGATACCACTTATCGCCAAACCTCTCGCCTGGGTTTCAGCTCTCGATGCCCATCTGTGTCAGGCGATAACGCAGTGCATTGCGGGTCAGGCCCAGCAGGCGTGCCGTCTGGCTCTTGTTGCCATCGGCCTTCTTCAGCGCCCCTTTGATCAGTTCCATTTCGTACTGATCCAGGCTCATACCGTCGGGAAGCCCAAACTCCGACGACGTGTTGTGCCGTTGCCGCAGAACCATATCCAGCCGGATATCGTTCGGTTCCAGCGTCTCTCCCGACGCCATCACCATGCTCCGCTCAATCACGTTTTCCAGCTCACGGACATTCCCCGGCCAGGAATACTGTGCCAGCTTATCGATGGCGGAATCGCTGATGTCGAACACCCGGTCACCGGTTTCCGGTCCCAGTTTCTCCACAAAATGCCGAGCCAGATACGGAATATCTTCCTTCCTCTCACGCAATGGCGGGATCTCGATCGGCACCACATTCAGCCGGTAATAAAGATCCTCGCGGAATGTTCCGTCTTCCAGCGCCGCCCGCAGATCACGATTCGTCGCCGCAATCACGCGGACATCGATATGGGTCGTCTTGTTGCTGCCCAGCCGCTCAAACTCCCGCTCCTGCAGCACCCGCAGAAGCTTTATCTGCACCGACGCCGGCACGTCACCGATTTCGTCCAGCATCACCGTTCCGGTATCGGCCTGTTCGAACTTGCCCGGCTTCGAAGTGTTCGCGCCTGTAAACGCGCCCTTCTCATACCCGAACAGTTCGCTCTCCATCAGGTTTTCGGGCAGCGCCGTGCAGTTGATCTTCACGAACGGCCGATCTTTACGCGGCGAGTGATGGTGAATGGCACGGGCAATCAGATCCTTTCCGACCCCGCTCTCTCCCGCCAGCAACACAGTCGCACGTGATGGTGCCACCCGCATGATGGTCGCGAAAATCCCCTGCATGGCCGTGCTCCGGCCCACGATGTTGTCCCAGTGGTACTTCCGCCCCAGCTCTTCCTTCAGCCGCCGGTTCTCGTCCCGCAGATGCCGGACTTCCAGCGCCTTGTTCACCACCGTGGTGAGGTGATCCAGCGAGAATGGCTTCAGCAGAAAATCTGCGGCACCCGCCTTCATGGCATCCACCGCATTTTCTACGGTTCCGAATGCCGTCATCACAATTACGGGGACATGCGAATCCTGCCGCCGGATGAGCTGCAGCATCTCGAGGCCGGTCATGCCACCGAGTTTCAGATCCGTCAGAATCAGGTCCGAGCGGTCAATCAGCGGCAGCGCTTCTTCCGCTGACGCTGCCTTCACTACGTCAAACCCGGAATCCAGCAACTGCAGCTCCAGAATGCGCCGAAGCTTGTCTTCGTCCTCTACGATCAGTACGCGCTTCTTCATCTCTTCACCCTGCCCAGGTCACCCAGCGGCAAACGGATCCGGAAAGTGCTGCCTTTACCCGGCTCACTTTCCACTGCCATCCTGCCCCCGTGCCCATCCACAATCTTCGCCACAATCGCCAGACCCAAACCGACCCCGTCCTGCTTCGTGGTCACAAAAGGGTTGAAGATCGTCTCCAGTTTCTCAGCCGGAATGCCGCAGCCCCGGTCGACAATCGCGATCTCTACCTCATCGTCGAATTCGCGTGTCACCACCGTAATGGGTGCCCCCGGTGTAGAGGCCTGCGCGGCATTCGAAATCAGATTCAGCAGAACCTGCTCCATCAGCGCCGGGTCCATCCAGACTCGCGGCACTTCCGGCGAGAAGTTTCGGATGATCTCCACCCGCGCATGGTTCGCAGCCCGGTTGATTACCGTCGCCAGGTCGACTTCTTCCCGAATCGGCTCCAGCGGCCGCGCAAAATCCAGAAAACGCGTCACCAGCAGATTCGTCCGGTCCACTTCCTCCCGAATGATCTGCGCCAGTTCCCCGACGATCGCGCCCTCTTTGGCCGCACTCTTCACCAGCAATTCCGCTGACCCTCGAATGCTCCCGAGCGGATTTCGCAGTTCATGGGCCAGCCCGGCCGACAACTGCCCCAGTGCCGCCAGGCGTTCTGACCGCCGGATTGCCGCCTCCGCATCCACCAGGCTCTGGTTCGCCTCCGCCAGTTGTTCCGCTGCCTTTTGAAACCGTGACGATTCCTTGCGGACCGCCTCGCCCAGGGCGTTCACCAGCAGCGCCGCCAGAGCCAGCAGCAGGCACCGGATCGTCAGCACATGGACCGCTTCAGGATCCATACGCCAAACGCTCCAGTCAATGTAGAGCAGGAACGACAGATACGCGCCGATGGCCACCACCGACCCCAGCACCGTCTCTACCACCCCGGCATAGGTCGCAGTGGAGATCACCGGAGCGAGCAGCAGCAGGTAGTAAATACTGTTGACGCCTTCCGAAATACCGATCAACAGGTAGACCACCGAAAGCTGCAGCACCGCCAGCGTGGCGCGACCAACCCGAGTCTGCAGCCAGGCCGTCTTGCCTTCCAGCAGCAACAATGCCCCCAGCACGCCAATCAGCCCCTTTTGAGAAGGGGTATGGCCAAACCACAGAAGGGCGGAGAACAGACCAGCCAGGATCACGTCCTGAACCCGCAGGTGGCGTGGTAACTCCGGCTGAAGCGTGCTTGCCATTGTCAGGCCAGCGGCCCCGCCAAACGAACTTTCTGCTCCGGGACATTGCCCAGCAACTGGAGTATGGTTTCACCCGTCTCCGGGTCGCGCAGATTCGGCTGTAACTCCGCCAGGGGCGCCAGCACAAAGCGGCGTTCCCGGTATCGGGGATGCGGAATTCTTAGCTCCGTCGTTTCCACCACCGCATTCCCAAACAGCAAAATATCGATGTCGATATTTCGTGGCCCGTTTTTCATGGTTCGGCGACGCCCCATTTCGCGTTCCACCCGCTGCGTTCGCTGCAGTAGTTGTTTTGGGAAAAGTGTCGTCTCCACCTGAGCGCAGAGGTTCAGGAACCAACCCTGACCCACAAACCCCATCGGCTCCGTCTCATACAAACTCGACACTTTCAGCAGACGCAGACCGTTCCCTTCCAGTTTCTGCAACGCCTCCTGCAGAAATTTTTTCCGGTCGCCCAGATTTGAGCCGAGGCCAAGGTACGCGATCTTCACCGCACCCTCAAGGTCAAAACAGCTCCGGCTGCCGCGCGATTCCGCCAAACCGGCGGGGAACCTCAAAGTAATCCCAGCTTCGCTCTGTCGCGATCCGTCCCCGCGGTGACCGGTGCAGAAATCCAAGTTGAATCAGATACGGCTCGTAGACTTCTTCAATCGTCTCAGGTTCTTCGCCTATTGAGGCCGCAATCGTGTTCACGCCCACCGGACCGCCGCCGAACTTCTCCAGCACGGTCCGCATGATCTTTTGGTCAATCTCGTCCAGCCCGTAGCGATCCACTTCCAGCAGATCGAGCGCCGTCTGAGCCACGTCCATCGTGATGTGGCCGCCGGCTCGAACCTGCGCATAATCCCGAACGCGACGCAGCAAACGGTTCGCGATACGGGGTGTCCCGCGTGCCCTTCGTGCCACTTCTTCTGCGGCGTCTTCATCGACCGGAGTTTCCAGTAACCTCGCCGACCGGGTCACGATCGTCTTGAGTTCCGCCGTGTCGTAGTGGTTGAGCCGCAGCACCAGCCCGAAGCGTCCCCGCATTGGGGCGGAGACCAGACCCTGCCGGGTGGTGGCGCCAATCGCTGTGAACTTCTGCAGCGGGATTGAGTGTGTCCGGGCACCCGGTCCGGTGCCGATCAGGATGTCGAGCTGGAAGTCCTCCAGCGCCGAGTACAGCATTTCTTCCACGTCGGGCAGCAGGCGGTGGATTTCGTCAATGAAAAACACCTGCCGGTAACGGATGCCGCTCAGAATCCCCGAAAGGTCCAGTTTCTTCTGCAGCACCGGCCCGGAAGTCTGGGAAAATGCAACCTCCAGTTCCTGCGCGATGATCTGCCCCAGCGTCGTCTTACCCAGGCCCGGCGGCCCGTAGAGCAGCACATGGTCCATCGCTTCGCCACGCTTTCGCGCGGCATCGATGGCTATCTGCAGGTTTTCCTTAAGCCGTGTCTGCCCGGTGAAGTCCGCCAGGCGCTGTGGGCGCAGCCCCGTCTCAAACATGCGGTCGTCATCGCTGCCGACCGCCGAAACCAGACGGGAATTCGATTCAGTCGCCACTACCGCACCAGCTCCAGTGCCTTGCGGAACAGACCTTCAAAAGATTCCACCGCGCCACTGGCCTTCGCTTTGCGGACCGCTGTCTCCGCTGCTGGCCGTGCGCAGCCCAGGTTCAGCAGTGCCGACATCACGTCTTCTTCCAGCTGCGAGAGGGAAGGCGCAGTTGGGGTGCCTGAGTCGTCACTCATCAGCGCCGGCATCTTGTCGCGCAATTCCAAAACCATGCGCTCAGCAGTCTTCTTGCCCACGCCCGGAATCCGGATCAGCCGTTCCACTTCGCCGCGGCGGATGGCATTCACCAGATCCACAGCCACAATCCCACTCAGGATCTTCACGGCCAGTCCCGGCCCGATCCCGCTAACACCCATGAGCTTTTCAAACAGGTGTTTCTCGTCCAGCGTCATGAAGCCATACAGCGCCAGGATGTCCTCGCGGACATGCGTATGGACGCGGAGCAGGACAACGGCGCCCGTGTCGGGCAATTGGGAGAATGTGGAGACCGGGATGGTAACGTCGTAACCGACGCCCCCGACATCGAGGATCGCCTGGTTCGGGTGCTTCTCGATCAGGGTTCCGCGAAGCAGCGCAATCATGTGGGTGGCGTAATTATTGTACATGGCCCGCCGCCGCTTTTTTGTCGATCAGGTTCGAAGTGGAATCGCCCTCATTGAGGGCGACAACGCCCATCACCTCACCCGCGTCCTGCGCGTCGAGGTGGGACAGAAGTTTGAGATCACCGATAATTCCCGCGTTTGGCTGGCGGAGATATCTTCCGCCCGGAAGAATCTGGTTGAGTTTGAGATCCTTGAAGAACTGGAAATCGGCCAGGAACTGCCGCCCATCACCCTCTACCTGGCACTCATCAAGTTTGAGCGCTTCGAGTGGGCCGTCGAAAAGGCTACCGAACTAGGCGTGCATACTATCGTCCCGGTAGATGCCAGTCGCACCGACCAGGGCCTGTTCGAGGGTGCGAAAAAGCGTGTCGAGCGCTGGCGGCGGATCGCACGGGAAGCCAGTGAGCAGTCCCGCCGGCTCCGCGCCCCCGACATTTCCGACCCCATCCGCTTCACTCCGGCACTGGCTGACCCCTCGCCCTGCCGAGCCTGGCTTGACGAACGCCCCGGCGCTCGCCCCCTGATCGAAATCTGCTCCGCCGTCCCCACCGACCCGACCGCGCTCCTTATCGGCCCGGAAGGTGGATGGAACCCCACAGAGCGGGTCCAGATGGACCAGGCCGGTTGGCGTGGCGCGTCACTTGGGCCCGCCATTCTCCGCGCCGAAACCGCCGTCTGCGCGGCCCTTTCGGTCGTCCTGCAGGCGCAGGCGCCGGTCTGGCTTCCGGTTTCCCCCGACCCGCTACAATCGAAGTAGTAGTGCCCCTGTACATTCCCGCAAGTCCAACTGATACTGTTGTCGCCCTCGTTTTCCTGCTGTCCCAATGGGCACTGATGCGGTACCTGATCCGTGACTGGAAGCCACGGATGCCGAGTGCCCTTTGGTGGAGCCTCATGGCCGTTCTGTGCCTGATTTGGCTCGCCTCGGGTCTGGCCATGTTGCTGCAGGTTTTCCAGTACAACAGCCGAATCGTACCGGTCATTTGGGTGCGAACCCTGGCGGTCGCTGTTGAAATGTCGTGGGGGATGTTAAGTGCCTATGGAACAGTAGTTTATTGGGTATATCTGAAAGTAGCTTCGCGGCCCCGTCAAACGTTTTCTCCCTCTCGAAGAACTGTTCTTAAAACATCCGCCGCTGCTGCCGCGGCCGCTCCTGTTGTGGCATTCGGCTACGGTAGTCTGATTGAGCGAACTCAGTTCCACGTCAAGGAGGTGGATCTCCCGGTGGTCGGCCTCCACCCCGATCTGGCTGGTCTGAAGATCGTCCAGATCAGTGACCTCCATGTGAGTGCTTACCTTACGGTGTCCGACGCTGCCCGTGTGGTTGATATGGCGAACGAACTGCGCGCCGACCTGGCCGTCGTCACCGGCGACATCATCTCCTCGTGGGGCGATCCTTTGGAGGCCTCCATCCGCGAACTGGGCCGGCTCAGAGCAACGGCGGGAATTCTTGGATGTCATGGCAATCATGAGATTTACGCGCGCTGTCAGAACTTGGCCACCCGGCTTGGGAAGGCCCATGGGATTGAGTTTCTGCGGAAAGAAGCGCGGCAACTGCGGTTCGGTAATGGCGTTCTCAACGTCAGCGGTGTGGATTTCCAGAGCGTGGCCCGCCGCTCCTTGTACCTGCGTGACACGGAACACCTGATAGTTCCTGGTGCCACCAACCTTTTGCTGTCGCATTCGCCGGATGTTTTCGGAACGGCAGCCGCGAAGGGCTTCCAGACCATGCTCTCCGGCCATACCCACGCCGGCCAGGTGACAGTCGAGATTCTGAACCAGACAGCCAACCTCGCCCGTTTCTACACTCCCTGGGTTGCCGGTCTCTACCGCCTCGGCCAGAGCAGTTGTTACGTCACGGCCGGCATTGGTACCATCGGCATTCCGGTCCGCCTCGGTGCCCCACCAGAAATCACTCTTGTCCGTCTTCGTCCTGCCTGAGCGATAATCCAGATATGTTCTGCACCTCGTGCGGCACCCGCCTTGACGACTCCGCGCGCTACTGTATCTCCTGCGGCAAACCGACCGGTCCCGGTACTGGTGACACCACGCCTCCGCCTGCCCACGCGCCTCGCAAACTGCGCCGCATCCTCTCCGGGAAAAAGGTAGCCGGCGTTTGCAACGGTTTTGCCGAGTACTTCGACATGGACCTGACCCTGATGCGCCTCATCTGGGTTGGTCTGCTTCTTATCCCGCCCCATATTGGGGCAGTTGCCTACGTCATTTCCTGGTTCGTCCTGCCCAAAGACGAAGTCTAACTACTTCCGGCGCAGCCGAACCACGGTTTCCAAATGGTAGGTTTGGGGGAACAGGTCCACCATAGTTACCCGTTCCAGGTTGTATTTCCCGCCCAGCACCGCCAGATCCCGGGCCAGAGTCGCCGGATCGCACGCGATCAGCGTGATAGCGCGTGGCCCCAGTTCCAACAGTTTGGAGACGGCCGCCTTGCCCAAACCCTGACGGGGCGGGTCGGCAACCACCAGATCCGGGGCGGCTGAAGCGGATTCCAGAAAACTATCGGTATCTTGTTCTTCAGTAGATACTTGCACGTTGGCAAGCGTGCGATTCACCTTCAGGTCGCGGACTGCGGATCGTCCGGACTCCACTGCCACTACATTCCGGAATCGCCGAGCCAGCGGGATCGAAAAAAGCCCCACTCCGGCATATAGATCCCATGCTGTCTCACCTTCGGCGTCTCCGGTTACCAGGTCCACCAGACCCGGAACAAGGAACCGGTTCACCTGAAAGAACGACTTGCCGCTCACCTGGAAACTGTCGGCCCCCACCGGGTAATCCAGCGCACCTTCCACTGTCCCGGGAACCTCTTCGGCCACCCACTCGAAGAAATGGCGCGCCAGTGGCTTGTCGGTCTCCAGCACGTTCCAGTGCAACTGCTCTTCGTTCGTGAAGATCTCCAGTGACCGGATAAACCTTGGCCACCGCCGGTCCTGCACCAGTTCCCGGATCTTCTCCAGTACCCGGTTGATCGCAGGCGACCCGATCGGGCACTCTGTA
>CANIHR010000214.1 GCA_947467185.1 Bryobacterales bacterium
CCACCCAGCCTGACCGCCATGATGCTCAGCAAGCTCACCGGCGGCGTCCCCCTCGCAACCGTGATGCAGGTCCCGACGAATCCCGAAGCCGCAGCGTTGGTCAGCAAGTCCTCGAAGACGGGAGCGATGGGCGCTTCCGGTGTCCCGATCCCTGACAAAGAGACGATTGACGCCTTCATGCAGGCGCTGGCGGCCCATTCCGCTGGAGCCGCCGACTGGGTGGACGGCAGCATACTCCGCGAGGTTGGCTTCCGAGCGTACCGGCTGATCGTCACCTGCGGCCAAATCCAGCTCACCTGGTCACCGGAAGCGAGCAAAGGCGGTTTCAAAGCCTCGGTGGATGGCAAGCCGGAAGTCAGCTATCTGGTGGATGGTGCGGACCGTTTCCTGGTCCCGGTCCTGCCAGCGGAAACGCTCACCATCCGCGATCTGTTCCCCGGCGAAACCGTCACCTTCCCGATGTCGCTGTTGCCCCGGACTAAGCTCGCAGGCTATTTTTCACCTTCGCAGCCGTAAACGGGATGTCCCGTAACCGAACGCCCGTCGCGTCGAAGACCGCATTCGCGACCGCTGCCGCCACCGGCGCGCAGGCCGCTTCCCCGGCGCCGTGAGCGGGTTGATCAAGCTGGTTAATCAGCGCGACCTCCACCTTTGGCGCATCCGGGAACCGCAGCAGGGGATAGCTGACCCAGTCGACGCTCGTCACCCGCTTTCCGTCGGTTGTGACCTCTTCATGCAGGGTTCGGCTCAGCGTCTGCAGGATGTTGCCCTCCACCTGATTCCGCAGGCCATCGGGGTTCATAATCAGGCCGCAGTCGTGGGCGCAGGTAATGCGGGTTACCCGGATCTTGCCGGTCGCCCGTTCCACCTCCACTTCCATGGCCATCGCTACATAGTTCTCGGCATGTTTGTAACGCATGTACGCCATGCCGCGCCCGGTCAACTTTGGGCCGGTCTGCTTCGGCCCGGGCGAAGGCCGGGGCTTCCAGCCGATCATCTCGGCCGCCTTGTCGATTACTGCGAGCGCTCTCGGATCGGTGAGTCCTTTCTTCCGGAACGCAATGGGGTCGGTCGCCACCGAAGCAGCCAGTTCGTCCATGAAGCTCTCGACCGCGAACACCGTCGCGATCTTGCCTGGCGCCCGCAGATTCGACAGTCGAATCGGCGTATCTTTGAGCTGTTTCCCGGTGACCCGCAGGTTCGGGATCGCATACGGCGGGTCCAGGTTCTGAATCACTGGCACACCTTGGCCCTGCGGTGCGGCGGTGAGCAGTCCGGCAGCCACCGGACTCAGCGCCGACCCCGTCCACTGCGGTCCGGCGGGACCAAGCGCCGAGCTGTCCCATGCCAGGATATTGCCGTTGGCATCCAGGGCACCGGTCACTTCCAGCATGTGCGCCGGGCCCTTCGGATCCCAAACCAGCTCATCCTGCCGGCTCCACTGCACCCGAACCGGCGCGCCCACGGCCTTCGAGATCAACGCCGCATCCGCCGCTGCATCGTACGCGCCATTGCTGCCGTAAGAGCCCGACCCATCCATGTAGACCACCCGGACTTTGGTGGGCGGCACATTGAGCGTCCGGGCTACCAGACCACGGACGCCAAAAACGTCCTGAGTGGAAGACCAGACCCCGACGCCCGATTCCGAAACATCGGCGATGGAGCACGACGGCCCCAGGGACGCGTGGCTCTGAAACGGCCAGTAATACGTGGCTTTGAGCGTCTTCGCGGCGGCCAGCGCCCCCGGCGCATCGCCCTTGTTCACCGCCTGCTGCTCACGCTCCGGCTTCGTCTTCGCCATCTCGGCGGCGAGGCTGGCGGACGGGCTCATCTGCTTCCCTTCGCTCCAGGTGACCTTGAGTTCACGGGACGCCCGAACTGCCGCCCACTCGTCCTTCGCGACCACCGCGAGGAAGTCGCCGAGCTTCACGACCTTTGCGTCGGGGATCGCTTTGATTGAAGCCTCGTCCACCGACTCCAGCTTCGCCCCGATCACTGTCGGCCGGATCACGCGGGCATGCAGCATCCCCGGAATCTTGTGGTCATGGACATACGGGAAGCGGCCGGTTGCCTTGCGGGGCACATCGGTCCGCAGGATCGGCTTGCCCACAACGGTGTACTCCGAGGGCTTCTTCTGCGGGGCTTTCGGGTCCACCTTGATTTCGAAGCGTTTGCCGGCGAACTTACCAGGACCGAGGTCGAGCATTGCCCTGTGCGCGGTGGCAGCTGCCTGTCGGATATCGGCTCCGCCGCGAGGCACGCCTGAGCTGCCGCCCGTTCCGCCATGGTTCGGGACGATGCCCGTATCGCCGTCGACCACCGTGATCTTCTCAACAGGTATCCCCGTTTCTTCGGCGACGATCTGGGCGTAAACCATGCGAATACCGGTGCCGGGGTCAACGTGGCTGGTGTAGACCGTAACGGAGCTATCGGGATGGATGGCGATGAAGCTGTCCAGGTCCATCGCTGGCGGGGCCGGAGTCTGCCCCTGCATGCGGAAGCTGACGATCAGCGCGGCCCCGGTCTTTAAGAGATCTCTGCGTGTCGGGTTCATCGTTTATGCCTTCCCCGCGCGCACGACGGCTGCCAGAATTCTGGTGTGCGTCCCGCATCGGCACAAATGTCCGGAGAGCGCGGTTTTCGCGTGTTCCAGAGTCGGATGAGGTGTGGTCTTGAGCAGCGCTTCGGTGGCCATCACCATCCCGTTCGTACAGTACCCGCACTGGGCGGCCTGTTCGGCGATGAACGCCGCCTGCACTTTGTCCGGGTTCTCGGGTGTGCCCAGGCCTTCAATTGTCGTCACGCTTTTGCCGGCCACCGACCGGATCGGCGTCACACACGACCGGGCAGGTTTGCCGTCCACCAGCACCGTGCATGCCCCACACTGCCCCAGACCGCAACCAAATTTCGGCCCGTGGAGATCAAGCGTATTCCGCAAAAGGTAGAGGAGGGGCTGGTCGGGATCCCAGGACTCGACGCTGACGTCGCGGTCATTCACTTTAAGCTTGAAGGTCGGCATAGGCTGGCGCTGGCTTCCAATATAAGCTGAAAGTTCCCTCCATATGTCCAGAGACCTCAGGAATTCTTCAGTCCTCGTGATCGGCGCTTCCAGCGGGATGGGCCGTGAAATCGCCCTCCAGTTTGCTGCTCTCGGTGCCAACGTCACGGCGGTCGCCCGTCGCATGGACCGGTTGCGCGAGATCCAAGCCGAAGTTGGGCTGATTGTGGAAGGCGACGCCAAAGATGCCGCCTCCATGGAACGGGCCGCCGCGGCTGCTACCGACCGATTCGGAGGCGTCGACATCCTGATCTACGCGACTGGTGACAACATTCCGGATCGCGCCATGTCACGCCTTACCACCGACATCTGGGATCACATGATTCAGGTCAACCTGAGCGGTGCTTACTATGCCAGTCGTGCCGTCCTGCCCGGAATGCGTGATCGCAAAGCCGGCCTGCTGATCTACATCTCGTCGAAGTCGGCGGTCATCCCCGACGAATCCGGAGCCTCATACCAGGCGGCCAAGACGGGTCTTCGCGGCCTCGCCCAGGCGATCCGCGTGGAAGAGAAGGACAATGGCATCCGCACCTGCGTCGTCTACCCCGGCCTGACCGACACCGAGATCATCCTGAAGCGCCCCGTGAAGACGCCCGACGAGACGATGGCGAAGGCCCTGCAGGCGTCCGATGTAGCGGAACTGGTGGTCTCCATCGCCACGCTCCCGGCGCGGACCTGGGTTCCGGAAGTCCATCTTTTTCCGGCTGGTCTCTAACCCTGTCATACTAAAGGCGCAATATGGTTCAAATCGGAGAGTCCGTCGCGACACTCGCGAATCCCCTGGAGCACCTGGTCGCCTGCCACCGCCGGATTGAGCAGCGGCTGGCCACCTTCGTGAAGGCTGCCGCAGAACTGGAAGCCCGGCCGCAGCAGGCGCTCGAGGCAATCGCCTCGGCGATCCGCTTCATGGACACCAACGGCGTCCGGCACACAGAAGACGAAGAAGAGAGCGTGTTTCCTCGCCTGCGACCTTCGCTCTCTCCGGAGGAACTGGCCTTCGTGGACCAACTGGAAGCCGAGCACCTGGAGGCCGAAGGCATCTACACGGCGCTTAAGGCATTGGTCCCCGGTTTACCCACTGGTAAAGACACCTACCTGAAACTGGCCGAGCGCATGGAAGCCATCTACAGGAAGCATATTCAAGCCGAGGAAGATCTGCTGCTGAAACTGGCCCGGCGTGACCTGAAGGCACCCGAAATCGATGCCATCGCGGCGGAAATGCGGACCCGGCGCGCGGAGAAGCCCTGCTGATGGGTTTTCGTCTCAACCGCCAGGAGCCAGTCGGAGCGGGCATTGCGCGCATCCTCAACGAGGAATTGCACGTGGCGATGTCGAGTCTGCGGGAACCCGAGACCGGCATCCACGAAGCGCGGAAGTCGATCAAAAAATTGAGGGCGGTGATGCGCCTGCTGGAGCCTCGTTTGGGTTGCCTCGCCCGCGCCGAAAACGCCATTTTGGGTGAGGCCGGGCGCGCTCTATCCGCAGCGCGAGATGGCGAGGCGGTTGTCGAAATCCTCGATATTCTGGCAACCGGGCAGAAGTCGCAGGCCGTTTTGCGAAGCCTCGCGGCATTGCGTCGCCGGTTCGGGACGGGCCCAACTGAGCCGGTGGATGTGGCTCCGGTGCGGCGGACGCTGGCGGAAGTGGGTGCGCGGGTGTCGGAATGGCCTCTGCTGCCCGAGAGCTTTGGCGGCCTGGGCGATGGGCTACGGGAGACCTATCGGCAGGGCCGGCGGGCGCTCGCGGAGGTGGCGGAAAGCCCCACCAGCGAGACGTTTCACGCTCTGCGCAAGCGGGTGAAAGACCACTGGTATCAGGTACGCCTGATGGAGGGCGTGTGGGCTGAAGCCGAGCCGCGCGAACTGGAATTGCGGGAACTGCAGGAATATCTGGGGCAGGACCACGACCTGACCCTACTGGAAGAGCGCACGAACCTGGTGCCGACTTTGCAGGCGGTCGTGGCGCAGGCCCGCCGCGAGTACCGGGCGCAGGCGGTGGCGATGGCGGCGGTGCTTTACGCAGAGAAGTCACGGGATCATGTGGACCGCGTCCACGACCTCTGGAGTGAATGGCGCGACGTGAGGCATGCCGAGCGCAAGGGGCCGTCGAGCGCCAACGGACGGCGTCGCCGACAGGTTGCATGAAGGCTCTGGTGGCGCATGGTGGCGGTCCGACGGCCGTCCTGAATGCGAGTCTGGCGGGTCTGGTTTCGGGGTGCCGGGGACGGTTTGAAAAACTCGGCGCGTCCCGCTTTGGCTTCGATGGCCTGCTGAGTGGGCACCTGACTGATCTGCTCGAAATCCCCGATTCAGAGTGGGATGCCATTCGCCTCGCTCCGGGCTCGACCATTGGGTCGTCCCGTCGGGCTATTGACCCCGATGCGGTGGCTGCGGCGCTGGCGGCAGCGGGCATCGGGACCGTCTTCCTTACCGGCGGCAACGGGACCATGCGGACGGCGCTGGAACTCTCGCGTCGGGGCGTCCATGTGGTCGGCATCCCGAAAACCATCGACAACGATCTGGCCGTGACAGACCATTCGCCCGGGTACGCCTCGACCGCTTACTTCTTCGCCTGTGCGGCACGGGATATTGGCATGGACGTGGCGGCACTACCTTCGCCGATCTGTGTTCTGGAGACGCTGGGTCGCAACACCGGCTGGATCACGGCGGCGACAGCGCTGGCCCGGCGGGATGATGCGGAGGCTCCGCACGTGGTCCTGCTGCCCGAAATCCGGCGCAGTCTGGATGACATTGCAGCCGAAGTGGAACAGGTTTACCGCCGCCTGGGGCGCGTGGTGATTGCAGTCTGTGAGGGGCAGCTGGACGAACGCGGGCTGCCGTTCGGGGCCGATGTGGAACGTCCGGATATTTCGCATTACCGGCTGGCTTCGAACCTGGGCCATACGCTGGCGCAGGCCCTTTCGGCGAATCTGGGTCTGCGGGCGCGGGCCGAGCGTCCCGGGCTGCTGGGGCGGTCGTGCGGGGTTTATGCCCGTCCACGCGATCTGGCAGAGGCCTTCGCCTGTGGTCAGGCCGCAGCAACGGCCTCGAGCGGCGTCATGATCGCTCTCGATGCTGACGGCGAAACGTTCCCGGTGCCGCTCGAACTGGTGGCCGGTATCGAACGCGGGATGCCGCCGGAGTTCCTTTCGGACACCGAGGCTTTCCTGCGTTACCTGCAGCCTTTGACGGGCGATGTGCCCGCCTGGGCTACGGCTTTTCCGTCTCGAACGTGATGCTGGTGTCGGCACCGAACTTGCGGTAGTTGCGGAAGTCGATCACGTTACGGGTGCAGTCGCTGGAGCCACGCGTGCAACTCAGCGCTTCAGAGTGGGTGGGCAGCAGGAACTTCTGGTCGCCCACCAGCACGAAGTCGTATTCGACGGCCGACTCCACTGTATCCAGAGGGAAGGCTCCGGGCATCTGCTTCGAAGCCATTTCGATACGCAAAACGCGGTTGGTCTGTTTATCGACCCAGATCGCGCCCGAGTAGGCCGGTTTGTAGGTCTGGGAGGCGGCGATGATATTCCAGTTCGAGTTCTTCTGTTCCACCGTGTAGTCGTAACGCCAGGCCTGACGGCTGCCGATAGTCGAGGTGCGCTTGCCGTGGAAGTCGGCGTCGGTACCGGGGGCCAGCAGGTTTAGCAGAATGGTGGAGAATTCGCCGGTTGACCAGGAGCCGGACTTTTCCACGTCCTTTGTGGGCTTGCCGTTGACCTGGAGGTTCTTGTACGACTCGTGGCCGTTCTCGCTGACCACGTCCGCAGTGACCACGTCGAGAGCCTGCCAGGAGGTTCGGTTGCCGCGCGACGTCTCGGTCTGGTAGCGGGTGGTGTACTGCTTGACGATGTAGTTGGGGAGGGTGTCGGCCCACTGCCAGGCGGCTTCGCGCGCGGCGTTGATGATGGGGTCGCCGGTGGGCTGACCCTGCATGAGCTGACGGGCGTCTGAAGAAATACCGGCGTCGGGTTGGCGCGAGGAAGGCTCTTCAATGACCGGGGCCGGAGCGGCGCGGACCACGCCATTCACCTCTTCCGACTTGATGCTGGGGCGGGCGGAGGCGGATTCCTGCGGTGGCGCGGTCGCTTCCCGACGGGTCGCCGGATTGGCACCGGCTCCGCGGCGCAGAACGGGCGCTCCAGGATCATCGGCATCGCGGGCGACGGGCTTCAGCGAAACCTCCGGGGCGTCGGCTCGGCGGGATGTAGTGTCGATGGGATCACCTTCGACGGGGCGAACTGCAGTCACACGGCGCGAGGGAGCCGGTGTGGAAGATGGGGCGTCCTCGGATTGTGCGGATGGTGCCGGGTTGCGGCGGAGGCGCGGACGGTCGGGATCGTCGGAAGGCGGCGCATCACTGGAGGCGCTGGCTCGGGACGGCGCACGGTCAGAACCGGAATCGGAGCCCCCGGCACGCTTCAGTTTTGGGCGGTCGGGATCGCTGTTGCGGTCGGAATTATCGGTGATGTTCCCGGCCGAACCCTTGCTGTTGAGCGTCACGCGCTGCGCGTGGAGCATGCTCTGGTTGTCGCGGGCGGCGTCAATAGAAACCTCGTCGCCGGCGTCGAAATCACCAAACTTCGCCGTGTCGCCGGTCTTGCCGAAGTACTTCGTGTTCCTGTCGAGCATGACAACGATGTTGCGACGGTCGCCGGGGTCGAGGACGACCTGGGTGGTGGAAATCCGCTGGATGTTGCCGACGACGTTCTCGACCGGGCCATTGGCCGCGTTCTTGCGATTGCGGCCGGGGAAGGGGATACCGCCTATGCCGCCTCCCTGGCCCTGGCCTGGGTATCCGCCGCCGGGATAACCTCCACCCTGGCCGCCGGGAAATGGTGAGCCAAACTGAGCAAAAACGGCCACATCACCCAAGGTGAGAGCGAGCGCGAGGAGCGGCAAAACACGAATCGACATCAGGCTTTTGGACGAAAGCCCACGCAACCCGGTTACAAAGGTCATAAATGGACTTTAGCTGGAGTGACGGGCCTGGTCAATGCCCGTGTGATCAGCGGCGGCGCTTTGCAATCGCGGCTGCGGCCAGAAACAGCCCGCCCAGTGCGAAAGTTCCGGGTTCCGGAGCCTCGGCAGAGGACTGGTAAGCAAGGTGGTCGATAGCCCAGCCGTCGGTATCAACACCGTTGGTAAAAGCGCGGATTTCGAGGGTGTTGATGACGGTATTGCCCGTGGCGGTGAAGAGGATATAGCCCTGGCGCAGACCATTGCTCTGGCCGAAGGCGTTATCGACCGAGTCTACCTGGGAACCGTTTATTAGAAAGGTGTCGTCGCTGTTGGCCTGCTGAAGGCTGAAGCCGACAGCGCTGGTGCCATTGGCGAAAGTCAGCGTGATATTGCCCCACCCAAAGCTGCCTCCATAGGATGTGATGGGGATGGTGGGGACGTTGACAAGGTAGTGGGTTCCATCCCACGCGCCGCCGCCGTAGCTGGGGCCGAAGGCGTCCAGCCCGGTCGTGTCATCGGACGGAGACACGATGAACGGCAGGTTCCCGCCGACGCCGGAGTTCCAGCCTCCGGAACCAATGCTGCGGGCGAAGCTGATACCCAGATCAGAGGGCAGGGCCGTCGATTCAAAGTTCACAATGGCGAGGCCGGTTACTCCGAGGTTGGTGTCGGACGTGCCCCAGGTGGTATTCACGGTGGTTACGATACCGCCGAGAGCGGTACCGCAGGTAAACAGGAAAGCGATGGAAAGACTATGAAGTGAGCGCAAGATAAATCCCTAAGTCGTTAGTTGTGAAAATCGGCAGGTTATTACTGTGCCCTGAAAGCAGAGTGTAATTCTTCGGCCCGGGCGAAGGCCAGTTCGACATTGGGCAGCATGTTTTCTTCACCAATTTCGTGGGCCACTTCGGCCTGAGTGAGCATACGGCCGGGCTGGTCGCGGGCGCCGCAGAGCAGCAGGGTCCGCCCTGAGTCTCGCAGACGCTTCGCGAAAGTCTCGATGGCATGGACGCCGGTCGCGTCAAGGGCGGTCATGTTGCGGAGACGCAGGACGACGATTTGCGGGAAGGCGTCGAGGTTGGCGGTGGCTTCCACGAGCTTTTCCGTGGTTCCAAAGAGGAACGGGCCGTGGATGCGGAGGATGGCCATCCAGTCGGGAAGGTCGCGGCCCTGCAGGGAGTGGGCTTCGCTGTCGTCGATATAGGCCTGGGTGACGGCGACGACGCTGGTGGTTTCGGCGATGCGGGCGATATAGAGCAGCGCGGCGAGGCCCATGCCGACTTCGACGGCGACGGTGAGGTCAGCGAAAACAGTGAGCGCGAAGGTAACGGCCCAGACGGCGATGTCGGTCTTCGAGAGCCGCAGAATCTGCGGGATTTCCTTCCACTCACCCATGTTGTAGGCGACGACGAACAGGACGCCCGCCAAAGTGGCCAGCGG
>CANIHR010000215.1 GCA_947467185.1 Bryobacterales bacterium
CCAGGTACCGGCCTAACCCCTGCTGCAGCCCGACCTCGACCACATTTTGCCGCTCCGGAACAATCGGAGCCACGCGCCCGCCAAACGTCGCCCCCACCTCGGGGGGAGCCAGCGCAGCAGCCTTTTCCGAAGCCGACAGCAGCAGATTCTCGTTCGGTGGCGTCTGGAAGGTGCGGTTATACGAAGCCCGCAGCGAGGTATTCTTCCCCAACTGCCACGCCACACCCAAACGGGGCTGCCACTGACTCGCCTTCACCAGGAATCGGTAGGCGTCAAACCGCAAACCCAGTGCTACGGTGAACCGCTTCCCCTTCATACT
Source organism: Bryobacterales bacterium (assembly GCA_947467185.1). Taxonomy (GTDB): domain Bacteria; phylum Acidobacteriota; class Terriglobia; order Bryobacterales; family Bryobacteraceae; genus BOG-234. Next base: position 320 of record CANIHR010000215.1, read on the forward strand.
GTCCTGCACAAACCCAGACGACATCGAACCATACCCGGTGCCGTCAAACCGAAACAAACGCCCCCCGCGGCTCAGGTCATGCGCCAGCAGATTGGGGTTGAACCCATCCGTCCCCGGTTCGTTAAAATCCGCCCCCGTAATCCCAAACGCGAAGTGCTCCCGCACCGGATACCCCTGATAATCGAGGCCCGCGCGCAGCGTGTGCTTCCCCATCAAACGGCTGTACCTGGTCGATGCCGCCAGAGTCGATAACCGGCGATCCTGACGAGCCGTGACCGGAGTATCTCCGGCACTTGGAATTAGTGAGGCCGCAGCAGTCCGGTACGACAGAGTTGTCTCCACCGTCGACTTCGCATCCAGCGCGCGAACCCAGCCGAACGACAGCGACCCATCGCGCAATAACTGCCGCTGGTCCTGCCCGGCAGCCCGTTGTGACCGCAGATTCGCCAACTCAAATGATGACCGCCCCGCCATGCTCGTCCACCGGAATGTATCCCGACCATTCGGCTGCAAATCCACTCGCAGAAACGCGCGCTCCGAATTCCCGCCGTTATGAAAATTCCCCAGCCCTACCTGGTCCAGATACCGATGGCTCTTCGCCGTATTCAATGCCGCGCTGTACCCGAACTTGCCAGCCTCACCCGACACCTGCGTCACCTGCGAAAGAGCATCGAAACTCCCGCCCTGCAGCAAAGTATTCCCCTGCATGCGCCGCCCGGAACCCATCCCTGACTTCGTGATGACATTCACCACGGCAGCTGTCTTGCCACCAAACTCCGCCGGGATGTTACCAGTGAATAACTCTACCGTCTGCGCGACATTCGGATCCAGCGAATTCGCAAACGCGCCGGTCAGCTGATCGGCGATCGCCATGCCATCCACCACGTAAGTCGTCTGATTATGCGCCCCCCGCGGATGAATCGCGCCGTTCGCATTCTTCGCGAACCCCGGCAGCGTCACCAGCACACTCTCCAGCCCCGGACCATTCGTCCCCGCGAAGTGCGCCATCGCCGTCAGACTCAACTGGACATGTGTCCCCGTCTCTTCCGGTTCCACCAGAGGCGGGGGCTCCCCGCCCACCGTAACCACCGTCCGCTCCGAAGCAATCTCCAGCCGGATCGTCAGATCCACCGGAACACTGGACCGCAGACTCACGTCCTGCAACACCTCACCGAAGCCCGGGTAACTGACCCGCAGACGGTAGCTGTTATAGGGAATATTAGTGAACTCGAACGAGCCGTCAGATGACGCCTGAGCAGTCCGCTCATACCCTGTCAGGGCATTCGTCAGCAGCGCCCGCGCCCCCGGCACCGGAGTGTCCGAAGGGTCCACAACCTTCCCCCGAAGCACCGTCACCGACTGCGCCGACAGGAGCATCGGCAGACACACTACTAGTGCAGTAATCGCACGCATTGCAACTTACCGAGACTTACGCCAGGGTTCCCCGGTAATATCGCGCAGCGGAATATTCGCGTCATAGCAACCCAGTAACTGCATTGCTTTGTCGCCACCGCTCTCCAGAACTAAATCACTTAGGTGTTCCAGCACCGCATCACACTTAGCCGCCGGTGCCAGAAAGTCGAGGTAATACAGCAGATCCCAAACACCTTCATCTTCCCCGTCGCCATGCTGACGAGTGAACTTACTCCAGCGCTGTGACAGCGTACCAATCAGCGGCCGGCACTCCATGCGGATAATGCCCACGCCACGCCGCGAACCAAACGCAGCCAGTGTACGGAACAGGGAACCTTCCCGATTCGCGATACAGAACACCACCGTGGCCTTCACCTTGCCGGCAACTTTCACCGGCTCCGGATTCTTCTCCACGCGCAGAAACCGCGTGTAGTTATCCACGTGATTCGTAATGTTGCGCGCCAGAATCTTCATGCCGTTATCAGCAGCCGCCTGGGCACTGCCCACAGCCGCCACATGCCGCAGACCCTGCCCCGCAATCTCCTGCACGGCACCGGCGGTATCGTAGACAGCCTTCATCCGCATACCGTGGTTCTGCAGGAAAACGCGGCACTGATCCAGCGCCTGGAAGTGCGACCACACTTCCGTGATCTCCTCAATCTTCGCGTCCTTATGGGCGACCAGGTTATGCCGAATGCGCAACTTCCGCTCGCTCACCACGCGGAAACCATGCTCCGTGGCGTACTCCAGCAGCAGGTCGTAATACGGATACACCGAACCCGCCGCCGAGTTCTCAATCGGGATCACCATACAGTCGGCGGTGCCTTCATTCACGGCACGGAACAGATCCGGATAATCCCGGCACGGAACAATCTGCGCCTCTTCGCCCGCAAAGAAATCGAGTGCGGCGCACTCACTGTAGGAGCCGGGCTCCCCCTGAATCGCAACTCGGGTCACACGGTCTCCGGAATTAGATTTTTAGCCATGCCTAAATTACAGCCTACAGGACGCAGCCGCAGCCGTCAACAGGTCACTTGCGAAGTTCTGCCGCGAACCCGCTTCCGTTCGCGAACTCGCGCCCCATGTCGGATCGCAACGCCTGCAGTTTGGCGATGTAACCATCCAGAGCCGCCGCCACTTCCGGCTTGTTCGTCTCCAGAATGTCGTTCCACAGGTCCCACGAACTCAGCGCCAGTCGCGTCATGTCCAGCAAACCCGGTCCGGCCACGGCACGCGCATTCGGCATCGAATCCTGAATCGCGGAAGCCAGAGCCGTCGAGGCCAACTGGGGCAGATGTGATGCCCACGCCACCAAACGATCATGTGTCGCGGCGTCCATCACCACTTCATTTGCGCCGAACTCCGCAATCCACTTACGCAACACCCGCGTAGTGGAGTTGTCCGCGTTCGCTTCGTTGACATCCAGAATCCAGCGTCGCCCCTGAAACAGATCGGCCCGGCCCGCTTCCACACCGCGCTTTTCGCCACCCGCCATTGGATGCCCGCCGAGGAAATTCCCGGCTGGCAGAAATGCGCGAGCGGCTTCCGTGATCACCTGCTTGGTGCTGCCCGCATCGGTCACCAGCGTATGCCGGCCGAGGATCGGCTTCAGCTTCTCAATAGTCGCAATAATCCCGTAAATCGGCTGGGCCAAAAACACCAGATCGGCAGTGCCAGCCGCTTCTTCCAGCGACACGCCCTGATCAATTGCGCCGCACCGAATCGCGCCCTCAATCGTCCCCGGCGAACTGACGCCGAGGATCGAGCCCGGGAACCCCGCCTGACGCAAAGCGAGACCGAACGACCCACCAATCAGCCCAACGCCGACAATGGCAACCGTACGCATTACAGAGTTCGACCGAGCACCGGAGCCAGCGCCCGCAATTGCTTCATCAGGTCCATGTACTGCACCGGATTCAGGGACTGCGCGCCATCACTTAGTGCATGTTCCGGGTCGTGATGGACTTCCATCAGCAGCGCATCGGCGCCCGCCGCGACTGCGGCACGAGCCATCGCTGGAACCATATCCCGACGCCCGGTGCCGTGCGAAGGATCACCGACCATCGGCAGGTGCGACAGCTTCTTCACTGCCGGAATTGCCGACACATCGAAAGTATTCCGCGTGTAAGTTTCGTAAGTGCGAATCCCGCGCTCACAGAGGATCACATCGTAGTTACCGCCCGACAGGATATATTCCGCCGAAAGCAGCAGCTCTTCAATCGTCGCCGCCGGACCACGCTTCAGCAACACAGGCTTGCGAATCTTACCCAGTTCGCGCAGTAAGTTGAAGTTCTGCATGTTACGCGCGCCGATTTGCAGAATATCTGAATACGCCGACAACAGCGGGATCTGCGAGATCTCCATCACTTCACTGATCACACCCAAACCACGCCGATCCGCCGCTTCCCGCATCATCTGCAGACCCGCTTCGCCCAGGCCCTGAAAGCTGTAGGGAGAACTGCGCGGCTTGAACGCGCCACCACGAATCAGCTGTGCACCGCCATCGGCCACAATATCGGCCGACCGTTCAATCTGATCCTTGTTCTCCACCGAACAGGGCCCCGCCATCACGACGACTTTGTTGCCGCCGATCTCGACCTTGCCGGCCTTCACAATCGTGCCTTCCGGACGGAACGCCCGGCTCGCCAGCTTGTACGGCGAGATCACGCGATGGACTTCCTTAACGCCTTCCATCATCTGCACCACGGCAGTATCAAACGTGTCCGGACCACCCACGCCACCCAACACCGTATGCAGCACGCCTGTCGAGCGGTGGACATCAAACCGGTCTTCCATCAGCCGGTCAATCACGCGCTGCACCAGTTCTTCGGCTGCGCGTTCTTCCATCACGACGATCATGCGTTTTTCTCCATTCGATCCCGCTGCACCTTCCGCATTTCGTCGATGATGCGTTCGAAGACCCGGCGGACCGCATCGTTCGGCAGCGGTCCCTGGTTGTTCAAAGTCACGTTCTGATAAACGAGGTCTTCACGCTTCGGTTCATATACGGGCAGACTGGCCGATTGCTTGATCTTGCCAATCGCCTCGGCAATCTGCGTGCGCTCGTTCAGAAGGGCCAGCAGCCGCAGATCAACGTCGTCAATGCGGGCGCGACATTTAGCCAGTTCCTGTTCAGGCGTCGTCTCAGCCATGCCACTCTCCTTTCAGCGGCTGGGTCAGGCTACTCATGAAAGCTTCGGTCCCTGCCGGGTCGCGCTCAATCTGGCGGACCACCGCGGAGCCAACCACCACAGCATCCACCTTCCCCTTCAGTTCCGCCACATGCGCGGGAGTGGAAATTCCGAAGCCCATCGCCAGCGGTAATGCGGTGTGTTTCCGCATCCGGTCCACCAGCGGCATTGCTGACGAAGACAGGCTCGTCTGCTCACCCGTGATGCCGGTGCGCGAAACCAGATACACAAACCCGCTGGAGTACTTTGCGACCAGCGCCAGACGCTCTTCCGTGCTGGTCGGAGCGGCCAGAAACACCGTATCCAGACCCGCCGCACGCATCACCGACACATAATCGCCGGCTTCTTCCACACTCACGTCGGTCAGCAAACAGCCATCAATACCAGCTACGATCGCATCCGCCGCCAGGCGCTCAAAACCATAACGCAGCGCCGGGTTCAGATACGTGAAGAGCAGCAGCGGAATCTGCGAAGTCTTGCGGATCTCGGCCGCCATTTCGAGCACGCGCTTCAGCGTGGTGCCGGCCTTGATGGCACGATCGCCGGCTAACTGAATCACCGGGCCATCAGCGATCGGATCAGAGAACGGAACGCCAAGCTCGATCAGGTCCGCGCCGCCACGTTCCAGCGCAGCAACCAGCCCCGGCGTCGCGGCAGGCGACGGATCACCCGCCGTCAGATACGCAATCATACCCGTCCGCCCTTCGGCCTTCAGGCGATCAAAAAGTTGAGTAATCCGGCTCACAGGCGGTCCAGTTCCGGGAGATTTTCCCGATAGATATTGATGTCTTTATCGCCGCGCCCGGAGAGGTTCACGATGAAGATCTTCCCCGGATGCAGCGGTGCGCGCCGAATGGTTTCGGCAACTGCGTGCGCCGATTCCAGCGCCGGAATAATGCCTTCCGTGTGGCTCAGCGTGACTGCCGCTTCGATTGCATGGGTGTCATCGCACGAACAGTATTCCGCCCGGCCAATGTCATGCAGCAGAGCGTGTTCCGGCCCCACCGACGCGTAATCCAGACCAGCGGAAACCGAGTGTGTCAGCGCGATCTGGCCGTCTTCATCCTGGAGCAGATAACTGCGCGTTCCCTGTAGCACTCCCGGCAGACCGCCAGCAAATCGAACCGCGTGCTGACCCAGTTCCATGCTGCGGCCGCCCGCTTCCACGCCAACCAAACCCACGCCCTCATCCGCGATAAACGGATGGAAAATGCCGATGGCGTTGCTGCCTCCACCCACACAGGCAATGATCGTGTCAGGCAACCGACCTTCGGCTTCCAGAATCTGTTCCCGTGCTTCCAGTCCGATCACGCGGTGAAAATCGCGAACCATTGCCGGATACGGATGCGCACCCAGCGCGGATCCGAGCAAATAATGGGTACCTTCGATATTCGTAACCCAGTCGCGCATCGCTTCGCTGATGGCATCTTTCAGCGTCCGGCTGCCTGAGGTGACAGGCACAACTTTCGCGCCCAGCAGCCGCATGCGGAAGACGTTCGGACTCTGGCGCCGCATATCTTCCTCGCCCATGTACACCGTGCAGTCGAGACCAAACAGCGCGCAGACGGTCGCGGTCGCCACACCATGCTGTCCGGCACCGGTTTCGGCGATAATCCGCTTCTTACCCATGCGCAGCGCGAGCAGCGCCTGCCCGAGGCAGTTGTTGATTTTGTGCGCGCCGGTATGCAGCAGGTCTTCGCGCTTGATGTAGATCTTCGCGCCGCCCAACTGTTCGCTCAGCCGCTTCGCGTAGTACAGCGGCGTGGGACGACCCGCGTAGGTCCGCAGCAAATGGTCGAGCTCCTTGTGGAACTCGGGGTCCTGCTTCGCTTCGTCGTAAGTCCGCTGCAGTTCTTCCAGCGGCGACATCAACACTTCGGGAACGTAGCGCCCGCCGTAGGGCCCGAAGTGCCCGCCAGCGTCCGGTTGAGTAGCAATCATTTGGATTTCAGTGCCGTCTCTATAAATTGTTTCATGCGGGCGTGATCCTTATGCCCCGGTTTTGCTTCCACACCGGATGCCGTGTCCACGCCCCAGGGCTTTACCGCTGCAATCGCCTGACCCACATTCTCCGGCGTCAAACCACCCGCCAGAATCACCCGTCTGCCCTGCGATACCGCGTCCGCCGCCAGTTTCCAGTCGAAAGTTTTGCCACCGCCCGGCCCATCCAGCAGCAGCGCGTCGGCCGGATAGTCCGACGGGATGGAATCGCCCGTCACCCGCAAAGCCCGCCAGACGATGCCCACCGGATGCTGGGCCGGAGCCTCGTCGCCGTGCAACTGCGCCACGTGCAACCCCAGCTTCGCCGCATTTGCTTCAATCACCGCGGGCGCTTCATTTACATAGACGCCCACGCGCAGAATCTGAGGCGGAATCTCGCCGATCCACTCGGAAACAGCCTCGACCGATGCCGCCCGGGGGCTCTTCGGGAAGAAGATGAAACCCAGCGCTGTAGCGCCGAACGCAACCGCCGCCAGAGCGTCCTCACGGTTGGTGATTCCGCAGATCTTGACGAGCATTTCAGCCCACCAGTTCCCGAATGGCCCGCGCCGGGTCGCCGGACTTCACCAGATGTTCGCCTACCAGAAAAGCATCGTACCCGGCAGCCAGCAGGCGCTTCACATCGTCGCCCGTAAAGATGCCGCTTTCGCTGACTTTCACGATCCCGGCGGGAATCCGCTCGGCCAGTTCGATCGAGGTATCGAGCGACACCCGGAAGGTATTCAGATCGCGGTTGTTGACACCCAGAATTTCGGCACCACTCTTCAGCGCGGCATCCACTTCGGCCGCGTTGTGCGCTTCCACAAGAGATGCCATGCCGAACTCGGCGGCCAGTTGGCGGAAGGCCCGCATTTCAGCCTCGTCCAGAATCGCCGCGATCAGCAGAATCGCATCCGCGCCCATCGCCGCCGCTTCCAGAATGTGGTACTCGGCGATGGTGAAATCCTTGCGGATTACCGGGAGGTTACAAGCCGCGCGAGCCGCCTGAAGATCCGCCACAGAACCCTGGAAGAAATCCCGGTCGGTCAGCACGGACATCGCCGCCGCCCCTCCCTCTTCATACTGCCGGGCCAGCGTGGCTGGCTGGAAGTCCTCCACCAGCACACCCTTGCTGGGGGAAGCCTTCTTCGCTTCGGAGATAATCGCCGGTTTCAGCCGCCGCAGAGCCCCGGCAAAATCCCGGCGATTCGCTTTGTTTGCCTCACCCAACTGCCGCAGTTCCGCAGCCGGAATCACCGCCTCGCGCAGTTCTTCGCGCTTGCGGGACACAATACGATCCAAAATACCTGAGGCCTGGGAGGTCAATGTCTGATTTTATCGCAGAGCGAATCTCCACCCTCCGCGACGCATCCAATGGACCTGATGCCTACTCCATTTGAGAGCGCCCAGCTCATCCTCACCCTTTACGACCAGCGCCGCGAAGAGACGCTTCGCAAAGCCCGCGATTTTTTCATTTCATTCAACCCGAAGTCGTTTGAAGACTTCATGGCAGGTATTACCGGACCCCACGGTGCCTATATCCGACAGGTGGCGACTTACTGGGACATGGCCGCTTCTTTGGTGAGGAATGGTGCCATCGACCAGAAGATGTTCGTTGACGCCAACGGCGAGTTCATCGTCGTATTCGGGAAAGTAGAACCCTACCTGCCGCAGATCCGTCAGGCGTATGGCAATCCGAACTTCCTGGCCAACCTGGAATGGCTGACGCTCGGTATCCCGGACGCCCGCCAGCGCATTGACACCACCGTGGCGCGAGTCCGCGCGATGGTGGAAGCACGCGCCGCGCAGGGCAACTAAGCGCCGGTTTTCGGGGTGGTCAGCGGCAAATCCGCCGGAGCACTGGCCACCCCGGCTTCCACGATACGCAACTGCTGAATCCCACTTCCCGCCGTGGCCGGCACCCGCACATTCACCTGATAGAGGCCGAAAAATCCGGGCGCAAGGCAGGCGATCGAAACCTCTGCCTCTACTCCGCCCACCAGTGCCCGAACACCTGCCACCGTCTCATACAGCGGAGACAGCGGTGCTCTCTGACCAGCCGCAATAGTGCCTTTTATTGCGCCCAAACCCGTCAGATAAACGGCCAACCACTCGCCCGCCGCCGCCGGATTCGCCCGGCTTACCAGACGTCCGTCCAGATGAATCGCGGCAGCTACCTGCGCGCCGCCGTCAGGAATCAGAAAGATGGCTGGGGCCACCGAACTGGTCGTGAAGGTTTTCTTCGCGGAGCCGCCACCCGAACGAACTTCCAGTTCCACAGAACCCGCCGCATCGAAGGGTAGCTGCGCGTTCAACTGCATCCGCGACGCGTACACGAGAGGCGCGGGCGCACCGTTTACGAATACCTCCCCAGGGGACAGATTCCAGCCGAAGAGCGAAACCAGCATCCCGGGGGCTACTCGAGTGCTGTAGGTCGCCGAATCCAGCACGGGCGGGTCGAGCACGACCGGGGCGGCAAGGATGGTCGCCTGGTCGAGAATCTCACCGGTTGGACCAACCGCTTCCCATTTCAGGGTCGTCTCGCCGGCA
>CANIHR010000216.1 GCA_947467185.1 Bryobacterales bacterium
AAAATACCGCAGATTTCAGCGAGCCCTTCGTACACGCTGGGGCTGGTAGTGCTGGCATTACTGGCGCTGATTTTAATTCAGATTCCGCTGTCAAATGCGGGAAATCCGGATGATCCGGCACCCCCTTCGGCGATGATGTAACTGCCGCAATACCGCCTATTTGGGAGTTTGGGAGTGGAACGGGACCGTATCGCGCTCGGAGAACCGGGGCCTGTGCGCGGCGGTCCGGTGCGCGAAATACGTGCGAGCAAACCGCACACCGATATTCTCTTAGACCGGTAAACCAGATCTTGATTCGCTCCCAGCCTTTGGGCATTCGAATGAGTAATTCCGTGGACCGGCAACGCCTGCATTCCAGCATCTTAGCCCGATTGTACGGGCCAATTTCCTCAGGCACAATCGCAAAGCAGTACTATTAGTACCTTCGCCCAAATTTTCAGGCATTGTCTGGCAGTTTCGTCAGACAAGCGGCATGACCCCTTTGTCAGCAAGATCTCATGGGGCAAGTCGCATTCTGAGATTGCGTCTCAGTCCCTCAAAGCTATATACTCCGGTACTAATGTCCTACTTCGATATCTGGCCCTTTCTAGCCCTGATCATCTGCATTGGCACTCTTGTCGTACTTGGTATGCGTGGGCAGCTGCGGCTCGGAATCATGATGTTCGTGAACTACATGGTTTGGGGTGCCTGGTACGTCACGATCAGCACGTACGTAACGGCGACATTGCATTTCTCCGGCACCCAGGCGGGCGCCATCTTCGGTACAGTTTCCATTGCTTCCATGATTTCCCCGTTCTTCGTTGGCCTGGTGGCCGACAAGCTATTCGCCACTGAAAAGGTAATGGCGGTGCTATACGGCCTGTGCGCCGTGCTGATGTACCTGGTGACGAAAGCGACGACATTCCCGGAGGTTTACGGGATCATGCTGGCCTTCTGCCTCTGCTACTTCCCGACGGTCGCGCTAACCAACTCCATCGGCTTCCAGTTGGTAAAGGACCCGGGCAAGGAGTTTCCGCTGATTCGCCTGATGGGTACGTTCGGCTGGATCTTTATCAATCTGCTCGTCGGGTACCAGAAGTGGGAGACGACTACTGGTCAGTTCTGGGCGACGCTGGTGGCATCCCTCGTCATGGTGGTGATCTGCCTGACGATGCTGCCGCACATGCCGCCGAAGGGCAAGGGGAAAGCGACCAGCGTACGGGACATTCTTGGCCTGGACGCACTAGTCATTATGAAGAACAAGGCGTTCTTCTTCTTCGCCGTGGCCTCAGTGCTGGCCTGTATCCCGCTGACCTTCTACTACTCGTTCACGAATACGTATCTGAATGACGTCAAGGTGGAGAACGCGGCCGGTATTATGACGCTGGCGCAGGGTTCGGAAGTGATCATGATGCTGCTGATGCCGTTCATCTTCCGCTACCTGAGCGTCCGGCACATTGTGATTGTCGGCCTGATTTGCTGGGCTGTGCGCTACTCCCTTTTCGCGGTGGGCAACTCGGGTGACGGCATGTGGATGTTCTACATTGCGATCCTGTTGCACGGCGCGGCTTACGACTTCTTCTTTATGACTGGACAGCTTTACACCGATCAGGTGGCGCCCCCGCATCTTCGCAACACGGCGCAGGGTTTCATTACCTTCCTGACATACGGCGTGGGCATGCTGGTTGGGTCGCTGCTTTCTGGCGGCGCGGTCGATTACTTCACGAAAACGGTCGCCGGGGCTCAGGTCCGCGACTGGTATTCGTTCTGGATGTTTAGCGCCGCCATGTCGGCCGGCATCCTGGTCATGATTCTGCTCGCATTCCGTACCAACGAGAAGATACAACCGAAAGAAGCGTAGCCCGCTTCCCTTACTAAGGAGAACTACCCATGAAAACGCCCCTTGTCGCGCTCACGCTGTTCTTAGGCGTGATTCTTGCCGTCCACCTTGCCATGAATGGCAAAGTCGGCGCCGCTATCGGTAACCCACGAGTTGGCAACGCTTTGTTCTGGTGCATTGGCGCCCTGGGCGCGTGCATTATCGGCGCGACTGGCTGGGAGTCGGGCGCTTTGAGCGGAATTAAAGACGTACATCCGCTGTTGCTGACGGCTGGTTTGATGGGGGCGTGTCTGGTGTTTGCGATTGCGTGGCTGATGCCGCAGGTTGGCGCGTCGGCGGTGATGTTCGGTTTGATCGCAGGGCAGATTCTGGGTGGTATGGTGATGTCGCACTACGGGTTGCTGGGTTCGCCGGTGAAGCCGGTCTCGATGACGAACGTGGCTGGCGCCGTGGCTCTGATGGGCGGTGTTTTCCTGGCAACACGGTAACAAGGCTCCCTGAGTAAACCAATGGAAAAACGGACCCTGGGTAATACCGGCATTGAAGTCAGTGCGCTGTGTCTTGGCACTGACGTCTTCGGCAGCAAGCGGGACGCTGCCACCTGCAATCAGTTGATGGATTTCTTCCGCGGCAAGGGCGGGACGTTTATGGACACCGCGAACTTTTACGCCAGCTGGCTGGAAGGCTTCGTCGGGGGCGAGAGCGAAACCACCATCGGCAACTGGCTGAAGGATCGCGGCTGCCGGAACGAGATGGTGATTGCCTCCAAGCTGGCGTTCGACTACCCGGGGTCACCGGGTGGTCTGTCAGCAAAGGAGATTGAGCGCGAATGCGAGATGAGCCTGAAGCGTTTGCAGACGGATCATCTGGACCTGTATTACTCCCATCGCGATGACCGGGACACGCCGCTGGAAGAGACGATGGAGGCTTTCCATCGCCTGATCACGGCGGGTAAGGTTCGGGCAATTGGCGCGAGTAATCTGACGGTCTGGCGGATTGCGGAAGCGAATCTGCTTGCGCAGCTGAAGGGCTGGACGGGTTATGCGGCCGTGGAGCAGCGTTACACCTACGCTCGGCCCCGTTACGGCGCGAGCTTCGGGCCGCAGATCTTTATCAACGATGAGCTGAAAGACTATGCGCGTTCGAACGGCACCACGCTGGTGGGCTATTCGATGTTGCTGGCCGGCGCATACACGCGTGGCGCTGCTGCGCTGCCGCCGCAGTTCTCGGGTTTGGATACCGAGAAGCGTTGCGCCGCACTGAGTGCGGTTGCTGCGGAGCTGGGTGCTTCGGTGAATCAGGTGGTGATCGCCTGGTTCCGCCAGAGCGACCCGCCAGTGCTGCCGATCATCGCCGGTAGTTCCGTCGCTCAACTGGACGAGAATATCCAGGCTCTGGATATTCGGCTAAGTGAGGCGCAGATGACGCGTCTGAATGATGCCGGCAATCTGGAAGTTGAGACGGGATGGATTCAGACTTAACTCTTAACGACGTCGGCCTGCAGCTGTACTCGGTTTCCGAGGAACTGGCGAAGGACTTCGACGCGACGCTGGCTCGGGTCGCCGCTATTGGATTTCGGAAGGCGGAGGTCGCCGGCTTTATCGCCGGTGGTCGCTCCGCCGAAGAGATCCGCGGCGCACTGGACCGGCATCAACTGGTGTGCCCAAGTGTGCACTTCGCCATGCCGGAACTGCTGCAGGATCTGGAAGGCAAGATCACCTTGGCGAAGACGCTGGGCGCGGATACGATTGTGTGCGCGGCACCCTGGATTCGGGATATGTCGCGGCTGCAGATTGATCCGGCAGCAGGGATGTTTGCGGCGTTTTTCGCTGCGATCGCGGCCCTGGACCTGGATGACTGGCGCTGGAATGCAGAACATCTGAACCGGATGGGCGCACGGCTTCGCGAGGAAGGCCTGGAGCTGGCGTATCACGGGCATAATTTTGAGTTCCGGGACTTCGATGGGGTCATCGCTTACGACGAACTACTGCGCCTGACCGACCCGGCGCTGCTGAAGCTGGAGCTGGACTGCGGTTGGGTCTGCGTGGCGGGCCGGGATCCGGTTTACTATCTGACGAACCATGCAGACCGTTGCCGGTTGATCCATGCGCGGGATTTTGAGCGGGGCTTCACCCCGACGACTGAGATGGCGATGACGACGCCCGAATTGCTGGGACCTGCAACACCGGCGGTGGTGGGAACGGGGATTGTGGACTATCCGTCGGTGTTGGCTGCGGCACGCCAGGCTGGTACGAAACACTGCTTTGTGGAGCGCGATCCGTTCTGGAAGGGCCTGCCCATTCTGGACGCCCTGGAGCGCGACCTGAAGAGCCTGCAGACAATGCTTTAGAGTGGCCGCTGTGCCATGATGCAGGGAATGGCCGCTTTTGTCTGGACCACCCGCGTTCGTTTTGTCGATACAGATGCGTCACAACGCATCCACTACACCGCCTTGTTCCGCTTCTTCGAAGCTGCCGAACAGGAGTTTCTGCGGGAGCTGGGCCTGGGGTATTCCGGGCTGGCGGACCGTGAGGCCGGGTGGCCCCGGGTGCACGCTGAGTGCGACATCTCCGGCGCGCTGGTTTACGACGATCCCATTGATATCGAAGTGTCGGTGAATCGCGTGGGGAATGCTTCGTTTGAGCTCGGGTTCCGGGTGATCAAAGAGCTGCAGGAGTGCGCGAAGGGCAAGGTGGTGATCGTGTGCATGAACATCGGCACACAGAAGGCGCAGGCACTGCCCCCAACTTTTGCCGCCGCATTGCGGAGCCGGCAATGAACGTCCAGGAACGGATCGCGGGGATTCTGGCGGCAGAGGCTGCCGCCATCTCGGCGATTCAGGTAACGCCGGAATTTGAACGCGCGGTACTGGCGTTACGGGATTGTCCAGGGAAGGTCCTGACGGCAGGCATGGGCAAGGCCGGGCATATTGCGCGCAAGTTCGCTTCAACGCTCTGTTCGACGGGGACGCCGGCTTCGTACATCCATCCGGGCGAGGCGGCGCACGGGGATTTGGGACTGATCGGGCCGGAAGACTGCATTGTGGCATTTTCGACGAGCGGCAAGACGCGCGAAGTGCTGGAAATGCTGGAACTGGGGCGGCATATCGGGCTGCGAACTGTGATTGCGGTGACGTCGCACCCGGATTCGGAGATGCGCGGCCTGAGCGACATCGTGCTGGATATGGGCGTGATTGAGGAGCCCTGTTCGCAAGGGCTGACCCCCTCAGCGAGCATTGTGGCGATGCTGGCCATCAGCGACGCGCTGGCGCTAACGCTGATGGATCTGCGAGGGTTCACCCGCCACGACTTCGGGTTGCGGCACCACGGGGGCTATCTGGGCAAGAAGGCCCGCCTGGACAATGAATGAGACCCGGTTCAGGAAGGCGGTGCACCTCGGATTGGGACGGGCCATCCGCTTTGCGCAGGAGCACGATGTCCGCCAGTTTCGCGAGATAATTCTCGATGCCTGCCTCCACTGTTACGCGGTGGATGTTCAGAGTGAAGGTACCCGCGCCCCCTTCATGCTGGAGTTGGTGGAATCTACACGCGAACGGGATTTTTACTGCGATGCGGTTCTGAAGGGCCTCGCTGGGGCCGGAGATGACTCGAGCGGCCTGCAGCGATTCAATTTCGCCACTTACCTGGCCATGGACGGCGACCTGCGCGCGAAGGAACACATCTACCAGCACTTTGCGCCAGGGCCGAGGTGGGGCGAAGACATCGGGGTAAATCTAGTCCGGCTGGACGGTGGCGAGGGTTTTCTGGTGGCGGCGAGGGCAATTGGGCGACTGTTGGTAACCGGACAGAAGACTGCGGATGATGGGTGGCTCTGGCATGTCGCACAGGAGACGCTGGGGTCGCCGGAAGCGAAGGCGGCACTGGAAGTCGAGAGCCAGTCCGATCCCGACCTTGCGGCATATCTGGCCAGCGTATCGGCAAAAAAAACAGGAGGCTCAACCCTCTCGAAACTGGTGGGGCTGAGTTACCCGGAACTCTGCGAGGAGCTGCCGGGCAGCAGGCCGATACAGTTGCAATGGCGGGCCAGAAAAGCAGAGGCCGGGGATATAGAGGCGGCCGCACGGGGCTTGATGGCCGCAACTGCACCATCTGAGCAAATTCAGCATCTGCAGTTCTTCGCGGAAACACCCTTCCCGGGAATCCCGAGCCAACTGATTCGGTGGTCTTCGGGCGGCGATGAGCAACTGGCCCGCGCCGCCACCATCGCGCTCACGAACGTTCCCGGACCAGCCATTCGCGAACTCGCTTTTCAGCTCGTGCAGGAACAGCGACCCTCTCGCGGAACCGCCATCCGACTGTTGGCGCGCAATTATGAGGTCGGTGACGAGGCTACTGCCCTCAGCTGGTTCCTCGGCGAGCGGGACCCGGACACGATCCACGAGATGGGTATGGGCCTCCGGGACTTTAGGGATATGAACCTCGACCCGGCACGCGAAACGCAGATACTGTTGGCTCTATATGAGCACGGAAGCTGTTCTTTTTGCCGGGGAACGGCAGTACATCGCCTGATCGAGATGGAGTCCCTGCCGGCCGCCATTCGCGACGAGTGCCTGCTTGACACGAACGAAGACATTCGCGAGCTGGCAGGGGCTGGCCCCACAGAAGACTGATTAGGTTTGAGTTTCAGGCCAGTCAGCGCAGCCACTTCAGGTAGACATCCAGAGAGTGGAGTTGGTCCACATGGTCCGGGGCGGAGTTTCCGGCGTAGCCGATCAGGCCAAAGCCGTTGCGTCTTACTTTGCTGAGTTGCTGGGTTCCCATGGGGCCGGGTTTCAGCGTCAGGGTCCGTTTCAGGTTGAGTTGAGCAAGGAGCCAGTCGGCGGTTTCGGTGGTGCTGGCGAAGGTTCCGGGGAAGATTTCGGAGTGGGTAATCAGCAGACGCTTTTTGCCGGCGACGGCGTCCTGAGCGTACTTCAGGAACGTATCCAGATGGTCGCGTTCCAGCTTTGATTCCAGCGGCCCCGGCTTGCCACCGTCGTAGCCCGTGTGAAGACCATCGATCAGCAGAACTTTGGAAACCTGCGCGTAGTATTCGGGCACGGTGAGGATCTCGCGAACCGCTCCGTGTCCGGCGCTCCAGGCGGTCAGTGTGATGGAGGAGAAACTGACGCCGCCCTGCTGCTCGGCATCGCGGAGAATTTGAGCGAGCAGGGCATGGTCAGTGAACTGTCGGGCATAGATGCCGGAGCCGGAACCGGTGTCAATAGTGATGACAGCCATTCCCCGCTTCACGGCAGCGAGTTCCGGAACCCAGGGGCCTCCGTGAAAGTGGAGGAAGAGCGGGACCTGCTTCTTTCGCGCCAGCCTTTGCGGGATGAAGAGTGAGCCGGCCACCAGCTTCGCGCGCTTGCCGGGCAACGGCGGATCGGGTTTCGTGAGTCGCGGATGGGGGCGGTTGTGCTCGACCATCGGCGAGGGATTCTGAGATTGCTGAGCGCGTGCTACTGCCGCAGCCAGCGCGAGTATTACACTACGTCGCGAACGCATCGGAAGCCTATATTAGTGGTTGCCGAATCCGGCGTGTTCTTTGTCCGGGCGGCCACTCGGTAGCGATTGCAATACGACGCGTGGCAGAGATAGGACCCACCGCGCATCGCGCGTTCCGTGCCTTCTGCCGGGCCTACCGGATTGGTGCGCGTGCCCAGCAGATGGTAGTCGGGCGAGAACCAGTCGGCCGACCATTCCCAGGTATTGCCGGTGATGCTGAAGAGGCCGAAGCCATTTGCAGGAAAGGCGTCTACCGGGGATGCCCCGACGTAGCCATCTTCGGCTGAGTTGTAATCAGGGAAGCTGCCCTGCCAGATATTGCAGAGGTGTTTGCCACCGGGCGTCAGGTCATCACCCCAGGGGAAACGGGCATGCTCCAGACCGCCACGCGCGGCGAACTCCCACTCGGCTTCGGTGGGAAGTCGCTTGCCGGCCCAGGCGGCATAAGCTGCGGCGTCGTTCCAGGAGACATGGACGACGGGGTAGTGTTCACGGCCGGCCACGCTGGTGTCGGGTCCTTCGGGATGGTGCCAGGCCGCACCTTCCACCTTGCGCCACCAGCGGAGTCCAATGGGGTGTTGCGGAAACTCTTCGCTGGCCTGCTGCCGAAGATGGCCTTCGAAAACGAACGACCACCCGAATGTTTCGGATTCCGTTTTGTAGCCAGTGGCGGCGACGAACTCGGCAAACCGTTCATTGGTGACGGGGTAACGATCCAGGTAAAACGGGTCCACAACGACGGGACGCACCGGACCTTCTCCATCAGCGGGTATGGAATCGGCATCTTCGGCTCCCATCAGGAAACGGGCACCGTCGAGACGGATCATGTCCGCGACAGACCCTGCGGTGGCACGAATGCGCTCGGCCGACCGCGCACAGGAGGCCTGGAACACCGCCGCGCGTGCCTTGGTGGGAGCGCAGCAGGGGTTCATTTCTAAACGTTCTCCACGCGAACGACTGCTTTCCGCCGCAGGTCCGTTAACTGGTGTTCCACGTGGTGGTCCTGCAAGGTGCGGAGAAGGCGCTGTTCGATGCTGGGGCCGATCTCTTCGAGCGTGGCGATACCCGCCGGACGCCGCTCGTACACGATTGCGATGTGCAGACCGAAGGGGGTTTCGAAGACAGGCGTCGGCGTCATCACCGGCAGGTCAAAAACCTGCGCATCGAACTCATCAACCATGGTGCCGCGCGGGAAAAAGCCCAGGTCGCCGCCGTTTTCGGGGCAGTCGGAGTGTTGGGTGGCGAGATGCGCGAAGTCTTCGCCTGCGACGAGACGCTCATGAAGCTCTGCCATCAGTTCGCGCGCCTCGGAGGTGACGTCTTTGGCGGCATCGAAGTTCTTCACAATGTGGGCAGCATGAACCATTTCACGCTGCTGAAAGCGTTCGCGATTCTTCTTGTAATACTCCCGGATTTCGCCCTTTGAAGGAGGTTTGACCCCCTTCCCCCAGTGCTCGATCAGGCGTTCGGCGAGGATCCGATCGAGAGCTTCTTTACGGACGACAGCTTCGTCGACACCGGCACGGCAGCCTTCTTCGCCATCGCCGCGAGGGACCAGCGTGGCGGCGAGTTCGGAGACCTGGTCATCGGAAGGTGCCAGACCAAGACGCTTCGCTTCCTGACAGACAACGAGACGGCCCAACAGGTCGTTGATGACGTGGTTGCGGAGACCCATGCGCTGCTCCAGCGTGAGGGGACCTTCGCGGGTCTCCAGTTCCTGCCGGAGGATGGCGACACCGGCCTTTATTTCCTGGTCGGTGATGGTCTCGCCATTCACAATAACGTTTTGGGGCATGAAGTTCTCAGGATATCGAAAGGTAGTGCCTTGACGGCAGTTCGCGGAGTCGCCGGGCGGCGTCTTCGGCGGTGATGTCGCGCTGGGGCATAGCCATCATCTCGTAGCCGACCATGAATTTCTTCACGGTCGCCGAGCGGAGCAGCGGCGGGTAGTAGTGGGCGTGGAGATGGAACTCCGGGTGGTCCGCGCCATCGGTGGGCCGCTGGTGAAAGCCCATCGTATAGGGAAACGATGTGCGGA
>CANIHR010000217.1 GCA_947467185.1 Bryobacterales bacterium
AGGTTGAAGGCTTCGAGGCCTTTGCTTTCGCCGCTGTGGTTCTTGCGGTTGATCTTCTCCGAAATGGTGAAGACGGCGAACAGGAGCAGGGTAAAGAGGATGCCGTAGATGGTGGCGATCTTCTTCGAGAACAGGTTGGCGATGGCGACCAGGAAGAGCACCGAGGTGGTGCCGATGAGGCCGTAGGGGATCTCAATGCCACCGATGGTGAAGTTGCCGGGGTGCTTGTATTCCTGGTCCTTGCGCTTGAAGCGAAGCACCAGCACGCCGAGCGATTTCAGGAAGAAGCTCCAGACCACGCCGAAGGCGTAGGCTTCACCAAGGATGTACATGTCGCCCTTGCTGAAGATGATAGTGATGACCTGCAGGATGGTGATGGAGTCAATGAGGCGGTAGGTGGTGCCGAAGCGGGCATGCGGCTTGCGGAACCAGTCGACCAGCACGCGATCTTCAGCGACGCGGTTCAGAACGCCGTTCGCGCCGAGGATGGAGGTGTTGACCGCGCCCGAGAGAATCAGGACGCCGACGGCCACAACGAAAACGTGGAAGGCGAGCTTGAGGGGTTCGGGACCCGCGAGGTTCATGGCGAAGCCGCCGAGAAGGTTTTCCGAATACTGGCCGCGAATGCTGTCGGGGATCACGAAGCCGGCGAGTACGGTAATAATGCCGGTGCAGGCCACGGCATAGATACAGACCGTGTTGGCGGTGAGCTTCAGATTGCGAAGCTTCGGGTAGGCGATTTCGCGGTAAACCTGGGCAAGTGTTTCGAAGCCGCTCATCGACAGAAGCGAGTGGCCGAAGGCGATGATGATCGCCGCGACAGGAATAGTCGGCCAAATAGTGCCCTTGAACCAGCCGAGACCTTCATCGCTGAAGTGGATGTTCTGGATTGTGGGCATGGGCGGAATCTGGGCTGGACCGCGCAGCAGGATGGTGAGGGGTCCCCAGATGAGGAAGATGACAACCATTACGGTCGTGATCTGCATGATGCGGAGAGCCTTACCGCTGGATTCGTGAACGCCCTTGATGTTCTGCCACCAGAAGTATGCGGTGACCACCAGACCGAAAGCGGCGGAGAAAAGGTTCGGAGAAACGCGGCCAGGGTAGTGCACCATTTCCGCGATCTCATTCAGCAGGCGGCCGAGATACTGACCAGCGGTGACGCTCGAGATGGGACCGGTGAGGATGTAATCGAAGATGAGGGCGGAGACCGAGAGCCGGGCCATGAACGGCCCCATCGCATCACGCACGACGACGTAAACGCCGCCGCGGACGAACATGCTGCAGCCTTCCATGTAGACCGAGCGCACCGCGAAGCTGAACAGCATCACCGCAAGGATGAACCAGGGCGCGCTGGCCCCAATGGCCTGTTCCGCGATACCGCCGGCGTAGAACGCCGACGAGGCAAGATCGCTGAGAACGATGGCGGCGCCGCGCCAGAAAGAAATGAAGGAAAGCGCGACCGTTGAGGCGACGACTACACGGGACGTGGTGGAAGAACGTTGCGAAGGAGACATCAGATGGCTACTGATAGATGATATCCAGTACACGGCGGTGGCTGCGGATGAAAAATCTGATTCCCTCAATCAGGACATTTGATTGAAGAAATGTCTAAGCTGGTAACCAGGTCCATATCTTGGAAACAGTGGCACAGGCGATGCTGGTCATCGCGCTTATTGTGGCGGTGGCGAAGCTCGGCGGCGAGGTAGCGGCACGACTGAAGCAGCCTCCGGTCCTGGGGGAATTGCTGGCAGGCGTTCTGCTGGGAAATCTAGGGCTATTCGGCGTCGGCGCCCTGGAACCGATGAAACACAGCGGGTCGCTGGAGATTCTGGCAGAGATTGGCGCGGTGCTGCTGCTGTTTGAGGTGGGTGTTGAGTCCGACCTGGGGCAGTTACTGGCTGTCGGATGGTCGTCGCTGCTGGTGGCGATTCTGGGCGTCGTGGCGCCAATGGGGCTCGGATACTGGGCGTCCGTATGGATGATGCCGGACGCCAGCTGGATGACACACCTGTTCGTGGCCGGAACGCTGACAGCGACCAGCGTGGGCATTACGGCGCGGGTTTTGAAGGATATGGGCAAAGCCGGTACGCGCGAAGCTCGGATTATTCTGGGCGCGGCTGTAGCGGATGACGTGATGGGCCTCGTGGTGATGGCTGTGGTCTCCGGCCTGGCAGCCGCCGCGGCTCGTGGTGCCGGCGGGACGGATCTGGGTGGCGCGGGCCTGATCGTCGCCAAAGCGGTTGGCTTTCTGGCAGGAGCAGTGGTGATTGGGCGGCTGTGGTCCCAGAAGGCTTTTGGCTGGGCGGCGCAGATGCAGGTGCCCGGGGCGCTGATCGCAATGTGTATCTGCTTCTGCTTCGGGATGGCATCGCTCGCGTCACTGGCCGGGCTGGCACCGATTGTGGGGGCATTCTGCGCGGGCGTGGTGCTGGATGAAGTGCACTACAAGGCGTTCAGTGATCGCGGCGAGCGGTCAGTGGAGGAACTGCTGCAGCCGATTACGGCGCTGCTGGTGCCGGTGTTCTTTGTTTTGATGGGCCTGCGCGTCGATGTCCGGGGCTTTGTGGAACCGGGAGTATTGGGGCTGGCAGGTTTGATCACGCTGGTGGCGGTGATCGGGAAACAAGTCTGCGGCCTGGGGGTTCTGGAAAAGGGTGTGGACCGGATTGCGGTGGGTGTTGGAATGATCCCGCGCGGCGAGGTTGGTCTGATTTTCGCTTCCCTCGGGACTACGGTGCTGCTGAACGGCAAGGCGGTGGTTTCGCCGCAGGTGTTTTCCGCCCTGGTGCTGATGGTGATTCTAACGACACTGCTAACGCCACCTCTGCTGAAAGTCGCTTTCAGCAGAGGTGGCCGTTAACGAATTAGCCCCACCAGACTTCGCCGGGAGCGAGGTGCGCCTTTGCCACGTCGGGGTTGATTTCCACTCCGTAGCCGGGCTTGTCCTGAATGGTGAAGTAGCCGTTCTCCCACATCGGGCCTTCTTTGATCACAAGAGTGGGCCACCAGTCGACCCACTTGGCGAGTTCGTGGACACGGAATTCGCGCATCGACGCTGCGGCGTGCGCGCTGGCAATGGTTCCGAGGGGGCTGGCCGGATTGTGAGCGGCCGTCCAGATGTAATAGAGATCGGCCAGATCCGAGATTTTTTTCGATTCAAGCAGACCACCGGACTTCGGGATGTCAATGTGCACACCGCTGGTCGCCTGCATGGTGCAGAGCTGCCGGAAACCCTGGCGGGTGTAGAGATTCTCGCCCGTGCAGACCGGGATGTTGAGCGCGTGGGTGACGCGGGCCATGGCTTCGATATTGTCGGGCGGAACCGGATCTTCCAGCCACATGGGCTTTACGGGTTCGAGTGCCCGGCCGAGTTCGATGACGTCGTGAACGTCGTAGCGCCAGTGGGCTTCAATGGCGAAGTCGATATCGGGGCCGAGTTCGCCGCGCACGGTTTCCATTGCCTTCACGATGCGGCGGACGTCTTTTGCGGTCAGGTTGCGGGCGTAGGGGTCATGGCCGGGCTCGCGGAAGTCAGGGTCAACGCGCGGGGGGATGCCATCGCCCTGGAACTTGAAGGCGGTCCACTTCCACTTTTCGGCACGGGCTTCAGCGACGAAGTCCTTGTAGCGCTGCATGTCTTCGAGGTTGCCCTCTGGGCTCTGCATGGTGCGATAGAAGCGGACTTTGTCGCGGAACCGACCGCCGAGGAGGTTGCAGACGGGCGTTTCGAGAATGCGACCGGCGAGATCCCAGAGGGCGATTTCGATGCCGCTGGCAGCGGTCACTGTCACACCGCCAATAGCCCCGGCCCCAGCCGACTTCATCAGCATCCTGGTGTAGAGCTTGTCGACGTTCAGGGGATCTTCGCCGATGACGTGCTGTTTGAGCTGGTTCAGGACCAGATCTTTCACGCCCGGTCCCCAATAGGCTTCACCGATGCCGTAGAGGCCCGGCTGGTCGGTTTCAATCTTAATGAGATTCCAGTCCCAGGTCCCTCGAATGATCATGACTTTGACGTCAGTGATCTTCACTTTGCCTTTGAGAGCGGCGGCGGCTTTCCAGTGGTCACCAGTGAAGAGGAACCCGGCGGTGGAAGCGGCGGCGGTTTGAAGAAAACGGCGGCGATTCATGGCACTGGCATTCTATCGAATGGCTACGCCGTGAGAAGGGCCCGCCGAAATCTATTGGGGTCGCCTTGCCCGAATCTCGTCAAAAAACGGCGTCTCCCCGAGCCGAACGCACTCGGCGGCATAAAGATACATTGCAGCGGACCAGGTCTGCCAGTCCCGCCCGGACGGCCGCCCGGTCTGCGCGCGGGACCACTCATTGAACCCCCAGACAGCCTTATCTTCATGCCACGGGCTGACTAAATCTGTAAGGGCGTGGAGTTTTTGCACGGCCAGATCGTGCCGCCCAACGGCTACGCAGGCTGCCACGTAAAAGGCGCAGACAAAGGGCCAGAGTCCGCCATTGTGGTACTCGCCGGGCTGATTATAGCGCTCGTAGCGGGGGTACCAGTCAGCATCTCCCGGCAGGATATACGGAAACAGGCACGGGGGCAATTCCCCCACCAGGTCCCCGGCCTTGCGGAGACCTTCACACTCCGTCTCCACCCAGTTGACAAGATCCCGCGCACGTTCCGGCGAGGCCACGCCGGTCAGAATTGCGAGGCTGTTACCCAGCAGATCGAAGCGATCACTGTGGAAAACTTTGTAGGACCAGAGGGCGTAGAAGGGCTGGGAGGGCACGACGAGGCCCTCCGGTCCGGGGCCGACCTGGGAGTGCTCTCCAGCGGAAGCCAAAGCCTGGGGTCGAGCGGAAGGTTCGAGGCGATTCATGAGAAAGCGTAGTTGTGTGGCCGCTTCGCCTTCGCCATGGAGCACGAGAGAGGCATAGGTGAGGGTATTCACGTAGAGCCCGTACCCCATGACCCACTGTTCATCACGCCAGTCGCTGGTCGGCAATTGCGCAACCATAGTTCGGTCGTCGGGACTCTGGTATTGCATCCACAGGAGGGCACGCTTTGCCGAGTCGTCCAGAAATTCCGGCTGGCCGGTATGTTTTCGGTAGAGAGCGAGGCCGAACAGGAACAGTGGCGTGGTGTCGCTGGCCCCACGATCTTCCGGGTCGTGAGCGAGCGACGGGATGTGCCCCCGTGGACTTTGATTGGCCGCGAGGGCCACAAGAGTCCGTCGCAACGCATCCACCAGCTCGGCATCGCGGGAAACAAGAAGGCCCAGCGCCGAGATCATCAGATCCCGGGTGTAGGGTTCGGGGTAGCCCCATCCAGCCGTTCTTGGAAGTCCCTCGAAGGGTCCCCGCGAGTTATGGAGTAAGACCTGAAGTGCCGCCAGCCTGGCTTCGTCAATCCTGCTTTGTTCCATGGGAAACAGTTACCTCCGCACCCGAAAAATGCCGTCTCACGAAATCCGCAGCCGCTCGGACATGGTCCGAACAAAGGCTCTGGCGACCTGACGATAGTCGTACCTTTCAACGACGCGCCGCCGTCCGGCTTCGCCCATTCGCTGCCGCAGGTCCGGGTCTCGCATTAGTCTGAGTAGGTATCCCGCCAGATCGGGAATACTGGCGCGAAACTCCACGGTCCTCGCCACCGGGAACACAACCCGCCGGGAATTGCCTGTTTCGTCTTCGTAAGCACCCTCGGTGATTGTCTTCTCTTCGGCCACCCTGGCAAGAAAGGCGGTCTTGCCCGGTACCATCGTGTCGAGAAAGGCCATCGCTTCCATGGCCACCACGGGCTTCCCGCAGGCATTTGCCTCCACCTGGATCATGCCGAAACCCTCCAGCCGCGACGGGGCGGCATAGATGTCGCAGGCGGCCAGCATATACGGCATGAAATTGCGCGAGGTCACATTGGTGACAAAGGTTACTTTTTCACGAATTCCCAGTTCTTCAGCAAGCTGCAGGTCGGCTGCGTTCTGATCCAGTGTGCGGGCCTGGGGCCAGACTTTGCAGAAGTAGCGCCAGGCCGGGGCTTCGGCATTGATCAGAGCGAGAGCCTCCATTACCTCACGCGCACCTTTTGAGGCACCGTCGCCCCCGGCGGTCATGATGAGAACCTCTTCCTCGCCAACGCCCAGGGCTTCGCGAATCAACCTCACTTTGGGTGCCTTGCGATCACGTGGCCTGAACGCGTCCGTGTCACAACCGACGGGAAGGACCACGATGTTGTCGCCAAGGACACCATCGCGGACATACATCTCCTTCACCCAATTCGAGGTGACCAGGATTAGCGGGAGCGCGTTCAGAACATCCTGGTGCCGGGCGATATAGCCATCTGCCACCAGCCAGGGTACGGCCAGCATGCCGTGCGCCTGCGGTTCCACAACCAGATGGGGCAGGTGGCCCCAAAAGCCGATACCCACCACCACATCGGGCCTGAACCAGCGGTAATACCATTCTTTTTCCAGCGGCGATTCCAGATGCACCTGGTGGACTTCCACGCCGAGTTCAAGCAGTCCCCGGTAAAGGAGTTCGCCCTGGGTCGCCAGACCGGCTGCCGAGGGGGGGTACTCGCTGAGGATGAGCACTTTCATGATGTGTGGCCCGCAGCGGTATCGAGGCGCACGTCTTTGGGGGAGTCAAAGCACTTGAACCCCTCTTCCCCAGGTGTGGTTCTAACCTCCCAGGTGTCGGGGCGGAACCCATAGAGGTCGGTCATGATTCGCAATTTTTCCTGCCGGATGTTGTGGGGAAGAATTTCGCGGCGGTCCGCGTCCGGGCGAACCCGGGGAAGGTACGTCCCGTTGCCGTCTTCGTAGGCGAAAGTCCAGAGACGTTGTGTGAAGATACCACCGGTGCGCCAAAGTTCAACGACAGCCTGACAGCATTCGGAATGTCGGCGGTGCCGGGTGTACTCACCGTCCGGACCGTGGGTTAAGATGAGGTCGTAGCTGATGCCCGCCGCGAGGTGCACAACCGTGTCGAGCAACTCCTTTTGAGGCAGGGGAACCTGGTCGGTTTCATCGTCGAGATCGGCCATCTCGCCCGCTGCGCCGAAGCGCTCCAGAACATTTTGGAATTTTGGAGCCCGGTCGGGATCGGTTGCCCTGCAAAGGGTGACAATGCGCCAGAGGTACTCCGGATGCTCGAGGATGTAGCCTCCGGACCAAAGCGTTTCATCGTCAGGGTGCGCGACGATCACGGCGGCGCGGACGGGAACAGCTGTGGCGGAGGGGTGCTGCGGAATTGGGGTCATGTGTTGGGGCAGGTGTCTGCCCCGGTGAACGCAATCCCAGGTCCGTGATCACGGGTACGTCCGGGCTGGGCTTCGGAGTGCGCGGGCAACGGACGCGAAGGCCTTCGGGCGGAACCAGCAGAAGGGGCGGCAGCCCTTGCCGCGTGACCACCTGGAAGGGGGGTGACCAGATGCCGCCACTCCGGTTAGCGGTTAGCGCAGGCGCTTGCCGGCCAGGTAAACGGCTTCGACTTGCACCTGACCATCTCGGAGCGTGAAGGCGACCAGGTCACCTGTTTCGCCTTCTTCGATGCCATTCTTGTGGCCTTCCAGGTTGATGAGGCGCGCGGGGTTCAGGGTAGCGGAGGCAACGGCTTCCGGCAGAGTCAGGCCGCCAAGGGACATCATCTTCGCCACGCCATCGTTCATTTTCAGCGCAGAACCGGCAAGCTTGTCGGTTCCGGCAAGTACGACACGACCGTCGGTGGTGAGGTCGGCATCCTGTTCGCCGAGGCGGTAGCGACCCGGGGCGGCTCCTGCGGGAGCCGAAGCGTCGGTGACGAGGATCGCGCGGGCCGGGGTCTTGGCTCGGAGGGCCGTTTGGAGGAAGGCCTTGCCCAGATGGATGCCGTCAGCGATGAAACTGGCGCTGAGGCGGTCCTCCGCCATCTGGTCCCAGATGTAGTTGGGGTGGCGGCGCATCTGCTGATGGGCACCATTGCCGAGGTGGGTGGAGAGCGTGGCCCCGGCGTCGACGGCAGCTTTGATCTGGTCGGCCGTGGCGCCCGTATGGCCGATGGAGACAGTGACGCCGTCCTGTGCAACCGCAGAGATCCATTCCGGCGCTTCAGGCCAGTGGGGGGAGAGGGTAACGACGCGGATCTGACGGCCGGTTACGTCCTGCCAGCGACGGTATTCATCCAGCGAAGGCGGACGAACCCAGCGCAGGGGGTGGGCGCCGCGGGGACCGTCTTCGGGGCCGATAAACGGACCTTCCACGTGGAAGCCCGCGATGCCCTGGCCGTTGTCAAGTTCGCGCTGAGCGCGGTAGAGATTCGCGAGGCAGGCGACCATATCTTCCGGACCACCAGTGATCACGGTGGGCAGGCAACGCGTGACGCCGGTCTCAAAAATTGCATTGAGGGCAAGCTGGAGATCCGTCTGCGCGGCGTTCGGATCATTAAAATCGATGCCGAAAAAGCCGTTGATCTGGATATCGATCAGGCCTGGAGCGAGGTAAACGGGGTCGGCGGCGCTGGCCGGAATCTCATGAACGTTTGAAATCGTACATGAGAAGGAAACCTCAATCACCTGCCCTGTGAGGGCGTTCGTGCCGGAACAAATCATATGCTCTCCGTTTTATCCACAGGTTCTCAACAGCCAGACCACAGGATACCCACGCTAAGTAATTGATTCCATGGGGCGAGAAAACTGTTGAAAACCCCGTGGAAGACCCTGTTTTGCACTGGCCAAAGACCTCTCCTTCACGTTACAACAAAGGGACGGATTGGCTGGCGCGCGATTCCGCCGGATGACCTCGGGGGAGGTAGCCGTTGAGGGGATCGCGCGCACAGTCGTCTGGACCTCCTGCAAGTCTTTAATCTTCCCTATATAAATTGCGTTCGGATTTGCCATCGGCTGGGTTATAATCGCCTTGGACGTTCAGAACGAACTTTCCACTGGAGAATACAAATGAAAACAGTTACGGCGTTGACAGCAATGTTCCTCGGTCTGGCGGTTAGTTCTTTCGCGGCCGATTTCAAAGGTTTCGTGCAGGATGAAGCTTGTTCAACCAAGCCCGCGATGAAGGGCAACGCGGAATGCTCCAAGAAGTGCATCGATGGCGGCGCGAAGGCTGTCCTCGTGACTCCGGACGGTAAGATCTTCAAGATCGCCGATCAGGACAAGGTGAAGGCGCATGCCGGCCACAACGTCACCATCACGGGCAAGCTTGAAGGCGAAACGATCACTGTCGAAAAGGTCACCATGTAAGAAACCGGGGACCTGTCCAGGTCCTCATTCGTCCGAAAGGA
>CANIHR010000218.1 GCA_947467185.1 Bryobacterales bacterium
AATCGCCGTAATCGCCAGCCACGGAGTCCGCCACTTCGGATGCACCGCCCAAACGCCGCCGGCAGTAACCCATCCAGCCTGCCGCTAACGGCACATTTTCGACCGGTGGCAACGGAGTCGGATTCCCGCAACCGCGTTTCAGCGTATTGTGTCTGCGGGCTCGCATCACCAGCAGTTGTCGCATGATTCGTGCTGCGATGCCAAAGAAGTGGCCGCGATCTTCCCACTGAATCCTCTTGCCCTTCATTAGCTGGAGAAAAAAGTCGTGGACCCGCGACGTGGCGCTCGTGGTCTCGTACCTCTCGCTGTCCAGCGACCGCTCCGCTGGCGCAATTCTCCGTAGACCATGGGAATCAGCGCTTCAACGGCCTGCACGTCTCCGCGAGCCTACTGTCGCAACCACGTGGTAAT
Organism: Bryobacterales bacterium; assembly: GCA_947467185.1. Taxonomy (GTDB): domain Bacteria; phylum Acidobacteriota; class Terriglobia; order Bryobacterales; family Bryobacteraceae; genus BOG-234. Next base: position 412 of record CANIHR010000218.1, read on the forward strand.
GGATTCCGAATCGTCCACAGCGCGCCCTTGCGGGTACAGTATCGGAGATTCCAGGCCCGCTGCGCAGCTAGCTCCGCCGCCGGTTCCGCCAGGCCACCAACCCAAGAGGTGCCAACAGCAGCAGGAAGCTCGCCGGTTCCGGCGCCGTGCCGAAGCCGTCCACAGAGGTCACCGTTACGTCCCCGGGCAGATTGAATGAGATGGTTGCCGTGTTTGAAAAGTTGGCTGATGCAGCTCCGGAGGTCGTGAGCCTGAGCGTAGTGCCAAGGTCGAACGGCGTTCCCACCGTGACCGTAATGGGGAACGTCGCAACGCCCGAAATGATTTGTGGGCTGATGGTAGCCCCGTTCTGAAATAGCGAATTACTAAAGGATTGAGGCGCACCGCTCAGGGTTACTCTGACACTTTCGTTTGCAATCACCGAGGCTGTCTTCCATTCCCCGAAACCGGCCTGTACAGAGGCTCTGGACGCAATTCCAGTGGCCGTCAGGCTTCCCTCCACCAGTAGAATCGCGGTAGCTGAAATGGAAGTCCCGTCGCTGATCGTCGCGCTGTGAAATGCGTACGTATCCACTTTGGAGAGATACAGACTGGTGGTGGAATTGGGGCCGGTTGTACTCAAGAATCCGTGCAGTGCGTCTGCTCCGGTACTTCCTGTTGCCAGGAAATCTCCTGATGTGTTGCTTAGCGAGAAATTGAGATTTGTTTCCACCGCAGTGCAGTGGGCGGTGGGTTGGCATCCATTTGAGTCCAGGGCCAGCCATGACCTCGCTCCAGGCGTCATCGGCAGGCTGACGTTGGCACCTTGTACCTGCGTTGGCAGTGCCACAAGCACCAGCGCAATCATTGCTCCCGAGAGACTCTGCAATAGTTGATGCGTCATGTATCCTCCTGGAGCAAAAAGTGCTCCTGAAGACACCTGTGCCAACCGTCAGGAAAACGGCTCAAATCTATTTTGCGGCAGCAGCCCGTCGATAAACCAGATACCCCGACCCCACCACCGCCGCCGTCCCCACCGCCAGTTTTAACTCAAACACCCACACATTGTGGATATCCCCCGAAGGCACCAGCGAGCACAGTATCGCCAGCGCGGACACAGCCCACCCCGACACCGCGCTCAAGCGTTTCCCCGCCTTCCACGCGCTCCCAAACACATACACATACGGCAAAAATCCCGAAATCACCATCAGAGAAATCACCGTCTGATAAGCCGCCCGAGCCGTATCTCCCAGCTGAATCACCACCAGCAAACCCGAAGCCACCACCCCGATCGCCGTAATCGCCAGCCACGGAGTCTGCCACTTCGGATGTACCCGCCCAAACGCCGCCGGCAGCAACCCATCCACCCCCGCCGCGAACGGCATCCGCGAAGCCGACGACCCCAGCCCCCCGAAATTCCCCACCGCTGAGCAGAGCACCAGCACGGCAATCACGGGAGCCAGCCACGAGGCACCCAGAATTCGCCCCACCGTTTCTCCGGCCTGCCCCAGCCCGTCCAGGTCGCTGATCTGCTCGGGCCGCAGAATCACCAGCAGGGCTGCGGTACACCCCGCATAGAACAGGACACTGAAGACTGCCGAATACCATGCAGCCCGCGGCAACACTCGAACCGGATCCCGAATCTCCCCACCCATCATCCCCGCCACTTCGAACCCCGTCATGCCATAAGCAATCGAAGCCCAGAAGCTGACCGTATTCCAGTCCAGACTCGGTAGTAAATGAAATTCGGTCGCCGGACCCTGCTTTTGCCAAACCAATATCGCGGCCGACCCTAACAGAATCCCCAGAATCCAGGAGGCAATCGCCCCCAGATTCTCCGTCCACTTCCCGATCCTGACCCCAACGATGTTCGTCCCCAGCGCAATCCAGATCGCCGCCAGCGACGCCACCACCAGCGAACCCCGGCTGCCACCGAACCCTGCGGCACTCATGTAGAACATGGCTGCCCCGGGAAACCAGAAAGCGGTCCCCATCCAGTAGATCCAGAAGCAAAGGAATCCGTGCCACGGACCATAGTCCGTCCGCGCCCAGAGATACATTCCCCCGGTTTCGGGTTGGCGCAGAGTCAGGGCCGTCACCGCCACAGCAAGAGGAATCAGGAAAAACAGCGCCGCCAGCCCCCAAAGCAGGATCGCCCCCGGCCCCGCATGAGCCGCCGACGCAATCCACCGCACCCCCACAATCGTGGCGATGGAAAACAGCGTTAAGTCCCTGGTGCCAAGCTCACGCCGAAGCGAAGGTTCAGATTGCGCCACCCGCCCAGTCTACACGCACTTTCTACCGGAAATTCTCGATCATCATCAATCCATCCGTCCGGTGGTCAACCTGGCCATATAGCAGCGTTCGGCCATCCGGCGAAACATCCAGACCAATGCCCGGAGTCACTTGCTTCGGCACCAAAACCGTGCTGATGCCGCGGGTGGCAAAGTCGAGCAACCGGATCTGTGGCCCCCCCCCCACCATCTGGTAGAAGTAGATACCGTTAGGCCGTACCGTCCAGGCACGCGTTGGCTTCAAACTACTCAGTTCGGGGACCGGCTCTTCCAGCCCCCCTCCGGACGGCATAGTCCACAGCCCGTCCCCACGCTGTCGTCGGAAGTAGTACAGGTGCGTGCCGTCTGCCGATTCCATCGCTTCGCCACCGTCACCCTGAGTCACCTGCCGCGTCGGCCCCCCGGCAAACGGAACCTTCCAGAGATGTGACTGATTCCCGCGGTCAGAGGCGAAATAAATCCACTGCCCGTCGTGCGACCAACTCGGCATAATTTCCTTCGACGGTTCCGTCGTCAACCGGCGCGCAGGCCCGCCCCCGGCCGCGATCACGTACACGTGAGCGTTACCTTCGGCCGTGGAATCGAAGGCGATCCACCGGCCATCCGGTGACCACTTCGGGCTTCCGGTATTGGCCTCCAGGGACGTCAGTTTTCGGGGCTCGCTCCCGTCGGCATTGGCCGTCCACAGTTCCGTGGCCCCGTCTCGCCGCGAAACGAACACGATCCTGCTGCCATCAGGCGAGAATCGGGGACTATTGTCCTCAACCGCGGAACAGATCAGGCATTTCGATGGCGGAAGTTCTCCGTTCGATGCCAGGTTATACCGCCAGATATTCGAATCCACGAAGTAGTCGGAATACACCAGCCGGTTACCCCGAAGGGCGATGGCAGGAAACGCCGGATGACTGGCTGTTTGAGTAACCCGTTCCGGTGTCCCGCCCGCTACCCCAATCCTCCATAGATACGTTCCCGATTTACGGTTCGAGTCGTATACCAACTCGCGGCTGTCCGGCGTCCAGGCAAAACCGCCCATTGACTGATCGAAAGTGAGCTGCCGGGCCTCACCACCTTCGGCCGGAATCACGAATAGTTCGCGGACCTGGTTCCCGAATAAGCGACTGAACGCAATTTGCTTACCGTCCGGCGACCATGCCACCGAACGCTCCCGGCGGGGCTGCGGAGCGGTGAGTTGTCGAACCGCTCCCGTCTTGAGCGACCGGATCAAAATGCCGCCATTGCCTGCGGGCGCATACGGCGCCACATAAGCGATCTCGTCTCCGTTTGGCGACCAGGAGAGACCAAATCCCATGTCCGCGATCTTCCGCGCTTCGCCCCCGCCCGCCGGGACGATCATCAGGGCCGTGCCTCCGGGCAAGTCCCGCTGGAATGCGATTTCGCGTCCGTTCGGTGACCACGAGGGAAATCGGTCTTCCGCCACGGCGCTGGTGACTTGAATAATCTCGTCGCTGAGAATGGACTTGACGTAGATGTTAACCACCGGCTGCCCATCCGGCTGTGGAGGCGCGAACAGGGAGAACGCCACCTTTTCCCCATCCGGCGAAAAAGCGGGAAAGTTCTGCTCTCGCTCAAGTGTGGTGAGGGGAACAGCGCGCAGGGGCGGCCCTTGCATGTGTCCAGCTCGTTGCAAATACAGCCCCGCACCAGCGGCCAGAGCCACCCCAACGCTCGCGACCAGCCACGGCCAGATTCTCCGGGTTCCCGGGGCAGGCACCGCTTCCACTGGCACCAGAATGGTTCCCGCACCGTCTCCACCGAGTTCTTCCGGTAGAGGCTCGGGCGGTGCTTCCGGTGCGTCTGGTTCGGGAAGGGAAGCGAGAACATCAGGGAGCAATGGATGCTCCTCGACCCTGTTTCCCGGTGCGCCTGCCGGTGGGTGTGCCGGCAGCGCCTGATGCCGAACCTCGGCGATAAACCGGTACCCTCGCTTGGCTTCCGTCTCGATATACCGCGGAGCGTCGGCCGAATCACTGAGCGCAGTCCGTAGTCGCTTGATCACCTGGTTGATACTTTGATCGAAGTCCACCACGGTGTCGCCGGGCCAAAGCTTCTGCCGTATTTCCGACCGCAGCACCACCTCGCCGGGGTGCTCCAGCAGCATGACCAGAATTTGCGACGTCTGCTCCGGAACGCGGATGCGGATCCCGTGCTTTCGGAGATCTCCCGTCCGTCCGTCAAACTCGAATGGTCCAAATTCAAAGCGTAGTGCAGGCAAGATCGATGAAGGCTCCGTATCGGTGTTCATGAATTTTATCAGAACCCATGATTTATCAACAGCTTGCCGCATCACTAGAATGTCATTTAAATGTCGGCGCGAAATAATTGACGCTCTCGGGGCGTGCAGCCCAAACTGGGCAAATCCCGTGAGCGCCGCACAGAAGGGGAGAGCGGCATCGGAGGGTTTGGTTCTGCAACTCGCCAACAACGCGGCTTCCAGCGAAGGGCGATCCCTGGATCAAGCTTGTTTTCAACGAATGGTTCCGTCCTTGTCCACATCACAGAGAGAGAGTTTTACAACTATGAAGGCAGCTAAGTTCCTCACGACCGTCTTTGCAGCGATCATTTGCGTGTCGCCCTGTATGGCCGGCTACATCTATGTCTCGAATCCGAACACCCCCACCATCACGCAATACAATTCGGCAGGAACCGCCTCGACGGTGGAAAACAGCTTTTACGCGACCGGTCTCGCCTTTGGGCCGAACGGTAACCTGTATGCGGCCCAGGACAGGTCGATTGTTTATCAGGTCGCACCCGGCGGCGCGGTGTCGGTATTTCAGAACAGTTTCGTGGGGGGGACCAATTACGGGATTCTAAACGGAAATCTGGGTCTGGTCTTCGACCACTCCGGCAATCTCTACGTAGGGGAAAACTACAGCAACAGCCTGACGAAAGTTACGCCGGGCGGAACCCGCTCCAACTTTAGCGGGAACCTGGGCAATGGCCCGCAGAACACCGCAATCGACAGCAGCGGAAATTTCTACGTAGCGCGGCAGGATAGCACTGTCATGAAAGTCACAGCCGCCGGAGCCTCGACCGTATTCAACTCAGGCCTCAGCCAGGCCTGGGGTATTGCAATCGACAGTTCCGACAACATCTTTGTGAGCAATCGCGGAACCAACCAGATCGTTAGGTTTGCGGCCGGCAGCAACACGTTCTCGGTCTTCGCGACGATCTCGACCGGGGTGGGGGCCATGGCCTTTGACAGCGCCGGGAATCTCTTTGTGGTGAGCACCGGCAAGCTCTTGGAGTTCGCCAGCGGGAGTAACACGGCGACGGTGTTTGCGAATCAGTCGAGCCTCACCGTGGACCGCAGCTTTATCGCGACCTCTTCGACTGATATTTCGGGCACCCCTGAGCCCGCGTCGTGGTCCCTGCTCGCCATCGGCGGGTTCGCGTTCGCGTTCCGCAGACGGAAGAACTGACACGGGGATCTGAAGGGACCCCGCGGCAGGCCGGCCCGGATGTCGGCGCTCCGCTTCCTGGCCCGGTCGAATCGCCGCTTCACCGATAATCCCCAACTTGCGCTCGACCGCCGTGATCGTTCCGGGATCTTCACGGCGGCCATCGGAATCCATTCCAGACCCGAATTGGTGAAGATGTTTGGGTGATGCAAGCGCCCCGACCATTCTGGTACGCCGTCGTTGCACCGTCTGATCAGACTGACCACTCGACTCTGTTTCCATCGCCCAAAGGCCTAAATAGCCGAGTCGCCGTCACCACGGCGCACTCGGCTATTGTTTTTTGCGCAGGCGCACGAACCGGACCATGCCTGGCCAATGTTAGCCGCCAGAACCCAACGCACCCCGCCCCAGCAAGAACTTCAGGTCGGCAAAGCGGTTCGTACGGGCGGACAGAATAAGGCTCGAAATCCGTCGGACAACGCGACAGCGTCTCTAACCAAACACGAGTCTACGGCCCCACCGGGAGAAGGACCGTAACTCCGGCTGTCGCGGTGGAGCCGCCCGGCACGGTCAGACTGAGGGGGTAGAGGCCCGGCGGCATGTCCGGGGGAAGTTGCAGGTTAACCTGGAATTCGCCGGCCGAAACCAGCGCCGCTCCCTTCACTTCCAGGGCGTACGTGCCCGCCGAAACGGTGATGGTCGGAGTGAACGCCTGAGGGGACACCACAACACCCGCTTGCGACGCCGCCAGTCCGTTCGCGAAAAGCAGCAGGAGTTCCCCGGGGTGCGCGCGTTCCACGCCGTCTCCCGAAATTGCCGGATCGCCAATCAGCTTCGCGCTCAGATGCACCCCGAGCGGGAACAGGCTGGTACCCGCGCCGTAGTAGAAGAACGAAGGCGAGGATTGCACCACTGTGACCGAAAACGCGGCGGCGGTTACCCCGTTATTGGTAACCACCACGTCCGCCGAGCCGGTCGCCAGATTAGACGGTGCCTGCACGTTGATCTGCGTCGGCGATACGTAGAAGACTGCGGCCGGTCTTCCCCCGATCGTTACGCTGACGCCGTCCAGTACGGTCGGCAGGGGACTACCGGGTGCAGTGCCGCCCTTGAAATCGGCGTCGCCCCACAACCGCGTCGTGTTGGCGAGCGCGAGGCCGTAAATGGCAGTCCACTGTCCCGGCACGATCTCGGCGCGTGCGCTCGTCGCGTCCTGCACGGCTGTCGCCGACGGCAGGAACGTAATCAAAGACCTGTCCTGGCTTACCGTGGCGCGTACCGGCAGGGATTCCAGGCCCGCCGCGCTCACCGTGATTGTGTAGGTGCCGCCCGGCATCGAGGAATTCAGAGTAAAGTCCACGGTCTGCGAAGCGGGTCCCGCACCGACTCCGATGTAGCTCCAGTTGGTGGTGCGCGCGTAATACACATTTCCCGACGACGATGTGAACCGGATGATCGGATAGTTCTCATCGCTTTCCGCGTCGTCGCCGTAGGTGGCGCCAGCCGATTGGCCGGACAACCGCGAGCCCGTCAGCGTGAATCCCCCGGAGCCCTTTTGGGCGATCGCCGACACCGAAGGAACAAGCGAAGCCGCCGCTTTCCCGTCCGGCGTATAGATGTACAGTTGCTGCGTGTTATCCGCAAGCAGCAATTGTCCGGTCGGCAGCATCAGCATCCACGTCTTGTAAGCGGGAATCGTTGTCAGTTGATTGTTCTGCAGCGCGGGGGATACCGCCGCGATCTGATTCGACGCCGGGTCGAAATCGAACAACTGGGCCGGCGGAGAGAATCTCCCGCCAAACACGATCGCGCCTTTCCCGCTCGCCGTGGCGTTCCCCGAAAGCGTGACTTGCGACGGCGAGTCGATCGACTTGATCGTCGCGCCGGACGGTATCCCCGTTCCTGATACCGCCCAACCCACGAGCAACTGGGACGTCGACGGGACGGCTGTCACCACGGCCGAACCCGTCGTAGTGCTGCCCGTTGATGTGACCCCCAGCGCCGCGTCCGCGGTGAAGATCACGTGGCCGTTGGGCAGGATCGCCGCGGGCGCGTCGTCCGCCCCGAACGGCAGCGGCGCGCCGCCCACCACTCCGGAGAAGTCGGGTCCCGCAGCCCATGTGTTTGTGGACGGCGTGTAGAGCGCCGTATGGTTGATGGCGCCGATGGCGAGGATACGGTCGTCGAGGAGCCGGATCAGCGGGCCCATTTCGTTCATCGCCGGCGTGGAGAGCACCGGCAGCGTTCCGTTGGCCGTTTTGTCGCCCGGAGAGATGGACGACCACTTTCCGGTCACCGGATTGTAGCGCTCCGCGTACCCGGTTCCGGCCTGGTAGGTCTTCGGCAGATCGTAAGTAAGCACGGTTCCGTCGGCAAGCATCACCCATCCCTCTTCCTTGTCGTAACTGTTCACCTTCGATCCGGTGGGCGACCATGTGTCGCTCGCCACATCGTAGAGGTACGTGGAGCGGGTCTTTGTGGAAGCCGCGAGAATCTTCGTGCGCGGCAGGAGCATGGAAGCACTGTCGCCGAAACAACTGGAGGGCTGCGTCCGGAATGTGAACGTGAAAGAGGCGCCCGTGGCGGTGGCCGTGGCGTTCGCCGAGATTTTGATCTGACTGCCGGAGTCGATGCTGCCGATGGTGGCGCCCGACGGAATACCCGGTCCGGCAATGGCCCACCCCGCCTGCCATCCGGTCGTGGAAGCGATTCCGGTGATGACGTTCGAACCCGACAGGGTGTTGCCGGAACCGCTGAAAGTGAGGGTTAGCGCCGTCCAGATTCCGCCGGTGGCGTTCGCGGCAAGATGAACCTGCGTGGCGGAATCCACGCTCAGAATCGTCGTGCCGCTCGGAATGAGCTGACCGGACACATTCCAGCCGGCCTGCCAGTTGGCGGTCGAAACGATGTTCGACATGATCGGCGAGCCGGTCGCAATGTTCCCGCCGAACTGGGCGACAGAGCAATCGGGCTGCGCGGGAAAAGAGGCGATCGGCGACCAGGAGTTCGCCACCGGATCGTAGATTTCGCCCGTCGCCGTATCATTTTCCGGCAGGCCTGTGCCCGAGTATTCGCCGCCCAGAATCCAGACTTTTCCGTTCGGCAGAA
>CANIHR010000219.1 GCA_947467185.1 Bryobacterales bacterium
AGCGGACGCTTTCGCGTCGCGCCCACCTTGCACCCCTCCGGAGAGTCTTTATTGACCGGCGATGGTGAACGTTACCGTACCGCTGAAGGCGCCCGGCGTCATGTACTGAGGCAGCGTCGCAACGCCAACCGTCAGCACCAGGAAGTTATCGTCGCTGCTGTTGTCGCCCCCGGCGCTGATTCGGGTTCCGCTCAAAATCTGCGTATCCGAGGCCAGGTCGTGAAGCGTCTTTGTGAAAGCAGGCGTATGTCCGTTCGATACGGTCGGCCAGCCACCCGTTACGTCAAAGCCGGTGACGATGGTGTCCACCCGGCTCGGTTCGGCCCCGCCGCCAACAACGGAGAGTCCGCTCTTATCGATTGCGGCTGTCAGCCCGATGCCGATATCGCCAGTCTTCAGGCCTTCAGCTGCCGTCGATGCCGTCGTCTGTGTACCTTCCGAAACTCCGGTCAGGGCGCTTGTTTGCGCGGTCACTTTGTAAGCCGCATTACTGCGCAAACGGAAGACCATCGGTGTGGGCGTAGCCAGTGTACCCTTCGCAATTGTCATTGTGAAATCCCCCAGCGCCCCGGCGAGATTGCCGTTGGATGCGTTCGTGATACTGTACGTCGTCGGTACGGTCCCGCCGAAAGTGATTGTTCCTCCGGTGCCCTGGGCGAGTATCATGCTCGGAAACGCAATCAGAGCTGCAGCTCCCAGTACCATCAATTGTCTGTTCATATTGTTACCTTGACTTACCTTCCTGAGTAACTTTGGAATTTACTCATTGAATTACTCCACCACAAATAGAGTCACAGTTCCGCTGATCCCACCCGGTGTAAAATACTGTGACGGTACTGCAATCTTGAGGTTCAAAGTCAGAGTGACTCCTGTTGCCGGCACTCTGCCCGCGCTCCCGGGGATCCGGGCGATTTCCGGACTCGTAAGAAAATTGGCCAGAGTCGCTTTCCCACCAAACATTGTTGCCGCCGTACTGACAGTGCCGCCCATTGTCGAGGTGACGCTCTCAATCTCTACTCCAACATCTTTCGCAGTCACGTCTCGCCCGCCATCATTCTGTACCGATGGCGTGAATGTAAAGCTCGAAACCGCGTGTACCCGATAACCCTTGACCGCTGCAGTTCCTGGAATTGCCAGCTGGAACGCCAGCCGGACTGCTGTTGGCGTACCCATCTTGCCAGGGAGAAGTGGACCAAACGAGGCCGTCTGCGCACTCAGGCCTGCAGGTTGTGGCATCTGCCCCTTCCCTGGCGCGACCATCAAGGTGGCCAGGACAAATGCCATCGCCATCGCCAAACGCAACGACAGGAAATGACTGCAGGAAACGCAGCGCAATGAACCCACCGTAGTCTCCCTCTGCCCCTTTTGGCTGCTACTGTCTTACGCCAATCCCTGGCGCACTCCCATGGCCACAATCTGCAAACTGCTGTCTGACAGGCCGCGGTAAGTGGGAGCCTGATCGCGCACCCGCCCCATCTCGTTGAAAGGAATCAAAAAAAATGGATGAATTTGTGTCGTCGCCTCTGTTACTTCGCTCCAGAACGCCTTCCGGGGAGCAACTCGGACCTGCTTTCAGGAAACTTGCCTCGGTCCCGTCCGACCCGTATTGAGATTGGTGTGCCAAAGTGCGAATAGCTTGCCACCGCCGCCCGCCCTCGTCTGTATAATCGGGCATGCGAACGTTCTCCCGCCGGACCGCCCTCGCGATCACGGCCGCTGCCTCCCTGTCCGCCGCCGCAGCCAAACCAGCAAACACTTACCCCTTCGAATACTGGGACGTCTTCACCGACCGCCCCTTCACCGGTAATCCCCTCGCCGTCTTCACCAGCGCCGAAGACCTGTCGCCGGATCAGATGCGGGCCATAGCGGCCGAAACTAACCTCTCCGAAACGACCTTCCTCTTCCGTCGCCCCGCCGCCGAAGAAAAGGTCAAAGGCGTCCGAACCCGCATCTTCACCCCGACCACCGAATACGACTTCGCCGGACACCCCGCCCTCGGCACCGCCTTCGCTCTCTGGCGTCCCGGCACCACCCGAATCACCCTCGACCTCAACGTAGGCCCCGTCCCGATCGACCTGAAGTTCGAAGGAGGCAAACTCTACGGCACGATGACCCAGCCCAAGCCCGTCTTCGCCGAAACCCACGATCCCGAAAAGATAGCCAAACTCATCGGCCTCCCAATCTCTGACCTCGACACCAGCCACCCCATCCAAAGCGTCTCCACCGGACGCCCCAACCTGATCGTGATGCTGAAGTCCCTGAAGGCGATCCATGCCCTGAAGATCGACTGGAACGCAGCGAAGGACTTAGCCTTCTACTTCCTCACCCCCGAGGCCGAAACCGGAGCGACCTACCACGCCCGCAAACTGACGCCCAGAACAGAGGACCCCGTAACCGGCTCCGCCGCCGGGTCCGCCATAGCCTGGCTCGTAGCCCAAAAGCTGGTGGAACCCAACAAAACGATCACCATAGAACAGGGAAGGGAAGTGAACCGCCCCGGCAAACTCTACGTCTCCGCCGACGGCAAAGGAGAAGTAAAAGTAGGAGGCTTCGGAGTCAAAACCTGGACCGGCCAACTCCCCCGCTAAAGCGCTGGTTCACTGTCTCCATGATCCCCGGTTACGGAAGCTGATATATTCCGCTTGAGGGACCGCGAAGGTCATGGTTGAGGCATTCCTGTTGGTTGCGCTGTTGGTTGCGGCGGCGTTGCTGCACAAAGGCTTTGCCTTTCGACAGGAAAGAGAGCGTCGGCGACTCGAACAGGAGCGCATTTCCGCCGAAACAACTCTTAGACAGGCCGCCCTGTTCGAAACCGTTAACGGTCTCCGTAGGTTAATGGTTCCCAGTGCCAGGCTTTATGGAGGCGATTATTACCTCGCAGCCGACCGCGTGCCTTCGCTGGAAACCATGGGTGACTTTCACTATGTAATAGACGGTGAAGCGGTTTTGCTCGGTAACGTTGGAGTGAAGGGACCCGAAACTCTGTCGCTCATTTCGCAGATCCTCGATTTTCTGCGCGAAGTACCGGATCGGCACCCGGCGACAATCCTTTCCGCCTTGAACCTCAATCTCATACGTACGGTCGAAGCTTGCTCGGTAGCCTGTACCTGCGCCCGGTTTGAAGGAAACGGGGTAGTCACGATCGCAAGTGCCGGCGGCTTATTGCCGTCTGTGGATGGTGGGGAGGTCACGCTGCCACCCGGTCAGCCTTTGGGCGTGGACCTTTCATCTTTATATGAAGACCACTCCCTGGTACTCGCCCCGAGGAGTGTAATCGCCTTTGGGACGCGCCATACGTCGAACGAGGTGCCCCAGGTAAAGGCAGGGGGGGGGGCGATGACGCGGCAATCCTGTATGTGGAACGTCAGTCGCCCCTCTTTCTGCTGACGCCCTGGGGGCGGATTTGCACCGGCGAAGCCTGGTTCTACGAGAGACAGCTGATTCGGGAACTTGGTGCCAAACACCCCTTGAAGATCCTCGGAAGAAAGGCCGTCGCGCTCGCAGAATTGGGTTCCACCGGTGACGTCCTTTACTTATTGCCCGACTGCCGGTTTGCCCAGGTCAATCTCGGTTTTTCTGAGTACGAACTTGGCGAATGGGCGAACTTCGAGATCTACGAAACCTACGTCGACTGGATGCTGGCGAAGATGCTGCCGGACCATATTGAGTTTTTTGAGCTTGATCCGTGGGCTTGGGACAATGAGTAACCCAGGCTAAAACCGCTTCTTCAACCAATCCTTCACAGCCTTCTTAGACCCCGAAATCGCCTTCTCCGTCCGACCCTCCGCATCCACCACAGCACCGGTCGTCCGTTTCTGAGCCCCACCAACCTCAGTCACCGCCCGGCCCCCACCCGAAATCATTTCCTGAGCCGGCAACAACACTCCCCGCAACTCCAAAACGCCATCGCTCGCTGCCAGCCGACCCACCAGAGCCTCATCAAAATCCGGGCCCATCTTCGCCCGCAAAGGCCACTTCACCGACCCCGCCCATGTCGCCCCATTCATCGCCGCGCCCGGTTCTCCAATATTCACCAGCCCCGCGACCGCCAGAGCCTTCCCCCCCTCGCACTTATCCCCGCCGCACCCCTTCCGGCAAGCCATCGCAGACAGGAACGACCCATGCTTCCCCCGCGAAATCCAAACCTTCGGACCCCGCGTCTCCGCCTCCACCGTCACCGCCCGCGCTGCACTCCCCGAACTGCAAAGCGTATCCTCATGCGCCGCCGCATACCAGAACTCCGCGCGCGCCTCCGTGCCATTCTCAAGCACCCCATCCAGACGCACCAAAGCCGATACATGCTCCGCATCCAGATCATGCCCGCGCGCCCCACAATCCCGACCCCAAAGGTGGTAATAATGAACCTCCACGCGCGCCGCATCCCGCCGCAAAACCTGCCCGTAGATCGTCCCGTTGCGCGCCGCCACACGAGGCTCCGCCGCTCCCGCCACAAACTCCGCCGGAGCCACATCGCACTCCCCGCCGCTCACCAGAAACACAGGTAAAAACTGCCGCAGCAGCTTCTGCTCCAGCGCGTCATCCAGGCCATCCCGATCCAGGTCAGCGCCCCACAGCGACGCCGCCAGCAGCAACAGCCCAATGCACCGCATCACCCAACCAGCACGAGATGGTAATTCTTCTTGCCCGCCCGAACCAGCATCGCGTCCGGCCAAACAACATCCGCCGCCGTGATAGCCTTCTTCTCCGCCGTCACGCGCACGTTGTTCAGATAAACCCCGCCGCCATCCACCAGCTTCCGCGCCGCCGACTTACTCTCCGCCAGCCCCGTCCGCACCAGTGCATCGCCCACCGGAATTCCCGCCTCCAGCTCAGCCCGCGCAATCGTCGTCGAAGGCATCTCCCGAGCCAGCGTCGCCACCACGTCCTCGGCCGGCGCGGCATCCCACGCCCCAAACAGAATCTTGCTCGCCGCCTCTACCGCCTTCACCGCGTCCGCGCCATGCACCACACCCGTGCACTCCGCCGCCAGCACCCTCTGCGCCTCGCGCGCATTCGGCCGCTCCGCCACTTCCACGGCAAGTGCATCAATCGCCTCCTGCCCCAGGAACGTGAACAGCTTCAGATACCGCACCACATCCGCATCCGCCGTCTGCAGCCAATACTGATACATCTGGTACGGACTCGTCCGCTTCGCATCCAGCCAGACCGCGCCCTCTTCCGTCTTCCCAAACTTCTTCCCCGACGACGTCGTCAGCAGCGGGAACGTAATCCCCTCGCTCTCGCCGCCCTCAATCCGGCGGATCAGTTCGCGTCCCGAAAGAATATTCCCCCACTGGTCGCTCCCGCCCATCTGAATCGAACAACCCACCGCCCGGTACAAATGCAGGAAGTCATAAGCCTGCAGCAGCATGTAGCTGAACTCGGTATAGCTGATCTCGTGGTCGCGCTCCTCCAGCCGAGTCCGCACCGAATCCCGCTTGATCATCTCGTTCACCGAGAAGTGCTTCCCGATGTCTCGCAGAAACTCCAGCAGATTCAGCGAACAAAGCCAGTCGGCATTGTTCATCATCAGGCCATTCTCTTCTGACGACAAATCGAAGAACCGCGACAACTGCACCCGGATCGCGACAGCATTTTCAGCCGTCGTCTCCGCCGTCAGCAGCACGCGTTCGGTAGCCTTCCCACTCGGATCCCCAATCAGCCCCGTGCCTCCGCCCACCAGCACCACCGGACGATGCCCGTGCCGCTGCGCATGAGCCAGCGCCATCACCGGAATCAGACTCCCCAAATGCAGCGAATCGGCCGAGGGATCAAACCCCACATACATCGTCCGCTTCCCGCCATTCAGGAACGAGTCAAGCTCCTCGCTCGTCGTCGCCTCCAGAAATCCACGCCACCGAAGCTCTTCCAGAAAACTGCTTTTTTGCTGATCAGACACTGCTTTCATCCTACCAGGCACACCGGGCAGAACTCACCGCGTGAATCGGAATGTGGAGAGCATTCGCCGAAATGTTGAGTACGCCGCTCCGCCTCCAGGTCCCCGAGTCGCAACAGTCTTCGACCTGTGAACAACATAGATATTCTCCGACTTTCCAGAATCCGAACTGCTGTGGATCGTTCGCAGCGCTTTTTCACCACCAAGAGTCACCCATTGTGACCGGATCTCAGGCTGCGAAGTGGTCGCCCTCGCCACATCCCGCAACCAGGCCTCAATGCTCATACCGGCTGGCCTGTCAGTGAGGGGATCAACCATCACAATATCGTCAGTTGATGGGTTCTGGAATGCGACCATCACGCCGGCTTCACGCGGGTCCTCGCACTGGCCGCAGCTCACGATTCGCCACCCGCGGGGGTACTCCATCGACCATCCAGACCGACTACGGAATGTCTGCCAGGCGTGCGGACGCATGGTCTGCCCCATCAGCAAAGGCAGTAGACAACAGACCGCAAGATTGCGAATCCACCTGGTCACGTTCCACTCCATCAGGGCAAGTATACGCGTCCGCGTGGTGCTGCCTTGCTGTGTACACTTGGGCATGCGCCTCGTCTTCCTTCTTTTTGCCGCCTCCTTCCTCGCCACAGCCCAGGCTCCCGGCGTCGCCTCCCTCCTCACAAAGGACATCCCCGAATTCCAGGGCAAAGAAGTCACCATGCTGACTATCACCTATGCCCCCGGCCAGTCCTCGCCGGCGCACCGGCACCACGCCCACGTCTTCGTCTACGTGCTCTCCGGTTCCATCGTCATGCAGGTTGCCGGAGGCGAAGCCAAACAACTTGGCCCCGGCGATACCTTCTACGAAAAGCCCTCCGACACGCACGTCGTGGGCAAGAACGCCAACGCCACCGAACCCGCCAAATTCCTCGTCATGATGCTCAAGGACAAGGACAAACCGGTCTCAGAACCTGCCACCCAAAAGTAGCGAAGCCATGCTGATCAAAGCCCTGACCGACGAGCAGATCCTCGCAACCCGCGACGTCATGCTCCAGCTCCGTCCCGCGATCACGCCGGACGCCTATCTCCCCACCGTGCGTCGCATGATGGAAACCGACGGCTATCACCTCGCCGCCGTACTCGACCAGGGAGTCGTCCGCGCCGTTGCCGGCTACCGCTTCATGGAAATGCTCTACTGCGGCCGAATCCTCTCGGTCGACGACCTGAACACCGACGACCAGTCCCGCTCATCCGGCTTCGGCAAGCTCCTCCTCGACTGGCTCAAAAACGAAGCCCGCGAACACACCTGCGGAGAACTTCACCTCGACTCCGGCACCCACCGCGAACAAGCCCACCGCTTCTACTTCCGCGAACGCCTGACCATCACCGCCTACCACTTCCGAGTCCGCCTGTAGGCAAGCACCCGTGGTTCTTTCCGCCCCCGGGATTTTTCGCTAAACCTTCGTATACTGAGATCAAGCGCCAATGCGAATCGACCTGACCCAGGAAAATCAGAAGCTCATCGATGACGCTATCAAGTCCGGTCCTTACAGTACGCCGGAACAGGTTATCGGACGAGCGCTCGAAGCCCTCAGTTGTGAGGATGCGTGGCTTCGCCTGCGAGTTCATGCAATCGACGAGAATGTCGCCGGGGGGCTGGCTCAGCTCGATAGCGTGACGCAGTCCACACCAAATGCCAATGAGTCTCACGCGAAGGTGGATATGGCATGAGGCTGATCTCGATTGTGTTGGGTGCGTTGTTCATTGCTTTGGTCGTCAGAGGTGCGCAACCTCCAGCAGCGAAGGTAGTCGCTCCTCAGAACAGAGCGGTGGCAACTCCTTGGCGGCCCGATGACATTGGGACCCTGGTCGACAAGCTCCTTGTTGGTGGCGGTGCCCGCCCAAAGGGTGAGTTTGAGACTACTGAGGAATTCGACAAGAAGGTAGAAGCTCTTCTCAGAGCCAACAGCACTGACCTTCGGTTTGAATTACCATCGGCATCTCTCGAACTAGAGTCCCTCGATGAGGAGCGCCTCACCTACGATGCGGACTCACAGACAGTAACAGTGCGCTTGCGCCCATCGAGTATTATTCTCTATGACGATTACAGTATTCCAAGCTTTCAATCCTTCAAGATAAAAAGCCGGACTACGCGGAAGTCTACGTATCTTGGCATGAATGCTTTCGGGGTCATGAAGACAATCACCTTAATCGAAAGGGATGACTTCGGAATCGCGCTTAGTCGTGCGTCAAGGGTTACAGATAAGCCTTGGGTTGCAATGGAAGGGGTTACCCCGGCCATCGCGCGTGCTTTAAAGCCCAGCCTGAGAGTGTGCCTAAAAGGGAAATTAGCTGACTCTCATGTATATCGTGACAGCGATCACACTGATCCGACCATTTCCAGTCCGTACAAAGTTAAGAGCAGGAAATTCTACCTTCTATTTGATCTTGAAGAGATTCAGTTGATTGATTCCAGGAACGGCCGAGTCTTGGCATCAAACAACGGTGGGCAGGGAAAGCCCTGAAAGGAATGTTCTCTGTGACTTTTTAGTCTTGAGTGAAGTCTGTAGAGGTGGGAATCCTGTCGAACTTAAACCAGTCGAAGACGAAAACCTGGCATTGCTCCTTGTATGGGTCATTGCCGGGATAAAGTTCCCCGGGAATCCCTTCGGCGAGGTTAACAACTAGAGCAGTTAGTGGTGGGTACTTCTGGTTAAGGCAATACCTGAGAACTCGACCTAAAGGTTTGGCTTGCAGATGCGCGGGAATACCCGTCAAGTAAGCGAGCGTGGTGTAGCTGAGAAGTTCTTGTTGCTTGGCGTAAATGATCAAGATCGGCCAAATTTTCTCGGCCTGTTCAGCAAGGGTCATCGTTTTGTACGGCTTTTCACTCGAACCGGATTCCATCATAGAACACTCTAAGGCTGCAATCGGGATATCCAGCGGAATGCTACGTCCAAGTGCGCCAGCTCTGCTGCTCATTGGTCCTTCTGTGGAGCCTTCCCGTTCATGATTTTACCCGGACATCGGACCGGAAACCCAGCCCGCCTATCGACGAGCCACTGGGGTACTTTCTTGCCGCTGCGCGTTGAAATTGCACAACCTCCTCGGAAACTTCTTCGTCTTCCCCTATCCCCGCCGAACACAAAACGCCGGAGTCAAATGATCCACGCAAACCACCGCCTGGTCCCGCCCTCGACCCATCACCGCCAACATATGCGTCGGACTAATCCTTCCAGCCCGAATCTCCGCCTCATCGCAAGCATGCACCCGGTCAAGAAAATCCCGGTCCC
>CANIHR010000220.1 GCA_947467185.1 Bryobacterales bacterium
AGGAGGGTAGGGTCAGTCATGAGTTATTACGTGACACGTAGTATCGTGCCACGTAATAACTCTGGGGTCAAGCAATTTTTTTGCGACGGCTACTTGATGGCAACGGTGACGTTGGGCTGACTCGGAACTCCGTTGACGAAGATCAGCACCGGGACGTTGCTGCCGGTGGTCGTCGTATCGGGAACCCGGACGTTGACCTGCATCAGGCCGGCAATTACCCCAGGCGTTTCCCCTGCGTAGAGAACCTGCGCAAGCTGGCCACCGACGGTGACAGTTACCGGCAGTTGAGTGGCAGGAATTGGCTGGATAACGGGCACGATGCTGCCTTCCGTAATGAAGGGGGTAGTCTTCCCCTCCCCCGTCCCGTAAAGGACCAGAACCGAGCCACGAGCAGCAGGATTGGAAGGGCCGTTCAGCGAGAAGTCCGTATTCAGCGCGGCAGCCTGACCCTTGCCGCTGGAATCGGAGGTAAAGAGTCCGGGGTAGGTGGGGGTAACCGTCATGCTCTTCACTGCCGAATTCACCGCGTTGTAGGTCACGACGATATTTGTGTTCTGTCCTGCCGTCAGACCATAGGGCACCTGAACGCCGGTCTGAGTGGCAGAAGCGTACAGGATCGGCGCGGGCAGTCCGTCAAAGCTGACGATCGTATTTCCGAGCGTTCGGGGCAGCGCACCGGTGGGGGCGACAATCAGGTCCTTCGGACCGATAGTGGTGCCGAACAAGGTGACGAATTCACCGGGTGCAACGGAAGCGCTGGCGTAGCTGGCAGAATTGGTCACGCTCTGGATGAAGGGTGGTGGGGGGGCCTTCACGGTCAGGGTGATCTGAATCGGCTGAGGCGATGCGTTCGCGGCAGAGGGCTGAATCACTACGAGGCCGGTATAGGAACCGGCGGCGAGGTTCGCGGGCAGGACCTGCACCGAGACGACTGCCGGGGTCACATTCTGATTTGTCGAAGCGGCAAGCCAGTTGGTGCCCTCATAACTGGTGGTCGTAAAAAAAGTGAAATTCTGCGGGTTGGCGGAAAGCGAGTTGACCCGGGAAGTCAAAGTAGCCGGAATCGGATCGCCAATCGTGTATGTGAAACTCAGGCTGGCGGGTTGCAGGCCGACGGTTGCCGGGGGGCCGACCGTAAGATTCACCGCGATGTCCGTTGAAGTGAGGGAACCAGAGCGGACGGTGAGCGTTCCCGTATACGTGCCTTGCTGCAGACCAGAGGTGTTCGCGCGAACCTGGACGGTTGCGGGCGTCGTGCCGGAGGGGATATCGACCTGCAACCAGTTGCCGTCGGAGACCGTGGAAGTTTGGAAAGGCAGCCCGCCTGTGGAGGTAACCCGAACGAACTGAGGAGCCGACAGGCCATAGTTCTGGGGTACATTCATCGTGAGCGCGGTGGGATTCACGCTGAGACCGAGCCCCGAGACGATGAGCTGGACGGGAATCTGGACAACGGAGAACGGGGCCGTTACCGTGACGGTTCCGTTATAGGTTCCACTGGGCAGCCCGGTGGGGTTGGCCGTGATGGAGATGGTGCCGGGGCTGGTACCACTGGTGGGTGAAACAGAAAGCCACTGCGTGAGGCTGTCTGTGGTACGCGTGATGTTAAAGGTGGCGTCATCGCTAACTTTGATGGCAACCGCCTGCGCAGCAGGCAGGGGGTCGCCGGACACCCATGTAAAGGTAAACGCACTGGGGGTGGCGGTCACTGTCTGCACGGGCGGCCCACTGGCCCCGCCGCCAACCGTGAGGAAGACGGTGATGACAAGAGAAGAAGAAGGATCAACCGGCCCGGTGGTAGTGACGGAGACCTGGGCGATATAGCTGCCCGCCGGAAGGGCATTCGGTGTCACGGAGAAGCTCAGCGTGGCGGGGGTATTCTGTGGACCTGGGGGGAAGACGGACAGCCAGCCCGGATTCCCACCAACGATGTAATTCGTGGTAGTGCCGCCGATGGTGGTCGGCGTATCCGACGTAACGGCCACGTTCTGGGCGGCCGGGATTGCCTGGCCGGTGGTGTACGTGAAAACAACACTGGGGGCGCCGACGGTCACAACAGGCAGGGCCAGGGCAGGAACGGAGGCCAGTGCCAGCAATGCCGCGATACTTCCGAATTTAGAAATGAACAAGCTGAATCAATCTCCCGGGTCGCAACGGACCCTATAACGTTCTATGCTGCGGAACATAAAGAAGTTCCACGCATAGACAACTTTTAATTATATGGCCGACCTGCGGGAGGCCGACATTAGTAGAAAAGGTACTTCCTCCATTGATCATCACTCTTACCAAGCAGGCGCATCAGGTGACGGCTTGTGTGGAGACTGAATGGGCGTGGCTGGCGGAGGAGCTTCATGCCTGCCTCATCGGGCGTGCGGCAACCCTTGCGGTTGTTGCACTGGTGGCAGCAGGCGACCAGGTTTTCCCACCCGGAATCGCCGGCACGAGAACGCGGAATGACGTGATCCAGCGTGAGTTCCCCGGCAGGCAACACCTTAAGGCAGTATTGGCAGGTGTAGCGATCGCGCATCAGGATGTTCTTGCGGGAGAGCGCGCGGGTTTGGCAGGGGATCCGCCGATATTCGAGAAGCCGGATTACGGAAGGTACCCGGAGGGAGCGCCTGGAAGAATGAACCGAACTTGAAGTCTCTTCCTCGGCGGCGGCAATGCCCTTGAAGACAAGGACAAGGGCGCGGCGCGCCGCGCAAACGTTGATGGGTTCGTAACTCGCGTTCAGTACGAGTACCGGCTTATGAAGTCCTTTATGTGACAGCATTGGTTCCCTCTTACCCGAATGTATTTTTGTTACCCGATTAGTCCGTTGACTGTCGTCTGTCCACCCTCGCCAGAGTCAGCAATGAAACGGATTTTGCTCCGCCACGCTTCAGGGCCGCAGCACATGCGGCCGCCGTCGCTCCGGTCGTCATCACGTCGTCGATCAATAAAACTCGCTTACCCGTAAGGTCCGCGGATGAAACTGCGGAAAAGGCGCCGGCTACGTTACGGCGGCGCGCTGCCACCGTTAACGTGGCTTGCACGCCAGCTGCCTTACGGCGGCGAAGTGCGTTCATCATTGGAAGCTGGCGGCGCCGAGCCAGATGACGCGCCAGGAGTTCGGCCTGATTGAAGCCGCGTTGCCATTTCCTGCGCCAGTGAAGCGGAACGGGAACCACAAGGTCGTACGCCTCATCCACCGGGATAGCTCGTTCCAGAAAACGCCCCAGGCAGGGCGCGAGCGGTTTCATACCGGAGTACTTAAAGAGGTGTATCAGGCTGCGCAGGGAGCCTTCGTAAAAACCGAAGCTGGAAGCACGGTCGAAACCGCGAAGACCGGCGCGGCAGGCGGTGCAGACGCCCTGCTCGTCCAGCGGCCACGGATTCAGGAAAGGGGTCCGACAGACGGTACAGAAGTGTTCGGCTTCGAGTGGAACCGGGGCCGTGAGGCATGCCTCGCAGACCGGAATGCGGGTCATGCGGTGCAGGGGGGTATTACAGAGGCGGCAATCTGCCGGGAAAAAAAGTGAAAAAAGGGCGTGAGGGATGGCGCGAAAAGTGGAAACAGCCGTTCTGGTCAGAAGACTACTTGAGAAGGCGCACCTCGCGCAGCCTTGCAGTCGGCCGGGTGAACAGCGCGGAATTTCGACGATGACTCAACCGGGTGGGGCGGAGTGACATTGCACGAACCTCAGCCACCAGTTTAGAGTCGAGTGGCAGTGAAGTCAATGGCCATATGGTGCCGGCTTAGCGGGGCGGCACCATATGTAGGGTCGGCGGTGAAGGGTTCCTTAGAAAAGCAGACTGGCACCCATCTTCATGATGACGTAGAAGGCCCAGAGCAGGCCGATGGCCATAAGGCCAAAGAAGACGCTGGCCTTTGTCAGTTTGGCGAAACCGTAGGCCAGAAGCCAGATGAGACTGAAACTGAGGGCGTCCAGTGAACCCAGGAGGCTGTACAGGCCCTTCGACACGGTATTACGATCGACGTAAGCGGCGATGTTTGTGGCGACGATGTTATTCACATCGAGAGATGATCGGTCCGGGGTGGCCAGAATAATCGCGGCAGCCATGGCCCCCGTAACAAGCCAATAAGGAAAGAAACTGAGGCAAACCATCGCGAGCATCGAACCGAACTTTGGGGTACGGCTGGTCATCATGCCAAACGCCGTGAGGACGCCCGCGACAACCAGCAGCGTGAGCGGAGTGGCGATAGCGGCAGCAGCGTAACTGACGTAGACCTGGACCGGCTTGTCGGCATTCGCCATGGCGGCCTGGAGTTGCTCGGGAGACAGATTGGAAGTCGCGAGGCGCTGGCGCATGATTTCGCGCATGCCGATCAGATTGACGGTCAACGCCGTGATGATGACCATGACGATAATGCCGGCGATCATGGGGACAACCCACGCGCCACGGCGTTCCGGGAGACTCTCAAATAGTTTCCCAGGCTGGTAGAAGACTTCAAAAAGCGATTTCATGACTTTGATTGGGTAGTCTAACATTTCCCGGCGTTGGTACACTGGCGGCAGGTGCCCGATACCGTTGAGCTGGAAATAAGACCGAGTCGAAACGGCAACCTGCGGGTTCTGGCCGTGGTTGGGGCGGGCGTGGCCATCACGGTTACCTTGATCCTCCTGCTGTCAGGCCTGAGCAAGGGATTTAACATCTCGCGAACCACGCTCTACACCTATTTGCCCGATTCCACAGGTCTCTCAACCAATTCAGAAGTGCGGGTTAGTGGGCTGCCGGTAGGCTCGGTCTCGAAGGTGGAGCTTTCCGGTTTACTGGATCCACAGCGCGTCGTTCGGGTGGATATGAAGATCGGCACTCAGTACCTTCCGATGATTCCGACGGACTCGATTACAAGCATTTCAACCGACACGCTGGTGGGCCCGGGATTTGTTTCCATCGCTGAAGGAAAGAGCCCGATTGTAGTCCGGGCCGGAAATACGCTGACGAGTGAGCCACTGAAGCAAGCAGAAGATCGGGCGGATCTGGTTCGGGCGTTCGAGACGCGGCTGCGGGATATCGATCAGGTGATTCAGGAGATCTCCTCCCCGACGACGCCCGTGGGACGGTTCATCGTGGGAGATACCGAGTACGTGCAGATCCTGGGCCAGGTAACCGCGTTCGAGAAGTCGCTGCACGCCATGGTTTCCCCGAAGAACCCTATCGGGCAGGCCCTCTTCACCGACGAACTATACAACAAGGTCCGCTTGCCGCTGGGACGCCTGGATAAGACGCTGGCTGAGATTCAGAGCGGTGAGGGTGCGGCTGGACATTTGTTCGCAAGCGACCAGCAGTACAACGACCTGGTTCATTCACTGCGGGAGTTACATGCAACGCTGGCGGCGATCAATCAGGGAAAGGGAACTTCCGGCCAGTTGCTGCGTGATGACGCGGCATACCGCAGGGTAGCCGCGTTGGTTCAGGCATCGAACCATATGCTGGATGAATTGACGAAAGGGCCCGGAACCGGACCGGAGCTTTTGACGAATCCTCGCCTTTACGAGGCCCTGAACGGATCGCTGAGAGAGCTGACCCTCATGATGAAGGACTTTCGAGAAAACCCGAAGAAGTACCTGAGATATAAGCCCTTTAACTGATGAAGCCCCGAGTCGAGATCGAGTATTGTACGCAGTGCCGCTGGCTGATGCGTGCTGCGTGGATGGCCCAGGAACTACTCACCACTTTTCAGGATGAGCTGGGCGAGGTGGCCCTGATTCCCGGGACAGGTGGAGTGTTTGAGGTCCGCAGCGGCAGCGAAGTGCTGTGGTCGCGTGCGGCGGACGGCGGGTTCCCGGAGATCAAGGAATTGAAACGCCGGGTGAGAGACATCGTGGCACCGGAAAAAAGCCTGGGGCACTCCGAAAAGCAGGCCTGACGCGGTATTGTGGTCGGTATGCGTCCCAATACCGTTCGCCAGGCCCTCAAGGCCGGCAAATTACAGCTTGGCCTCAATTTTGGACAGTTGCGTTCCGCGGAGATTCCGCGCCTTCTGGCAGCAGCTGGTTTCCACTGGGCCTTTATTGACGGCGAGCACGGCAATTTCGACCTGGAGACCATCAACGACATCTGCCGGGTATCCAATCTGGCCGGACTCAGCCCGATTGTCCGGGTAGCGGACCTGCAATATTCGCTGGTGGCCCGGGCCCTGGATTGTGGCGCGCAGGGAATCATCTTCCCTCGAATGGAAGATCCGAAGTTGCTGGAAACGGCGCTCAGCTGGACAAAATTTCCGCCCGTCGGGGTGCGCGGCTATGGCTTGATGCCGCCGCAGGTGGATTACGAGACGAAGTCGTTCTCGGAGATTATTGAGCACGTGAACTCGAATACGCTGACGGTGCTGCAGATCGAAAGCCGCCGTGCGGTGGAGGCTCGGGACGAGATTCTGTCGGTGCCCGGGATTGACGCGGTTATGATCGGACCCGCCGATCTGTCGATTTCCATGGGCGTGCCGGGCGACTTCCAGCATCCGACCATGGTGGATGCCATGGATAAAATCCGGGAGACCTGCGAAAAGTACGGGATCGCACCCGGAACCCAGACGCGTACGGTGGGTCTGGCAAATTTCTGGAAAGAACGCGGTATGAAGTTCCTCGGGTGCGGCAGCGACATCGGCTTCCTTTTTGACAAGGCTAAGGAAACGGCACAGGCTCTTGCATGAAACTGATTGCTGCCAGCCTGGCGCTGGCAAGCGTGCTGGGTGCCCAGGGTCTGGGGCTGATTTCGGCAGAGTCACTCAAGGCGAAGGTGTCGTACCTCGCCTCCGATGAACTGGAAGGGCGGAACACACCATCTGCGGGGCTGGACAAGGCGGCGGAGTATCTGGGTGAGCAGTTTCGCAAGGCGGGATTAGAACCGATCGGGCCGGGTGGCAGCTTTTTTCAGGAAGCGCATTTTGCCCAGATCACTCCGAATCCGGAAAAGTTGTCGGTGAGGCTCGTAACCGGGGAGAAAGCACTGGAACTGGCGCCGGACACTGCCTCGGTGCGGAGTCTGACGGCGCTGGACCTGACGGATGTCGCGGTGACTGCGCTGCCGGAGAAGGGTGAACTGCCCGAGGTCAGGGGTAAGGTTGTGATCGGTGCGGCCAACGTCTATGGCACCGAAGCGGGACTCACCCGGTTGCAGGGTCGCCAGCCGAAGCTGATACTGCTGGTGGCGAAGAGGAAGGGACGGAGCCTGTCGACTTACCTGGACGATGCGGAATCGGGACAGGCACCGGTGCTTAGAATCGGCAATGAAGATGCTTTTAATACAATTACTTCCGCGCAGAACCTAAAGCTTTCGTTGCACAGCGAAGCGCCAAAGATTGAACCGGCGACAGTTCGGAATGTGGGTGGTATTTTGCAGGGTTCAGACCCGGCGCTGCGCGACCAGTTCGTCATTCTGACGGCACACTATGACCATGTGGGACGGCGTCCGGGCAGTGGGGACCAGATCTTCAACGGTGCGAACGACAACGCCTCGGGGACCGCTTCGGTGGTAGAGATTGCTCAGGCAATGGCGAAACTGCCTGCCCATCCAAAGCGAAGCATCCTCTTTCTGACGCTGTTTGGCGAGGAGAAGGGTTTGCTGGGGGCTTTCTACTACACGCGTCACCCGTTAGTGCCGCTGGCGAAGACCGTGGCGGAAGTGAACCTGGAGCAGATGGGCCGGACCGACGACAAGGAAGGAGCGCGGATCAAGGAATTCTCATTCACCGGGCCCTCTTACTCGGACCTGCCGGAGAGGATGGCCGAGGGCGCGAAGGCGGAGGGCGTCAACGTCTACAAAAAGGCCGATGCTGATGCGTTCTTCGCCCGCAGCGATAACTACGCGTTCGCACTAGCCGGAGTCGTCTCCCATACCGCCGTGGTTGCGTACGAGTATGACGGCTACCATGCCCCGGACGACGAATGGCAAAAGCTGGATTACGAGAATATGGCCTCAGTAGACCGGGGTGTTGCCGCCGGGATCCTGAAGGTGGCGAACGACGCAGTGGCCCCGAAATGGTCCATTACGACAGCCACAGAGCCCTACCGCACGGTCCACTAAGGCGAATTACTGGACCAGGTTTTCGATCCCGCGTAGTTCCTGCAGGGTGAGGACATCTTCGATTTTCAGCAGGATTTTGACCGTACCCTTGTACTTGGCGATTCCCAATACGAACGGGGTATCGATGTCCTCACCGAAATCCGGGGCGTTCTCAATATCGGCGGACGCGAAGTTCAGGACCTCACAAACGCCATCGACAATCAGGCCGATGAGCGCCTGCTGGCCATCCTGAATTACCTGAACAACAATAATGCAAGTTGTTTGTTCAAAAGGTGCTTCCGGGAACGCGAACTTCACCCGGAGATCTACAACCGGGATTATCTTGCCTCGGAGGTTGATCACGCCTTTCAGGTGAGCCGGCATGCCGGGGACCCCGGTAATATCCTGCACGCCCATGATCTCCCGGACGTGGAGAACCTGAATGCCAAATTCTTCTCTGCCAAGTCGAAAGGTCAGGTACTTGCCAGACCGCGGATCGATATTCGCCTGCGCCGCGACCACAGGCCGTTCCAGTAGTTGAGCCGTCATCCGCTCAGTTAATCGGCGGAAGGGAGCGAAAGCTTTAGATAGTGAGCCCGGATTGTTTCGACAAGTTGCCGGCTGCTGTAATCGGGGGCCAGCGCCGGGAGAATGCGCCGGTCCGCGAGAAGGCTGGGCGGAATTTCTGGCCAGGCGAGCGGTGCCGTCGAGGTTGGCACTACCATCGAGGCTCGGTCAAAAAAGCGTGTGGCTGAGGCCTTAAAGTCAGCAACTGCCCCGTCAACAACCATCACGTAGAGGTCAGGCCGGAGGAACCCCAACAGTGAGTTGGACTCGATGATGACATTTTTCGACGTCACAACCACTTCGCGCAACAGAGCCAGTCCCGACGCCAGATGCCCTGTCGGGGTCTTCAGCCAGAAAGAGCGACTCGCACCAGCGACCAGATAGCGCCCGGAGTCGTTCCTCGGGTCGGGTGAAGGCTCCTGCGTGATGGCGACGGGTTCTTTGGGGTCAAAGCAATGGCAGGCTTCATCGTCGCGGGAACAGTGGTGGTGGCCATACTGGGTGATCTTGATGGCGGTCCAGTTGAGTTCGGGGAGTCCCGCGAGGATGCCGCACAAGACAGAGGTCTTCCCAATGTTCCGGGAATGGCCGCCTACA